>CAZLWS010000300.1:0-1538 GCA_964563205.1 uncultured Propionibacteriaceae bacterium | reverse complement strand
CGGCGGGCAACACCAACTTCGGACGGGCGTACTGCCTGGCCGGCGACATCGTGGCAGCCAAATGCCACGTTCCCCACCTTTACCGATTCGAACTGATGGGCACCTCCGACGATGTCGAGGCTGTCCGCGAAGGACTCAGCAATGTCTTCCACCCTGCTCACTGACACCGGCGTCGAAGAGATCGCCCCCGGCGTCGACTACCACGCGCTCAACGCGCTGCTGAACCTCTACGACGAGAACGGGCACATCCAGTTCGAGGCCGACCGGCAGGCTGCCCACCAGTACTTCCTGCAGCACGTCAACCAGAACACCGTCTTCTTCCACTCCCTGAAGGAGAAGCTGGACTACCTGGTCGAGAACGGCTACTACGAGGCCGAGGTGCTGGGCCAGTACGACTTCGAGTTCGTCAAGTCGCTGTTCAAGCGCGCCTACGCGGTGAAGTTCCGCTTCCCGACCTTCATGGGCGCCTTCAAGTACTACACCTCGTACACCCTGAAGACCTTCGACGGCCGCCGCTACCTGGAGCGGTTCGAGGATCGGGTCTGCATGGTCGGCCTGGCGCTGGCCGCGGGCGACCGGCGGCTGGCCGAGCAGTTGGTGGACGAGATCATGGCCGGACGCTTCCAGCCGGCCACGCCGACCTTCCTCAACGCCGGCAAGGCGCAGCGCGGCGAGCTGGTCTCCTGCTTCCTGCTGCGAGTGGAGGACAACATGGAGTCGATCGCGCGGGCGATCAACTCCTCTCTCCAGCTGTCGAAGCGGGGTGGCGGGGTCGCCCTGTCGCTGACGAATCTCCGTGAGGCGGGGGCGCCGATCAAGAAGATCCAGAACCAGTCGTCGGGGGTGGTCCCGGTGATGAAGCTGCTGGAGGATTCCTTCTCCTACGCCAATCAGCTAGGCGCCCGCCAGGGCGCTGGGGCGGTCTACCTGAACGCCCACCACCCGGACATCCTGGCCTTCCTGGACACCAAGCGGGAGAACGCCGACGAGAAGATCCGGATCAAGACGCTGTCGCTGGGCGTCGTCATCCCGGACATCACCTTCCAGCTGGCCCGGGACGACGAGGACATGTACCTGTTCAGCCCGTACGACGTCGAGCGGGTCTACGGGGTGCCGTTCACCGAGATCTCGGTCACCGAGAAGTACCGCGAGCTGGTGGACGACCGGCGGATCACCAAGAAGAAGATCAACGCCCGGAAGTTCTTCCAGACCATCGCCGAGATCCAGTTCGAGTCGGGCTACCCCTACATCATGTTCGAGGACACGGTGAACCGGGCCAACCCGATCGACGGCCGGGTGACGATGAGCAACCTGTGCTCGGAGATCCTGCAGGTCTCTACCCCGTCCACCTACAACGAGGACCTGTCGTTCGCCGAGGTCGGCAAGGACATCTCCTGCAACCTGGGCTCGCTGAACATCGCCAAGGCGATGGACTCCCCCGACTTCGGCCGGACGATCGACGTCGCGGTGCGCGCGCTGACCGCGGTCTCCGACCAGTCGAACATCTCGTGCGCGCCGTCCATCGAGTACGGCAACGC
>CAZLWS010000299.1:0-1588 GCA_964563205.1 uncultured Propionibacteriaceae bacterium | reverse complement strand
TGGGAGGGCGAATCCGGGGTCACCAGCTCGGGGAAGGCAGCCTCAAGAGCGAGCAACTCGTTCATCAGCGCGTCGAACTCGCCGTCGCTGACGGTGGGGGCGTCCTCCAGGTAGTACCGGCGCCGGTGCTCCGCGATCTCGGTACTCAATTGGGCATGCCGGGCGAATGCGTCCTGAGTCACGAGGGAACCCTAGCGCGCGGCGGAGTGGCGTTTCCCGAGAGGCCGCCGAGGCTCCCTGCGGATCGCAGGCCGGACGTGTCAGCATGCGGTGATTTGCGGCGAACCCGGTCCCGAGTTGACCACCGCTGTCAGGATGAGGGAATGCTTGAGGTTCACGAGGATGTGGTTGACGGCGTCCCGGTCTTCTGGGTGGACGGGGAACTGCCCGTCCTCACCGCCACGCTGCGCTTCCGTGCCGGCCAGATCGACGAGCCGCTGCCCTGCCGCGGGTTCCTGCACCTCCTGGAGCACCTCGCCTTCCACAGCCTGACCATCGGGCCGCGGGTCGAGTACAACGGCTCGGTCGAGCCGGTCTTCACTGCCTTCGCCTTCCGCGGGCCCGCCGACGAGGTCGCCCGGCTGCTCGGCGAGCTCACCCGGCGACTGGGCATGATCGACCCGGGCGAACTCGAGCACGAGGCCCGGGTGCTCGCCCAGGAGGAACGGCTGCGCGGGTCGTGGGAGCTTGAGAACGCCTTCGCCTACCGATGGGGCGCCCGTGGGCCTGGGGTCGTCTGGTACCGGCAGTTCGGGCTGAGCCACCCCGAGCCGCAACTGCTGCAGGCCACCGCGCGACGATGGTTCGTCCGCCAGAACGCGGTTCTCGCGCTCGACGGGCCGATCCCGGACGGCCTGCGGCTCTGGCTGGCCGACGGTGAGCCGCAGCCGGTGGTCCTGCCGCCGTCGGCGCGGCGGCTCCCGGCCGTGGCGCCGGACGACAGCGCCACCGTCGTGACCGGCCTGGCAGCGCCCGGCCTGGCCTCCGAGATCGCCATCGCGATCGTCGTCGCCCGGCTCAACCGCAGCCTGCGCGGCATCGGCTCCGCCCAGACCTGGCGCGGCGATCATCTGGAGCTCGGCCCGGTCGTCCACCTCGCCCTCGTCGCGCCGGACGACCGGCCGGACGCGCACACCGCCGGCGCGCTGTCCGTCCTGCGGCAACTGGCCGCCCAGGGACCGTCTCCGGCCGAACTCCACGAACATCGCCTGCAACGGGAGCAGGCTCGCCTCGATCCACGGGCGGAACGCGCGGCGCCATGGGAGGAAGCCGAGGCACGGCTGCTCGGTCGGTCCCGGCCGACGCCCCAGGCCTGGCGGGCCGAACTGGCCAACCTGACGCCGCAGGCGGTCGCCGCCGTCGCTCAGCAATGGCTCGACAGCCTGCTGATGACGGTCGCGCACCAGGCGCAGAGCCCGGCCGGGCTGCCCTGGCTGTTCGACGCGGACTTCGCCGCGCGGCTGCCGGCGGGGGCGATGGCGGTGAAGTCGTCGCGCCCGGCCGCCAGCAAGCCGGAACTCCGCTTCCATGGTCGCGTGGTGCAGTTGCGCAGCACCGCCGAGACGGTGAACTTCGACCTGGATGGACT
>CAZLWS010000298.1:0-1592 GCA_964563205.1 uncultured Propionibacteriaceae bacterium | reverse complement strand
GCCGATGCCGTGGTTGCTCGCCACCGCGCGGCGGGTGCTGGCCAATCACTGGCGCCGCCGGGATCGGCGTTCACAGCTGGAGGCCGAACTGCGCGGGGTGGCGCACCTCGCGTCCAGCCCCGATCCGGCCGGGCTGGCGGCTGATCGCGACGCCATGCTCGCCGCCCTCGCGACGCTCTCGTCCGATGACCGCGAGCTGCTGCTGGTCGGTTGGGACGGACTGGACACCACCGGCGTCGCGCAGGTGCTGAGTTGTTCGCCGGACGCCGCCCGGACCCGGCTGAGCCGCGCTCGCCGCCGCCTCGAAGCAGCCCTCGAAACCAACTCCGAACGATCCGGCGGCATCGCGTCGCCGTGGGCCCGGCTACGCCAGGGAGGTAACTGACATGACCGCACAACTCGACGTCCCCGATGTGCTGGAGACCCTCACCGCGATGCAGCCGGATTCCGTCGATCTGGCGAAAGCCTGGCACCCGCTGCGGCAGCAGGCCGTCCTGCGACGCGTGCTCGCCGAGCCGGCGCCTCGGAGCACCCATCGCGGAAAGGCCCGCTGGATCGGGGCCGCGGTGGCTGCTGCCGCGGTCACCACGGCCGGTTTCCTGCTCGCCCCGAGCCTGCTCCCGGCGCCAGTCACGGCGATCCCCTCCCCGAATCCTTGGGGACCGATCACCGAGCCGACCTGGGTGGAGATCGCGGAGGGTCCGCTCTCCCCCCGGTTCGAGGCCCGCGGCGCCTGGGTCGACGGGCGATACCTGCTGGTGAGCGGCCACACCGACCCCTGCGGACCGATCGAGTCGGACTGCACCCCCGCCGACCCTGACCTGCTCACCGACGGCGCCTTGTACAACCCGGCCACGGACAGCTGGACGCCGATCGCGCCGGCACCGATCGTCGAGGATCGACTCAGTGAACCGGTCGCGCTGGGCACGTCGGCCTACTTCCTGACCGGCCGCATCGTCGGCCCGACCGAGCCGCAGACCGCTCGGGACGAGTTCTTCCCCGGTGAGCAGCAGGTGCTGCTCCGCTACGACCTGAAGACCGGCGCGTGGTCGTCCCATCCGCTGCCCAAGCCGGGCGGCGGGCAGCTCGTCGCGACGGACGGCGCCGTCCTGGTGCTCTCCGGCAGCGACCTCGGTGGCGAGCTCGACGATCTCGTCTTCGACCCTGGCACCGCGGCCTGGTCGACGCTGCCCAACGATCCGCTGGGGCCGAGCCAGCTCCGCGAGGCGGTCTGGGTCGACCACCGGCTGGTGCTGTCCGCCCTGCCGCTCGACGCCAGTGACGGCCCGGACTACGACCCGCTGCGGCTGGCCGTCCTCGACGCCGGCCTGGCCACCTGGAGCGACCTGGAGACCACCGCACCCGTCTACGGCTACGACCCGCTGGCCGTCGGCGACCGGGTCGTGTGGGAGTCCAACAGCGACCGCTACGAGATCGTGGACGACAAGCGCACCCACGAGTACTACTCCAGCCTCGACCCCGCAACCGGGGAAGTGACCGACATCAAGGCCCCCTTCGAGGTGGGCTTCCTCACCGGAGCCTGGCTCGCCACCGCCGATCAGGTGACCGTCGAGGGCGACCTCTACAACCCC
>CAZLWS010000297.1:0-1612 GCA_964563205.1 uncultured Propionibacteriaceae bacterium | reverse complement strand
GGTCCCCCTTCTCTCACCTCTGGACGCGGATCCCTACGCGATCGTCCTGCCCGCAGCCTGGCGGGACCTGTTCAAGAAGTCGGGACGGCCGATGGCCGGCGAGCTGGGCCGCCACGGGCTGCGGCTCGTCCCGGCGCCCGCCCCCGTCTACGCGACGCCGGCCGGCGAGATCGCGCTTCCGGCCGACCGGGCCGGGCAGTGGCGCTCCCTGGTCGAGTCGGTGGGGCCGCAGGCGGCCGCGACCTGGCGCGACCTGCTCGACCGCCTGGACGCTGCCTGGCTCGCGCTGCGTCCGCTCGGCGTGGAAGCCGAGTTCACCGCTCCCCGCCTCGACCGCGCCACCCGGGCTGCGCTGCGCACGGACGAAACCCTGGCCGACCTCGCCCGTCAGGCCGGCCCGCTCGGCGGGCTGTTCACCGACCTGGCCGTCCGCCGCGACAGCGATCCGCGGAAGACCCCGAGCTGGATCGGCACGCGGCTCAGCGTCGAGCGCACCTTCGGCCGCTGGCAGCTCGTCGACGCCGACGACACCCCCCAGCCGGCCGCCCGCCTGATCGAAGTTCTCCTGCGGCGACTCGACGATCGCGGAGTGGACCTGCGCTGGGAGACCGAGGTTCTGCGCGTCCGACCGCACCAGGTGACCACCGCCCAGAGCCGCCTCGAGTGCCGGGCGGTCGTCATCGCCACCTCCCCCTGGCACCATGCCGAGCTCACCGGCGAGCGCCCGCCCCGCGCGCTGACCCCCGCCGGCACCGCCGGCCCCCGATGGCGCACCTGGCGCACGCTCGCGAGTCTTCCCCGCCTGCACACGGCGACCCCGACCGTCTACCACGCTTCGGAGTTCAGCCCCGCCGGCCCCGAACCCTGGGCCCAGCTTCTCACCGGCGCCCTGGCCGCCTACCGCGTCCATGAAGACCTCACCGGCGAGGACATGCGCCCGTCCAACAAGTCGTGGAGCCCCCCGCCGCTCATCCGCGGCTAGCCCACGCTTCAGCGCACGTCGATGGCCATGCGCTCAGTGTGCCATCAGAGGCCCGTCCCGATCACGCCAGGACGGTGATCTCCACCTCGACGAACATGTCGGATTCGGACGGGCCCGAGTAGACGCCCTTCAACGGCGGGATGTCGAAGTAGTCGCGGCCAGCGCCGATCTCGACGTGGAACTGGCCGGGGGCGGTGTCGTTGGTGGGATCCAGCCCCACCCAGGCACCGTCCCAGTACTGCAGCCAGGCATGGGATTCGCCGGTCTGCGGCTGGCCGCGCAGCGGATCCTCCGCCGGCATCACGTAGCCGGAGACGTAGCGGGCGGGAACGCCGATCGAGCGCAGCGCGCCCAGCCCGAGGTGGACGAGATCCTGGCACACTCCGGCGCGGGCCTCCCAAACCTCGCTGGCGCGGGTCTGCACCTCGGTCGAACCGGGGACGTAGTCCACCCGCTCGCGGATCGCGGTGACCAACTGATGGACGGCCTGCGCCGGGGAGGCTGTGCCCTGGCGGACCTCCAGTGCCAGCGACAGCAGCTCCGGCGGCGGCTCGACGTGCCGGTCGACCTGCAGAAGTTCGACGTGCTGGTCGGCCAGATCCGGCGCCAGCACCTCCTCCCAGCTGATGC
>CAZLWS010000296.1:0-1641 GCA_964563205.1 uncultured Propionibacteriaceae bacterium | reverse complement strand
TCGCAGACCGAGAGCGGCATCTACCAGGCCGGCACCGCCGTCCTCGACTGGAGCGCCAACCAGCGGGCCGCCACCCGCACCGGCAACCGCGCCCGCGGCCGGGACGCCGCCCCGCACGGTGTCTACCGCTGCCTCGGGGAGGACCGCTGGATCGCGATCGCCTGCCTGACCGAGCAGCAGTGGACGGCGCTCGCCGCGTCCGCCCAGGACGCCTCGTGGAGCACCGATCCGCGGTTCAGCACCCTCGCCTCCCGGCTGCGCCACCAGGACGAACTCGACCGCGAGCTCAACTCCTGGACGGCCGCCCAGGAGGCGTACCCGCTGATGCACCGGCTGCAACAGGCCGGCGTCCCCGCGGGAGTCTGCCAGACCGCCGAGGACCGCTGCGACAACGACCCGCAACTCGCCCACCTCGGCTGGCTGACCGAGGTGACCGGCACCAAGATCGGACGCTGGCCGGTCGCCGAGATGGCCGCCCATCTGAGCCGCACCCCCGCCTACGCCGGCGGCCGGATCGACCGCGGCGCCCCCTGCTACGGCGAGGACAACCACTACATCCTCGGCCACCTGCTCGGGCTGTCGAGCCAGGAGATCTCCGAACTCGAGGACGAGGGCGTCATCTAGCCCTCAGGAAGGCACATCCGTGAACTCGGCAACCCCCGAGCCCTCGTCAGCGCCCTTCGGCAGGACGCTGGCGCCCGACCCGCAGTGGCTCGCCAGGGCGGCCCCCGAGGAGGTCATCGACCCGGATCGGGCCATCGTCGACCCGCATCACCACTTCTGGGAGATCCCCGGCGGCCGGTACCTGAAGCAGGAGTTCCTGGCCGATCTGACCGACGGCCACCGGATCGTCGCCACCGTCCACGGCGAGTGCGCGCACAACTACGACAGCGGGCCGGTTGCCCTGCGTCCGGTCGGGGAGACCGCTTTCGTCACCGCGCTGGCCGAGGAGTTCGACTGCGACCCGGCGGTGACCACCCGGGTCTGCGAGGGCATCGTCGGCGCCGCCGACCTCGGCCTGGGCGCTGCCGTGAGGGAGGTGCTGGACGCCCATGTCGAGGCCGGCAAGGGCCGGTTCCGGGGGGTGCGGCATTCGGCCACCTGGCATGCCGACCCGGCGGCCGGCAGCTCGACCGTCCCAGGGCCGCACGCCTACGACCAGCCGGGCTTCCGCGCCGGCGTCCGGGAGCTGGCCGAGCGGGAACTCGTCCTGGACGCCTGGGTGTATTACACCCAGCTCGACGACGTGCTCCGGCTGGCCCGCAAGCTGCCCGATCTCCAGATCTGCCTCAACCACCTGGGCGGCCCGCTGGGCATCGGGCCCAACCAGCACCGCCATGCGGAGGTCTTCGCCGAGTGGGCCCGGTCGATGCGCAAGCTCGCCCGGCACCCCAACGTGTCGGTGAAGGCGGGTGCGCTGGTGATGCGGCTGGGCGTCTTCCGCTACCTGGGCGACACCGAGCCGCTGGGCTCCGCGGAGCTGGCCAGGCTGTGGGGCCCGTGGATCCTGGAGACCATCGACGCCTTCGGCGCCGATCGCTGCATGTTCGAGAGCAACTTCCCCGCCGACAAGATGGCGCTGAGCTACCGGACGCTGTGGAACACCTTCAAGCGCATCGCCGAAGGCGCGTCGGAGGACGA
>CAZLWS010000295.1:0-1666 GCA_964563205.1 uncultured Propionibacteriaceae bacterium | reverse complement strand
TCCGCACCGGCGCGCAGGGCCTGCGCAACAACGCCGACCAGCAGGAGCAGGCCTCGGCGGTGGACGCCGGCGCCGGCGGAGGCCAGGGTGCTCCGGGCTCGGCGTCGACCGGCGGCAAACCCACGGTCCCACCGGCGGGAACCTCCCCCGAAGAGGTGCGCGACTGGTGGGACTCTCTGACCGAAGAGCAGCGTCGGCAGCTCATCGCGAAGGATCCGGTGACCATCGGCAACCTCAATGGCGTCCCGCTCGAGGACCGGGCCGCAGCCAATCAGCTGACCGCGCAGAACCGGCTGGGGGAGATCGACGACGAGCTGGCCGCACTGGGCGACAAGCCGCAGCCCAACCTGTGGACGATGGGCCAGGACGGCGGGCTCGGGTATGCGCTGCAACTCCAGCGCTGGGAGTCCGAGCGCGACGCGCTGCTGCAGGAACAGCGCTACCTTCAGGCGGTCACCGACGGACGCCGCTCGCTGGTCGTCTACGACCCGGCCGGGGAGCGCATCGTCGAGATGATCGGCAATCCCGGTGCCGGCACTCGGGAGGTCATCACCTACCTGCCCGGCACTGGCGCGAGCATGGCGGGCTTCTACGAAGGAAGCACGCAGCAGGTCTCGAAGTACCTCGTTCAGGCCGACCCCAGCGGCGGCACGGTGGCGTTCGTCTACAAGGACGGACCCTGGGCGTCCTGGCTGCCGTGGGAGAGCACCAGCAATCTCAACATGGGCCACGCCCAGGCGGAAGGCGCTCAGCTCGCCGACTTCCAGCGCGCCCTCGCCCTGGAAGGGAACTTCTCCGGCGCCCAGTGGAACGGCATGGCCCACTCCGCCGGGATGACCTCGCTGTCGGCCTCCGAAGTCGCGGGCGCCCACTACGACCAGGTGCTCTCGCTGGGCGGTGCCATGCTGGCGCCCGGCTGGCAGGCCGATCCGGGCACCGGGTACGGGCACTACCAGTACGGTCTGGACGCGATCAACTACGCCAACCCGATCGGCGATCTGCCGGCGGAGTCGTCCGCCTTCACCCAGCACGTCTACCAGCCCGACACCTTCTCGATCCTGGGCGTGGAATTCCAGAACGAGATCTCCAACCACACCCGGGTCGCCGGCGACACTGACAACCAGAGTGCGCTGGCCGAGATGTACCGGAACATCCACAGTGACTAAGTGGATGGCGGCGCTGGTCGTCATCATGCTTGGCTGGGCCCTGACGGGGTGCGGCGACGCAACGGAGGAGAAACCGATGACCATGACGCTGGAGCAGGCCAAGCAGGCGGTCTGGGAGACCGAGGACGCGTTGATCGCGCTCGTGCCCGAGGCGGCGATCACCCAGCGCTGGCCCCGCCAGGAGACCTCGACGGTGCTCTTCGAGTGCAGTCCGCCGTCCGACGGCTACTACTGGCCGGGGGGTGCCCAGCTGGGCATCGATCCGGCCACCGACAGCGGCGCGGTGCTCACGGCGATCCACGACGCCTGGGCCGAGAAGCCGGGCTGGCAGGTCAGCTGGCTGGACGAGGGCTCCGACGGCCAGTACCACCTCGACCTGCTGCGTGAGGACGGGCTGCACTTCGGGGTGATGAACATCGCAGGCAACAGCCAGCTGCACTTCGCGGGCTTCTCGCCGTGCTTCCAGCTCGACGACTACGATCCGAACCGCAGCTACTGAC
>CAZLWS010000294.1:0-1719 GCA_964563205.1 uncultured Propionibacteriaceae bacterium | reverse complement strand
TGGCGGCAGCCGCACTTGGCGAGCGCGGTGGCGGTGCGGTCCAGCCAGTTGTAGGCGCTGGTGCGTCCGGCGTCATTGGCCATGGCGGCGAAGGTGAGCACCGCGCCGTCCTTGGTGGTGACGTAGCCAGCCAGGCTGGCCACCCCGAGCAGGGTGCCGGTCTTGGCGTGGACGACCTTGCGTCCGGCCTTCTCGACCGGGTCGTTGAAGCGGTCCTTGAGGGTGCCGTTCACTCCGGCGACCGGCAGCCCGGCGGCGACCGCCGACCACTGCGGGGTCACCAGCGCCAAGGCCACCGCGTTCGCCAGCACGGACGGCCGCACCTTCGACTTGCGGGAGAGCCCGCTGGCGTCGTCGATCTTCATCCCCTCGCCCCACAGGTCGTGGGCCTTCAGCCAGGCGACGATCGCGGCGCGTCCGCCGGCGAAGCTCGGTTCGCGGCCGGTGGCCGCCGCGACCTGCCGGGCGAGCACCTCGGCGCCGTGGTTGTCGCTGACCCGCAGCACATAGCCGACCACGGCTGACAGCGGCGCCGACTGCACGGACGCGATCTGCTCGGCGCCGGCGGCCGCCTTCTCCGGGGCGATCTTGGTGACCTTGACGCCGGCCTTCTTCAGCCGCTTCGCGAAGGCCTCGGCGGCTGCCTTGGCGGGGTCGGCGTGGGCCCGCCACTGGTTGACCTGGCCGCGGTTGACCGACAGCGCGCCGACCCGGGCGGTGAACACCTTCCAGGACTTCTTCCAGGAGGGGTGCCAGGTCGGGCCGGTGAACAGCGAGGCGTCGTACCCGAGCCGCACCGAGGTGACGCCCTGGGCCTGCAGCGCGGCGACGGCCTGCTCGGCCAGCGCCTGCAGCGAGGCGGCCTTGGCCGCCGACTTCGACTGCTTGTCGGTGAGCAGCGGGTCGCCGCCGCCGACCAGCACCAGACGTCCGGGCTTGGAGCTGACGACCGCGGTGGTGAACCGGGCGTCGGCGCCGAGGGTGTCGACCGCCGCCAGCGAGGTCAGCACCTTCATGGTGGAGGCCGGGATCATCGGCTTGTCGCCCCGGCTGGCCAGCGTCTGGCCGCTGGCCGGGTCGAGCACCACCACCCCGGAGGTCTTCACCCCTTTTCTGGAGACCTTGGCCAGCGCCTTCTTCAGCGGCTCGGCCTCGGGCAGCAGGACGGGCTCGGACGCGGGGGCCGCGGCCGGCGGCGCGGCAGCCGCCGGGGCGGCGGTCGCGTCCGAAGCGGGCGAGGAGGCGGCCGGCTCCGGCAGCCGGACGGCGGGCGGGACGAGTGAACAGCCGGCCAGCAACGCGGCGACCGCGGCGGCGACGGCGATGCGGAGACCCATCACCCCAGTGTGGGCGGGCAGGCCAAATCCGGGACGAGACGCGACTCGGCGGGCGCCGTCCGTCCGACCCGGCATGGTGCCTCTCCTTCTTTCCGGCTGCTGACGATAGGCTTCGCCGCACAACCATGATGACAGAGAGCCCGAGGTGAACATCGATGGATCTGCCTTCCTTCGCCCGTCCCAAGATTCAGCCGCATCTGCACTTCGATGTGACGATCGAGATTCCCAAGGGCACCAAGAACAAGTACGAGATGGATCACCACACCGGCCGGATCCGCCTCGACCGGACGCTGTTCACCTCGACCCAGTACCCCAATGACTACGGCTTCATCGAGGGCACCCTGGGCCAGGACGGCGACCCGCTGGACGCCATGGTGCTGGT
>CAZLWS010000293.1:0-1727 GCA_964563205.1 uncultured Propionibacteriaceae bacterium | reverse complement strand
CCCATCGGACCGATGCAGGCGCCCTTGGCGGAGACCTCCGTGGCGTGGCTGAGCACGGCGATCTTGCTGCGGTGGCCGGCCTCGCGGGCGATCGCCTTGATCTCCACCACGCCCTGCTCGATCTCGGGCACCTCCAGCTTGAACAGCTTGGCGACCAGCCCGGGGTGGGTGCGGGAGACGACCACCTGCGGACCGCGCAGGTCGCGCCGGACGCTCACCACGTACACCCGCAGCCGCTTGCCGTGGGTGTACTCCTCCCCCGGCGCCTGCTCGGCCAGCGGCATGATCGCCTCGATGCTGCCCAGGTCCACCCGGACGGTGCGGCTGTCCCGGTCCTGCTGGACGACCCCCAGCAGGATGTCGCCCTCGGCGGCGGAGAAGTGGCCGAACTTCTGCTCGTCCTCCGCCTCACGCAGCCGCTGGAAGATCACCTGCCGGGCGGTCGCCGCCGCGACCCGTCCGAAGCCGGCGGGGGTGTCGTCGAACTCGCCGATCCGGTTGCCCTCCTCGTCGACCTCGGGGGCCAGGACGGTCACCTTGCCCGACTTGGCGTCTATGACGACGCGGGCGCCGTCGATGGCGCCGGGCACCTTGGCGTAGGCGTTGAGCAGCGCGTCCTCCAGGGCGCGCAGCAGGACATCCATCCGGATCTCCTTGTCGCGCTCCAGTTGCTTGAGCGCCTGCAGGTCGATGTCCATCAGATCTCCTCTTCGTCGTCGTCATCGGGCAGGCGGTTGAGTTCCACCTGCACCACTGCCTTGTCGATCCCGGCGAAGCCGACGACCCGGGTCTCGCCGTCCAGGTCGAGGGTCACCTCGTCATCGGTCACCGCCACGATCCGTCCGGTCAGGTCGAGCTCGGGCCCGGTGACCGCGACCAGGCGGCCGCGGTTGCGCCGGTAGTGCTTGGGTTCGGTGAGCGGACGTCCCACGCCGCGCGACGAGACCTCAAGGGTGTAGGGCGCCTGCCCGGTGATCGTGGAATCGTCCAGCGCGTTGGAGACGGCCCGGGTCGCGTCAGCGATCTCGTCCAGGGAGGGGCCGAGCCCGGCCGGTCCGTCGCCGTCGAGGAACACCCGCACGAGCTTGCGGCGCCCGGCCGACATGACCTCGATCCGGTCGATCTCAAGGTTCTGGGCGGCGACGACAGGCGTCAGCAGCGCTTCCAGGTCGGGGATCCTCATGGGTGGCGTCCTTCGATTGTGCGGTGCGGTTGTGGTCGTCCAGCTTAGCTACCAGTCACCAACTCGATGATCCGCGCCGAAGCGCCTTCCAGGGGCAGGTCGCTGCGCTCCCCCGTCGTCCGGTCGCGGAGTTCCAGCAGGCCGTCGGCGAGGCCGCGTCCGACGATCACGGTGGTGGGGATGCCGAGCAGTTCGGCGTCGGCGAACTTCACCCCCGGCGAGGCCTTGCGGTCGTCCAGCAGGACGGCGACGCCGGCTCCGTCCAGTTCGGCGGCCAGTTCCTCGGCGGCGACCAGCACGGCGTCGTCCTTGCCGGTCGCGACGATCTGGACGTCGAAGGGAGCCAGGGCGCGCGGCCAGGCCAGGCCCTTGTCGTCGCAGGTGGCCTCGGCTACCGCAGCGACGGCTCGCGAGACGCCTACTCCGTAGGAGCCCATGGTGACGGTGACCAGCTTGCCGTTGGAGTCGAGCACCTTCAGGCCGAGCGCGTCGGCGTACTTGCGGCCGAGCTGGAAGATGTGGCCCATCTCGATGCCGCGGGCCA
>CAZLWS010000292.1:0-1749 GCA_964563205.1 uncultured Propionibacteriaceae bacterium | reverse complement strand
CAGCCGGGCCGGGGCGGTGTTGCGGTACGACTCCTCGACCAGGTCGGCCACCTCGTCCCAGTCGACCTCGGCGGCGCGGAAGTCCAGCCCGATCCAGCCGTACGGTCCGTAGTAGGCGGGTACGAAGAAGCGCTCGTCACTCAGCGCGGCCTCCCGGGTGAGCAGGTCGGGCAGCACGAGCACGGACTGCGCCCAGCGGTCGTTGTAGTGGTCACCCTTCACTACCGCACCGAAGACGGCGAAAACCTTTTTGGTGTAGAAGTTCGGGTGTCCGTGGGACTCCTTCTCGGACGCCTCCGGCAGCGCCAGGCAGATCGTGCGCAGTCGCGCCAGGTAGGGGTCGTCATCGGCGTAGCGACGTGGATGGCTCACGTTCGCCTCCTCCGGCCGGGTGATCGGACAATCCGAGGCTACCTCGGCGCTCCCGGGTATGGCTCCTGACTCCTCGCTCGAACAGATCGACCTCTGGATGCCGATTTAAGTCTGTGATGGAAGACTGCTAGGTGAGGACTGAGCCGACAGCGAGCGGGAGTTGAACCATGGAGATCACCCGTCTGGTGACTGGGGGGAACCGTGACCCGCTGGGGCCGCCGGATCACGAGAACAACGTCTGGATCATCGGGGACGACGCGGAGGTCGTCGTGATCGATCCGGCGCACGACGCCGACGCCGTGTTGCGGGCCGTCGGCGGACGGCGGGTGGCGGCGGTGCTGCTGACTCATGGGCACTGGGATCACGTGCGCGCCGCCCCGCGGTTCGCCCAGCTCACCGGGGTCACTCCGCATCTTGCTCCCGAGGACGACTTTCTCTGGCGCGAGTTCAACGGGGACGCCCCTTACCTGCCGATCGAGGACGGCGCGGAGTTCACCGTCGCCGGACGATCCTTGGTCGCCCTGCGCACCCCGGGCCACACGCCGGGCTCGACCTGCTTCTGGATGGAGTCGGAGACTGCGGTCTTCACCGGGGACACCCTGTTCGAACGTGGTCCTGGCGCCACGCGGTGGGAGTATTCGAGCTTCGACCGGCTCATCGCGTCCATCACCGGCCGGCTCTTTCCGCTGGGCGACGAGGTCGTCATCAACACCGGCCATGGCCCGTCCACCACGATCGGGGTCGAGCGCCCTCAGCTGCAGACCTGGCTCGACCGCGGCTGGTGACTCGTAGACTCGTCAGCGTGCTGCCGGAGTCGATGATCGGACGCGGTCTGCTGGGCGAGGACCGGCTGATCGCCACGCCTGACGGCCGGTCGTTGCGAGTCATGATCGCGGGCGACGGTGACGACCTGGTCGTCCTGGAGGCCGGTCTGGGGATGAGCGGGCTCTACTGGGGCCCGGTCCACCACGCGATCTCACCCCATGCCCGCGTGGTCGCCTACGAGCGGGCCGGATTCGGCGCCAGCACCCCCGACCGAGGCCAACAGCGAGACCTCGCCCGCCTCGCGGACGACCTTGGCACGGTGATCGACGCCCACCCGCACCGGCGTTTGGTGCTGGTGGGCCACAGCTGGGGCGGCCCGATCGTCCGGACGGCGGCCGCCATGCGCCTTGTCCAGGGACGGCCGGTGGCCGGGCTGGTCCTGGTGGATCAGAGCGACGAGCACGCCGCCGATCTCTACACCTCGCGGACGGCCCGTGCCGCCGACGCCCTGCAGCGTGCTCTGATGGCGCCGCTCGCCCAGCTGCGTCTGCTCGCTCCCTTGATCCGGACGCAGGCCGCCGGCCTCCCGCCCCAGCTGCTGGAGGCTGTCGT
>CAZLWS010000291.1:0-1753 GCA_964563205.1 uncultured Propionibacteriaceae bacterium | reverse complement strand
CTGGGTGGCGCCCAAGCCGGGTGCGGCAGGAGTGGTCGCAGTCATGAAGTGGGCCTTCCTTCGGTTGTCGGTTCGTCTCGCACCACCGGGTGCGGCACGTGGGTGGTGCACACCCCGTCGCCGTGAGCGATGGTGGCCAGCCGTTGCACGTGGGAATCCAGCATCCGCGCGAAGGCTCGGGTCTCGGCCTCGCACAGTTCTGGGAACTCTGCCGCCACATGGGCGACCGGGCAATGGTACTGGCACAGCTGGACGCCACTGCGCACGGGCTGCAGAGAAGCCACGAACCCTTTGGCGGTCAACGCTTCAACCAACGCCTCGGCGGGGGTCGGATATTCCGCCTTGACCTGATCGAAGCGCTGCTCGATCGCGTCCACCACTCCGGTGGCGAACTCGGTGACCGCCTCGTCCCCGGCCACCTGGCGCAGGAAGCCGAGCGCCTGGATCGCCAGGTCGTCGTAGGCCTGGTAGAACTCGCCGCGTCCGGTGTCGGTCAGGGCGAACACCCGGGCCGGACGCCCGCGGCCGCGCGGCCCGTAGACCCGCTGCTCCCGGGAGGTCAGGTGGCCGAGGTTGATCAGCACCGTCAGGTGGCGGCGGACCGCCGCGGGGGTCAGGTTCAGCCGCTTGGCCAGCTCGTTGGCGGTGGAAGGCCCGTACTGCAGAATGCTGCGGGACACCCTCGACCGCGTCGAGGCGTCGTTCTCCAGCTGGGCCGGATCCACGGATTCCTCGGCCAGCGGCGGTGCGTCTGGGCTCGTTTTCACAACACCATTGTTCTCCATTTACGTGACGGTCTCAACCGGACGCCTGCGCAGCCCGGTGAGCAGGGCAGCAACCTGCCAAACCGGCTGACAACTACGACACCTCGTCGTAGGGTGGGGTCCGGTGGTCTGCTGACTAGGCCATCGATCCAGCTGCGGCGAAAATCCAGAAGGAACGTCATCGTGACACCCGAACCGAAAGATCCCCCGCCGGCCCGCTCAGGCCGGCTGACCCTGGCGCGAGGGGCCCGTTTCGGGCTGCTCGGCCTGGCAGCCATCGCGCTCACCGCCTGCACGGCGGGCGGCGGCGAGCCGGGGCACACCGACCACACCAGCGAGTTCGACCTGCCGCTGCCCGACCTGGCCGGCGCCAAGTTCCTCGGCGGCGCGATGGACGGCCGGACCCTGCTGCTGATCGGTCTGCTGATCTGCGTGGGCGGGTTCGCGTTCGGCCTGGTGAGCTACATGCAGCTGAAGAACCTGCCGGTGCACAAGGCGATGCGCGAGGTCTCCGAGCTGATTTACGAAACCTGCAAGGCCTACCTGCTGCAGCAGGGGAAGTTCCTGCTGCTGCTCTTCGCCTTCATCGGCGCGGTGATCTTCGTCTACTTCGGCTTCCTCAACACCACCGGCGGCTGGGGACGGGTCGGGCTGGTGCTGCTGTTCGCGGTGATCGGCATGGCTGGCTCCTACGGCATCGCCTGGTACGGCATCCGGCTGAACACCTTCGCCAACTCGCGGACGGCGCACGCCTCGCTGAAGGGCAAGCCCTTCGACGTCTACAACATCCCGATGCGCTCGGGCATGAGCGTCGGCATGGTGCTGATCAGCACCGAGCTCATCCTCATGCTGGCGATCATGCTGTTCCTGCCCGGGGACATCGCCACCGCCTGCTTCCTGGGCTTCGCGATCGGCGAGTCGCTGGGCGCCTCGGCGCTGCGGATCGCCGGCGGCATCTTCACCAAGATCGCCGACATCGGCTCCGACCT
>CAZLWS010000290.1:0-1761 GCA_964563205.1 uncultured Propionibacteriaceae bacterium | reverse complement strand
CCAGCACCTGATCGAGGGTGATCGGGTAATCGCCGATCAGGATGCCCGCGATCGCTGCCGCCACCGCCACCGCGAGCAGCACCAGATAGACCCACCCCGCCCGCCGCTCGAACCGGAGCCGGAACGGGCCGAACCCCACCACCGCGTGCCGCCGCCGGAGCGCGGCGCGGACGGAGTCGGCCAAACGTCGTTGGGTGGGAGTTTGTCCCCTGAACTCGGTAGGCAAACTTCGATTCAGTGACTCACTCATAGCGCCGCGATCTTTCGGCGGCGGACGATGGCGATGAAGACCGGGGCGCCGATCAGGGCGGCGACCACGCCGACCGGGGCCTCCTCGGGGCGCACCACGACGCGGGCGATCACGTCGGCGGTCAGCAGCCAGGCGGGGCCGAGAATGGCGGAGAAGACCGTGACCCAGCGCTGGTCGGAGCCGACGATCAGCCGGGCGGCGAACGGGACGGCCAACCCCACGAAGCCGATCGGGCCGACCGCGGCGGTGGCGGCGCCGCAGAGCAGGGTGATGGCGACCATGGCGCCGACCCGGGTCCGCTGCACTCGCACCCCCAGCGCCCGCCCGGTGTCCGCGCCGAGGGCCAGCGCGTTGAGCGCGGGGGCCAGCAGCAGCGCGAGCAGCAGCCCCAGCCCGATGAAAGGCAGCACGGTCAGCAGGATCGGGTAGAGCCGTCCCTCCAGGGAGCCCGAGACCCAGAACCGGAACTCGTTGTAGGCGGTCTGGTCGGCCAGGATGATGGTCTGGGTGAGCGCCTGCAGGGCGGCGCTGATCGCCACCCCGGCCAGCGCCAGCCGGGTGGGGGTGGCGGCGTGGCGGTGTGAGGTGCCGAGCAAATAGACGGCTGCGGACGCGAGCGCCGCCCCGGCGAAGGCGAACCAGAGATAGAAGCCGATCCCGCTCACCCCGGTCAACGCGACCACCAGCACCACGGCCACCGAGGCGCCCGCGTTCACCCCGAGAATGCCCGGGTCGGCCAGCGGATTGCGGGTGAGCGACTGCATGAGCCCGCCGGCGATCCCCAGCGCGGCGCCGACCACGATGCCCAGCAGGGTGCGCGGCACCCGCAGTTCGTGCAGCACGATCGCCTCGCTGGAGCCGTCCGGCGCCAGCAGCAGCCCCCAGGTCTGGGCGAGCGGGATGTCCTTGGACCCCAGCGAGAGCGACAGCAGGACGGCGAGGGCGAGCACCGCCAACGCCCCGAGGATCGCCGCGAGTCGAACGCTTCCGGGACGGCTGATCGGGGGTCGGGTCGGAGATCCCGGATCAGGTCCGGGATGACGGTGTTGGGTAGCTGCGACGCCACCGTTCGCTGGCACTAGTCCGCTCCGGTCTCTCGACCCTTCGCCAAGCTCTGTTCCTCGGCCCGCTCACGCGGCCCTCGTCGAGACGCCGCCCTTCCCGCCGCCAAGGGCGGCGTGGCGGTTGTCGTCTGGGATCGTTGGGAATGGCTCAGGAAGCGTCGTGACAGCGGCGAACGTAGCGCCTTCTCGGCTTCTCGAACGGGAGGCCGAAAAGGCGCTACGTTCGGTGGCTGTCGGAGGTGGGATCGTCCAGGCCCGGCGGGAGATCGGAGATCGTCCGGTGCCGCCAGGAGCGAATCGGGCGCTGGAAGGGTCATCCCTCGCCGGCTGCGGCTAGCTTGACCAGGCGATTGCGGCGGACCAAGGCCCAGCCGACGGCTCCGCCGCCGACCACGACTGCGCCGGCCAGGGCGGCGATGCCGGCCACGGGCACTGGAGCCGCGGCTG
>CAZLWS010000289.1:0-1777 GCA_964563205.1 uncultured Propionibacteriaceae bacterium | reverse complement strand
GTCATCCCCGCGAAGGCGGGGATCTCCTCACGGCCACAGACCAAGACGGTTTGACCGTCCAACCATGGCCTGGCTAGATGAACCTCATGGGAAACACGATCTTCAAGGACGTTCCCGTCCGCACCGTCGGCGACCTTCCCGCGGTCGGCAGCACGCTGCCGGCCTTCCGGGTGACCCGCCCCGACCTGTCGATCCTCGACAGCGGCGAACTGGCCGGCCAGCGGATCGTGCTCAACATCTTCCCCAGCGTCGACACCGGCATCTGCGCCACCAGCGTCCGCACCTTCAACAAGCTGGCCGCGGGCCTGGCGAACACCACCGTGGTCTGCGTCTCGAAGGATCTGCCGTTCGCGCTGGGCCGGTTCTGCGGCGCCGAGGGCATCGAGGACGTCATCACGACCTCGGCCTACAACTCCAGTTTCGGCGACGACTACGGCGTCACCATGGCCAATGGGGCGGCGGTCGGCCTCTTCGCCCGCGCGATCGTGGTGGCCGACGAGAACGGGAAGGTGCTGTACACCCACGTCACCCCGACGGTGCACGTCGAGCCCGACTACGACGCGGCCATCGCGGCGCTGGGCTGAGGTCAGTCCTCGGCCAGCAGCCGCGCGGTCGGGAGCCGGCGGAGGGCGGCAGCGGGCAGTAGGGCCACCAGCACTGCGGCGAGCAGCGTCCCGGCGATCACCCAGGCCGCGATCCGGGTCACCTCAGGCGGGATCGCCTCGGTCAGCCAGGCCATGACGGCCAGCCCGGCGGCAAGGCCGAGGGCGGAGCCGACCACTCCGATGGCCAGGGCCTGAACCCCCAGCGAGCGCGCCAGCCAGGACTGCCGCCACCCCACCGCCTGCAGCGAGGCGTACATGCGCGCGTCCTCGGTGAGGTTCAGGAAGAGGATCAGCCCGACCGCCACCAGCCCGAGCAGGCCCAGGAAGCCGCCGGCCACCAGATCCTGCGGACGCACCAGGACGGCGACCGCGTCGCCCAGCAGGGTGCCCACCACCCGGCCGCGGAAGACCTGCGCGAGGCTGATCAACACCAGCAGCGACGCCACCGCCAGCGCGATCGCGAAGGAGCCCAGCACCAGCCGGCCGGGACGGCGCAGAATGCGGGTCAGGCCCAGCGACCCGCCGCCACGCAGTCGCAGCATCCGGCGTCCGCCCGCGAGCTCGGCCGGCCGCAGCGCGTCGATCGGGCGGACGCTGCCGGCCCGCCACGCCGCCAGGCCACCCGCGAGCACCGTCAGCAGGAGCGCGGCGGGAATCGCCAGCAAGGCCCGCGGCCAGTCGAACCGGGCCTGCGCGGCCGCTGCCAGCGGCCAGGACGCCAGGGCGCCCACCAGGCCCGCGGCGCCGCCGAGCAGGGCGAGTTCGATCAGCACCGCCCGCCGGCGGCGTCCGGGCGTCCAGCCGATCGCCGCCAGGATGCCCAGCTCCCGGCGCCGGGCTCGCACCGCGGCGCCGGCCGAGATCGCCACGGTGAGCGCGCTGGAGATCAGGATCAGCCCGAACAGCAGCAGTGACTTGGCGTCGATCGCGGCGACGATCTGCACCGCCACGCCCTTGCGGCTCCACGGCTCCAGCAGGTTCAGCGGCGGACTGCCCAACGCCGTCTCGGGCAGCGCGACGTCCAGCATCTCAGGCGAGGAGCCGATCGTGATGTCGACGTCGGCGTCAACCGCCTCGGCGATCGCGGTGGCGACCTGCGCGATCCGCTCCCGGCTGGTGTCGTCCATGCCGGTCACTCCGGCCACCCGCACCCGCACCGCGCTGATCGGCGC
>CAZLWS010000288.1:0-1819 GCA_964563205.1 uncultured Propionibacteriaceae bacterium | reverse complement strand
CTGCTCGGCCGCCACGGCCTCGGCTCAGAGCATCACGTCGATGCCACCGTGGTCGTGACAGCCCTCGCCGCCGGCGGCGGACTGATCCTCACGTCCGACCTGCGCGATCTCGAGCGCCTTGCCGACGGGGCGGTCGGCGTCCTGGTCAAGGCAGTCTGACAGCAGTCACGAAGCCCAGGCGTTCAGGACGGTGTCGAGCGCGACCATGATCCGCTCGAAGGTGGCGTCCAAATTCCGCGGCTGTTTGAAGCCACCGCTGAGTTCCAGGGCGACGAACCCGCTCCCCGCGCCTACCAGGGTGCCACTGCCACGACCTCGTGTCGCTGGGTTCCCGATTCGCTGGAACGGCCCGCGCTGCCCGCTGTCAGCCCGCCAGGTCAAGCAGCCAACGCGCTCCACGCACGGTCGCACCCGCCCGGGTGACGCGCGCTGCAAGCCCCCTGTCGCTGGTCACCACGGTCACAGTGAGGCCGCCTTCGACCAGTTGGGCCGCTTCGGCGACGATGGCGTCGTCCCCAGGACCTTCTGCGTCCACCACTCCCACTGATGACGCCCAGCCTCCCTTGGCCACCGACCTGGCTCGGCCCTCTACCACCACCCGCCATTGCGGGAACCACCGCTGCTCGGCGAGTTCGAGCGCCTCGGCCGGGACCCCTTGCGCAGCCAGGGTTTCGATGCGATCCAGCAGTCGCCGGGTCGCGCCGGCGCGGTCCTTCCACCAGCCGTCCGGCACCGAGCCGACGACGTTCGCTGCGTCCACCACAATCACCGGACGGACGCCGAGCGCCGCCCGCAGATGCTCCCAGGACGCCTGGAACCCGGGATGCAGCGGCCGATCGAGGACCTCGTCGACCGGCACCCACTCCAGAGCATGACTCTCCGGATCGCCGATGGCCGGCTCGAACGGCTCGGTGACATCCACGACCAGAGTCGCGTATGACCAGTAGCCGAGGTCGAAGACGCTCATCAGCCGCGGACGGACCTTGCTCGCGGGAACTCCCGCCTCCTCAGCCGCCTCGCGCAGCGCGCCGTCCATCGCCGACTCGCCCTCGTGGCGGGCGCCGCCCGGCAGCCCCCACGTGTCGCCGAAATGGCTCCAGGTCACCCGATGCTGCAGCAGCACGCCGCGCTGCGCGTCCAGAGCCAGCAACCCGGCGGCACCAAACCGTCCCCAGTAGCGGGTTCCGTCCGGCGCCACCACCCAGGCGTCCCCAGAATCGCGCGGGCCGAACGGACGCCGCGGCTCGCCCGGCTGCGGAGGCAGGATGGTCACTCCCCCACCCTGCCAGACGCCTGTTCGCTCGCGGCGGCCACACGAGCGCCGCATTCCCGGAGCACCTGGTCGATCTTGGCCAGTTCGCGGGGCTGCCAGGTCGGCACGTAACACTGGCCGGGTGGGGTGAAGTATTCGAGGTTCAGGCCGTAGAACAGCTTGTCGTAGACCCGATCCGCAAGCCGACCGTGGAAGCCCAGTGGTACCCCGAACGACTTCGTGAGGTCGTCCAACACGTTCCAGGCAGTGATCACATCACCGATCTCGTCGGTGGACATGTCGTAGCCGATAAGCCGGCGGGCCCGATCGATGTCGACCTGGCCGTTGTCCCTGAGTTCAGCATCGGTGATCCCGTCCGTCTTCAGATCGGCAATAAGCGCCTCCCGCTCCCGATAGAGCGGCGAAGCCAGCCCGCGACGATAGAAGGGATTGTCTCCGTCCGGCGGCGGGTCGAAGAACAACTCCGCGTACCAGAAGTCCTCGCGACGCAGCCGCAGGGCAACCAGTCCAGCGACCGGCGGCTCCGGAGCAATGATCTTCATGTCG
>CAZLWS010000287.1:0-1848 GCA_964563205.1 uncultured Propionibacteriaceae bacterium | reverse complement strand
CATCCTGCAGGACGAGATCCGCCGCACCCGGGCGCTGGCGATGGCGGTCTTCCACCGGCCGTCCACCGGGCCGCCGGGCGACTCCCCCGGCCATCCGCCCAAGCCGTACAGCCATGAGCGCCGGCAACGCCTGCTCGACGCCGTCGCCCACAGCCTGGACGAGCATCAAGCCCAGCTCAGCGTCCCGCCGCGGACCGCGGCCGGAGTGCTGCAGGCGATGGCCTTCGCCTCCACCTTCCACCTCGCCGACACCGATTCCCTCTCCGAGCCGGCCGACGTCGCGAACGTCGTCCTCCACGGAATCGTCCAAGGAACCCCATGACCCGTCTTCTGATCCAGTACCTGCGGCCGTACACCTGGCTGCTGGTCGGCGTGATCGTCCTGCAACTGACCCAGTCGATCGCCTCCCTCTTCCTGCCCACGCTGAACGCGCGGATCATCGACGAGGGCGTGGCGACCGGCAACACCGCCGTCATCTGGCAACTCGGCGCGGTGATGCTCGGGGTGAGCCTGGCCCAGGTCTGCGCCCAGATCGGCGCCACCTGGTTCGGCGCCCGCACCTCGATGAGCTTCGGACGGGATCTGCGCAACGCGATCTTCTCCCGGGCGCTCACCTTCTCGGCCCGCGAGGTGAACAAGTTCGGCGCACCGAGCCTGATCACCCGCAACACCAACGACGTCCAGCAGGTGCAGCAACTGGTGCTGATGACGGCCGTCATGCTCGTCTCGGCACCGCTGACCGCGGTCGGCGGCGTCTTCATGGCGCTGCGGGAGGACATCGGGCTGAGCTGGATCATCCTGGTCGCGGTGATCCTGCTGGGCATCCTGATCGGCTTCCTGGTGGTCAACATGACCCCACTGTTCCGGGTGATGCAGGTGAAGGTGGACGGCCTGAACCGGGTGCTGCGCGAGCAGATCGCCGGCCTGCGGGTGATCCGCGCCTTCGTCCGGGAGCCCACCGAGGCCGCCCGCTTCGACAAGGCCAATCACGATCTGGCCACGACCGCCACCCAGGCCGGCCGGTACATGATGACGATGTTCCCGATCGTCATGCTGATCATGAACCTCTCGCAGATCGCGGTGCTCTGGTTCGGCACCCACCGGGTGGTCGAGGGCCACCTGCAGGTCGGACAGCTCACCGCCTACCTGGCCTACCTGATGCAAATCCTGTTCAGCGTGCTGATGGCGACCATGATGCTGATGATCGCGCCGCGGGCGCAGGTCTCGTCCGGCCGCATCAACGAGGTGCTCGACACCCGCTCGACGGTCGTCCCGCCGGAGCGCGGCGTCACGGCGGTGACCCGCCACGGCGAGGTGGAGTTCGAGGACGTGACCTTCGCCTACCCGGGCGCCGAGACCCCGGTGCTGGACGACCTCAGCTTCACCGCCCGCCGCGGGGAGACCACCGCGATCATCGGCTCCACCGGCGCCGGGAAGACCACGCTGGTGAACCTGATCCCGCGGCTCTTCGACGTCACCGGCGGACGCGTGCTGGTGGACGGCGTGGACGTCCGCGAGCTCGACCCCGACCTGCTGTGGGGCCGGATCGGCCTGGTGCCGCAGAAGCCCTATCTGTTCAGCGGGACGGTCGCCAGCAACCTGCGGCTCGGCAAGCCCGACGCGACCGACGAGGAGCTGTGGCAGGCGCTCGACATCGCCCAGGCGAGGAAGTTCGTCGAGCGGATGCCGGAGGGGCTGGATTCCAAGATCGCCCAGGGCGGCACGAATGTCTCGGGCGGTCAGCGGCAGCGGTTGGCGATCGCGCGGGCGCTGGTGCGGCGTCCGGAGATCTACGTCTTCGACGACTCGTTCTCGGCGCTGGACGTCGCCACCGACGCGGCGCTGCGG
>CAZLWS010000286.1:0-1901 GCA_964563205.1 uncultured Propionibacteriaceae bacterium | reverse complement strand
AGAACGACATCCTCAAGGAGTTCATGGTCCGCAACACCTACATCTACCCGCCGGCGCCGTCGATGCGGATCATCGCCGACATCTTCGCGTTCACCTCGGCGAACATGCCGAAGTTCAACTCCATCTCGATCTCCGGCTACCACATGCAGGAGGCCGGCGCGACTGCCGACATCGAGATGGCCTACACGCTGGCCGACGGCGTGGAGTACATCCGGGCCGGCCAGGCCGTGGGGTTGGACGTGGACAAGTTCGCGCCGCGGCTGTCCTTCTTCTGGGCCGTCGGGATGAACTTCTTCATGGAGGTCGCCAAGTTCCGGGCAGCCCGCCTGCTGTGGGCGCGCCTGGTTCGGGACTCGGGCGCGAAGAACCCGAAGTCGATGAGCCTGCGCACGCACAGCCAGACCTCGGGCTGGTCGCTGACCGCGCAGGACGTCTTCAACAACGTGATGCGCACCTGCCTGGAGGCGATGGCCGCGACCCAGGGCCACACGCAGTCGCTGCACACCAACGCGCTGGACGAGGCGATCGCGCTGCCGACCGACTTCTCCGCCCGGATCGCCCGGAACACCCAGCTGTTCATCCAGCAGGAATCCGGCACCACCCGGTCGGTCGACCCGTGGGCGGGCTCGGCCTACGTCGAGAAGCTCACCTACGACCTGGCCCGCAAGGGCTGGGACCTGATCCAGGAGGTCGAGGCGGCCGGCGGCATGGCCAAGGCCATCGAGGCGGGCATCCCGAAGATGCGCATCGAGGAGGCCGCGGCCCGCACCCAGGCCCGGATCGACTCCGGACGCCAGCCGCTGATCGGCGTCAACAAGTACACCGTCGAGAACGACGTGCTGCCCGAGGTGCTGAAGGTCGACAACGCCAAGGTGCGCGAGCAGCAGATCGCCAAGCTGCAGCGGCTGCGCGCCGAGCGCGACCAGACAGCGACGGACGCCGCCCTCGAACGGCTGTCCTGGGCGGCTGCCAATCCCGACCCGACCGACCCGGAGCGTAACCTGCTCAAGCTGAGCATTGACGCCGCCCGGGCGCGGGCCTCGGTGGGCGAGATCTCGGACGCGCTGGAGAAGCACTTCGGGCGGTTCACCGCGAACATCCGTACCATTTCCGGTGTGTACAACGCCGAGTTCGGAGCCGGAGCGGGAGTCGCCGATGCCCGTCAGCTCGTGGGCGACTTCGAGAAGGCCGAGGGACGCCGTCCCCGCATCCTGGTCGCCAAGATGGGCCAGGACGGTCACGACCGCGGCCAGAAGGTGATCTCGACCGCCTTCGCGGACCTCGGCTTCACGGTGGACGTCGGCCCGCTCTTCCAGACCCCGGAGGAGACCGCCCGCCAGGCGGTGGAGTCCGACGTGGACGTGGTGGGCGTCTCGTCCCTGGCGGCCGGCCACCTCACCTTGGTGCCGGCGCTGCGGGCCGAACTCGACAAGCTCGACCGCCACGACATGATGATCGTGGTCGGCGGCGTGATCCCGCCCCAGGACTTCGACGAGCTGTACGCCGCCGGAGCCGACGCGATCTACCCGCCCGGCACGATCATCCCCGAGGCTGCGATCGAGCTGCTCACCAAGCTCCGGGAGCGCCTTGACGCGTAGGGTTGCGAGGACGATCCCTGAGGTCGCGCGAAGCGCGAGTGTCGAAGGGTCGGCCGCTTCGAGCCTCGGTACGGTGAACGCATGCCATGATCGTGTGCAACTTTCGTCACATACGGGCTTTGGCCGACAAATACGTCGGTCAGAGCGGCCATGTGACGAAAGTTGCACCCCGGTCGGCGATCAGGAGAGCGATGAGTGACGAACTGGCACCGGACGCCGGCCACGGGGCCGAGCATGCCAAGGCGCCCATCTGGCTGGAGGCTGATCCGACGCCCGGACGGCAGTACGGCGACGCTCGTCCGC
>CAZLWS010000285.1:0-2008 GCA_964563205.1 uncultured Propionibacteriaceae bacterium | reverse complement strand
CTGAGGCCGCCGGCCCGTCGCTGACTACAGCCAGTCGACCTTGCGGAAGAGCAGGTAGAGCCCGACGGCGCCCAGCACGATCAGCGCCACGCTGAGCACCACCCCGAAACCGGTGTTGTAGCCGGGATAGGGCAGGTTCTGGCCGAACCAGCCGGTGACCGCGGTCGGCACCGCGATGATCGCGGCCCAGGCGGCGAGCTTCTTCATGATGTCGTTGAGCCGGGCGTCCTGCAGCGAGAGGCTGGTCTCGAAGGCGTTCCCGACCACCTCCCGCAGTGACTCGCTCCAGTCGGCGGCCCGGATGACATGGTCGTAGAGGTCGTCGAAGTCGCCGTCCAGCTCGTGCGAGACCGGCAGCGTGTCGGAGGTGCGGAAGCGCATCACGGCGGAGACCACCTCCCGCATCGGCAACACCTTGCGCCGCAACTGCGCCAGCGCCTTGCGCAGACCGAAGACCCGCTGCTGGAAGGCCCGCGGACGCACCGCGTCGCCGAAGAGCATGTCCTCCAGCCCCTCCACCTCGTCGTCGAGCGCCTGGATCGCGTCGAACTGGCCGTCCACGATGGTGTCGAGCATGCCGTGCACCAGCGCGCCCACGCCGTGGCCGAGCAGCCCGTCGTCCGCCCACCGCTGGATCACCTCGTCGAAGTCGAACGGGCCGGAGCGGACGGTGATCAGCCCATTGCGCAGCACGAAGGCCGAGATCCGCGGCGTGGTCAGCTGAGGGCCCTGCTCGTCGATCGTCAGCGTGGTGGCGTAGCAGGTGAGGAAGACGTGGCCGGTGTGCCGAGTCGCCTTGGGCCGCTCATTGGGCGCCACGGCATCCTCGACGGCATGCCGGTCGAGGCTGAGTTCCTCGGCCAGGGCGGCCAGCACCTCCGGTTCGGGATCCACCAGATCCAGCCACACCAGTACCTGCGGATCGGGCAGCAGCTCGCTCAACTCGGCCAGTCCGAGGTCGTCGCGTTCCAGCACCCCGTCACGCCAGGTCCGGCCCTGCACCATGCTCATGGCCCCAGCATGGCGCCACCGGCCACCGAGCGCTGTCGCGCGGCGGTGGGTTCTAGACTGCCCAGGGATCCGTCAGGAAGGACGACCCATGCCGATCACCAAGGTGCTGGTGGCCAACCGCGGCGAGATCGCCGTCCGGGTGATCCGGGCGGCCCGGGACGCGGGGCTGGGCAGCGTGGCCGCCTACGCCGACCAGGACGCGGACGGGCTCTTCGTCCGGCTGGCCGACGAGGCCTTCGCGCTGGACGGACGGACCCCCGCCGACACCTACCTCGACATCCCCAAGCTGCTCGCCATCGCCGAGCGCAGCGGGGCGGACGCCGTCCATCCCGGCTACGGGTTCCTGGCGGAGAATGCCGGCTTCGCGCAGGCGGTGATCGACGCCGGCCTGACCTGGATCGGCCCGCCGCCGTCCGCGATCGAAGCCCTGGGCGACAAGGTGCGGGCCCGGCGGATCGCGCAACGGGTCGGCGCTCCGCTGGCGCCCGGATCGGCAGAGCCGGTCACCGCAGAGGAGGCCGTCGCCTTCGCGGCCGAACACGGGCTGCCAGTCGCGATCAAAGCGGCCTTCGGCGGCGGCGGACGCGGCCTGAAGATCGCCCGGACGCTCGCCGAGGTGCCGGACGCGTTCGAGTCGGCCACCCGCGAGGCGGTGGCCGCTTTCGGCCGCGGCGAGTGCTTCGTCGAGCGCTACCTGGATCGTCCGCGGCACGTCGAGACCCAGTGCCTGGCCGACGTCCACGGCAACGTCGTGGTGGTCTCCACCCGCGACTGCTCGCTGCAGCGCCGCCACCAGAAGCTGGTCGAAGAGGCGCCCGCGCCCTTCCTGACTCGGGAACAGACCGAGCGGCTGTCCTCCGCCAGCAAGGCGATCCTGCGCGAGGCGGGGTATGTGGGCGCAGGCACCTGCGAGTTCCTGATCGGGCCGGACGGGACGCCCTCCTTCCTGGAGGTGAACACCCGGCTGCAGGTGGAGCACCCGGTCTCCGAGGAGGTC
>CAZLWS010000284.1:0-2058 GCA_964563205.1 uncultured Propionibacteriaceae bacterium | reverse complement strand
CCAGATCCGGGCTAGGCAGAGGCCGCGGCCCGCGCGGCGTCCTCGATCCGGGCGACGTGCGCGGCCCACTCCTCGGCGGAGCGCGGGGTGAGGTTCTGGTCGGTGGGACCCATCCCCGCGTGACCGTCGATGGCTTCGCGGACGATGTCGGCGTGGCCGGCGTGCCGAGCGGTCTCGACGATCATGTGGATCAAGATCTGGTGCAGGGTCACCTGCCGGCGATCGGGAGCCCACCAGGGCACGACACCAACCGCGTCCAGGTCGAGTTCAGTGATGGTCGCGTCGCTGACCCGGGCGGAATAGTGATGGAGCTCGAGGATCTCCCGCCGGTTCTCCTCAACGGGCACCCAGAGGTCGGCGTCAGGCTCGGCGTCGTCGGCGAACCAGGGAAGCTCCCGGCCCTGATCGCGCCCGAACACCTCGGTGAAGTAGCCCAATTCGACGCTGGCAACGTGCTTCACAAGCCCCAGCAGATTGGTCCCGGTCGGGGTCATCGGGCGTCGCACCTGGTACTCGTCCAGCCCGTCGAGCTTGCTGAGCAGATCACCACGCAGCGAGCGAAGGCGGGCGAGCATGGTCTCCTTGGCGTCCATGTCTTGAGTATGCGGGATGCCGCGCACGAGCACCTAGGCCACCCTCGCCTCGTCGGGTGGATGTGAGGAACGATGTACTCGATGACCGACAAGCTCGATTTCAAGAGGACCCTCGCCGGCTACCGGGCGCCGCGAGAGCGGTTCGAGATTGTGGACATTCCCGACCAGCAGTACTTGATGGTGGACGGCCACGGCGATCCCAACACCTCTCCCGCCTACGCCGACGCACTCGCCGCGTTGTACCCGGTCGCCTACAAGCTGAAGTTCGCCAGCAAACGAGAGCTCGGCCGCGACTACGTCGTGCCGCCTCTCGAAGGGCTGTGGTGGGCCGAGGACATGGACGCCTTCACCGCATCGCGCGACAAGTCCCGCTGGGACTGGACGATGATGCTGATGACGCCCGATTGGATCGACGTCGGTCTGTTCGAGGCGACCCTCGCACAGGCGGCCGCCAAGGACGCACCGGCACGGCTGGCCGACGTCCGGCTGCGTCCGCTGTCCGAAGGGCTCTGCGTCCAGACTCTCCACCTCGGCTCCTTCGATGACGAGGCTCCGGTCCTGGAGCGCATGCACCACGAGTTCATCCCCGAACACGGGCTTCGCATGACCGGCAAGCACCACGAGATCTACCTCAGCGACCCCCGCAAGGTCGCCCCGGAGAAGCTGCGGACGATCCTCCGCCAGCCGGTGGCCCCCGCCTGAAGCCGCCGCTTGTCCTCAACGATCAGCGCAGCGGGGGTGCGGTGCTCTCCCGCACCACCAGGTGGGTGGCGAGGTCGATCCGGGGGGTGGTGGACAGCGGGTGCTTGGCCATCGCGATCACGATCCGCGCGGCCTCGGCGCCCATCCGGCCCAGCGGCTGATGGACGGTGGTCAGCCGCGGGCTGACCCACTCGGCCACCTTGATGTCGTCGTAGCCCACGACCGACAGCTCCTCGGGCACCCGGATGCCCAGGCCGCGGGCGGCCTCGTAGACCCCCATCGCCTGCAGGTCGCTGCCGGCGAAGACCGCGGTGGGCGGCTGCGGCAGCATCAGCAGCTCCATCGCCCGCTCCCGTCCGCCGTCCACGTGGAAGTCGCCGTAGCGAATCCAGGCCGGGTCGATCGACAAGCCCGCGGCGTTCATCGCCGAACGGTAGCCGTCCAGCCGGGCCAGCGAGCACATCATGTCGTCCGGCCCGGTGATCGCGGCGATCCGCTGATGCCCCAGCTCGATCAGATGACGGGTCGCCTGCAGCCCGCCCGACCAGTTCGCCGACCCGACCGAGGCCACGTCCGGGGAGGGGTCGCCGGCCGGGTCGATGATCACGAACGGAATCGACCGGGCGGCCAGCTGCGCCCGGTACCTCGGCGCCAGGTCGGAGAAGACCAGCACCACACCCACCGGACGCCGGCGCATCGCCCCCTCGATCCACTCCGGATCGGGCGCGTGCCGGGTGCCGCTCGCGGTGAGCACCAGCGACAG
>CAZLWS010000283.1:0-2122 GCA_964563205.1 uncultured Propionibacteriaceae bacterium | reverse complement strand
CCACGTCTCGGCGTACTCGCTGGCCAGCCTGACCATGGCCTGCCGGCCGCTGATGGGCCGCGGTGGCTCGGTGGTGGGACTCACCTTCGACGCACGGCAGTCCTGGCCCACCTACGACTGGATGGGCGTGGCGAAAGCCGCGCTGGAGAGCACCTCCCGGTACCTCGCCCGCTACCTCGGCCCGGACGGCATCCGTTGCAACGTGGTCGCCGCCGGACCGCTCTCGACAATCGCCAAGAAGGCGATCCCGGGCGCCGAGACCTTCGACGACATCTGGGCCGAGCGCGCCCCGCTCGGCTGGGATCCGAAGGACCTCGACCCGACCGCCCGCGCCGTCGTCGCCCTGCTGTCGGACTGGTTCCCGGCCACCACCGGCGAGATGGTGCACGTCGACGGCGGCCTGCACTCCACCGGCGCCTGACCGGTAGGTTTGACCCATGGCGGTGGTGGAGCTACATGAGGTGACGATCGTGCGGTCCGGAGCGACCCTGCTGGATCGCATCGACTGGACGGTCGAAGAGGACGAACGCTGGGTGATCATCGGCCCCAACGGGGCCGGCAAGACCACCCTGCTGCAGATCGTCGCCGCTCAGTCGCACCCCACCCGCGGCGTCGCGACCATCCTGGACGAGACCCTCGGCGCCGTCGACGTCTTCGAGCTGCGCCCCCGCATCGGCGTGGCCTCGGCCGCCCTGGCCGACCGGATCCCCAAGTCGGAGCGGGTGGCCGACGTGGTCGTCTCCGCCGCCTACGCCGTGATGGGCCGCTGGCGGGAGGACTACGACGAGGCCGACCATGCCCGCGCTCGGGAGCTGATGGCCCAACTGCGGGTCGACCACCTCGCCGACCGCACCTTCGGGACACTGAGCGAGGGCGAGCGCAAGCGAGTGCAGATCGCCCGCGCGCTGATGACCGACCCCGAGCTGCTGCTCCTGGACGAACCCGCCGCCGGGCTGGACCTGGCCGGCCGCGAGGCCCTGGTCGACACCCTCAGCGACCTCTGCGAGGACGACTACGCGCCGGCCACCGTCCTGGTCACCCACCACGTCGAGGAGATCCCGCGCGGAATCACCCACGTCCTGCTGCTGAAGCAGGCGCAGGTCGTCGCTGCCGGCCCGATCGAGACCACTCTCACCGGCCCGCTGCTGAGCGCCACCTTCGACTTGGAGCTCGCCGTCACCGGCGAGGACGGACGCTGGAGCGCCCGCTCTGTGCGGAACGCTCCGTCGCGCGCCTTCTGAACCGGGCCTGAACTGCCTGCCGCGCGGCTCGGCCTGGCATCATTGGAGACATCCAACACCAGGAGATTCCGATGTGGGAGTGGCTGTCGAGCAATGTCTGGTCGGTCTGGCTCGTGCTGGGCGCCGGCCTGGCGCTGACCGAGCTGGCGACCCTGGACTTCACCCTGCTCATGCTCGCTGCGGGCGCGGTGGCCGGCGGGGCGACCGCGCTGATCTTCCCCGGCCTGCTGTGGCTGCAGATCGCTGTGGCGGTGGTGGTGGCGATCGCGATGCTCGCGTTGCTGCGTCCGACCCTGCTGGAGAAGATCCGCCGGATGCCCGGCTACCGGTCCTCGGTCGACAAGCTGGTCGGCAGCACCGGCGTGGTGGTGGCCGAGATCACCGCCGCCGGCGGCGAGGTGAAGCTCTCCGGCGAGGTGTGGACGGCGCGCAGCGTCGACGGCGCCCGGATCGCGGCCGGCGAGCAGATCGAGGTGTACCAGGTGGACGGGGCGACCGTGGTCGTCTACCCGCGCCACCAGGCGCTGCCCTGACCGCCCGGTAGGGTGGAAGGCAACCGAGGAGGTCGCAATGCCTGAAGTCCTGATGATCATCGTCTGGATCCTGGTGGCCGCCATCGCGGTCTCGGTGCTGATCCGGTCTGTGCGGGTGATCCGCCAGCAGCAGGTGGCCGTCGTCGAACGGCTCGGCAAGTTCCGCCGCACCCTGGACTCCGGGCCTCATCTGCTGGTTCCGTGGATCGACCGGGTGCGCTACATGATCGACCTGCGCGAGGCGGTCGTCCCGTTCCCGCCGCAGGGCGTGATCACCGAGGACAACCTGATGGTGAACATCGACTCGGTGATCTACTACCAGGTGGTCGACCCGGTCCGCGCCGCCTA
>CAZLWS010000282.1:0-2124 GCA_964563205.1 uncultured Propionibacteriaceae bacterium | reverse complement strand
CACCAGCTGAACCGCTGGCCGGACGGCCTGGAGAAGTGCGTGGGCTGTGAGCTGTGCGCCTGGGCCTGCCCGGCGGACGCGATCTACGTGGAAGGCGCGGACAACACCGAGGACGAGCGGTTCAGCCCCGGTGAGCGGTACGGCAAGGTCTACCAGATCAACTATCTGCGCTGCATTCTGTGCGGCCTGTGCATCGAGGCCTGCCCGACCCGGGCGCTGACCATGACCAACGACTTCAAGCTGGCCGACACGACCCGGGAGAAGATGATCTACACCAAGGATCGGCTGCTCGCCCCGCTGCTGCCCGGCATGGAGGAGCCGCCGCACCCGCGCCGGCTCGGCGCCGACGAGAAGGACTACTTCCTCGGCCTGCCCAGCACCGGCCAGCCCGACAACCGGACGCCGGTGGTCCGCGACCAGGCGGGAGGCGCCCGATGACCGGGGCAGACGTCGCCTTCTGGATCTGCGGGCCGCTGATGGTGCTGGGCACGCTGGGCCTGGTGCTCTTCCGCAAGGCCGTGTACTCGGCGCTCAGCACGGTCTTCGCGATGCTGAACCTGGCGGCCCTCTACCTGGCGCTGGACGCCCCCTTCCTGGGGGCAGTGCAGATCATCGTGTACACGGGCGCGATCATGATGCTGTTCCTGTTCGTGATGATGCTGGTGGGCGTCGACACCCCCGACTCGGTGGTGGAGACGCTGCGCGGCCAGCGGCTCGCGGCCGGCCTGACCGGGATCGGCCTGCTGGCGCTGATCGTGCTCGGCATCGGCGGCGCGATCACCGCCCCGGCGGTCGGCCTGGCGGACGCGAACGCCGCCCACGGCGGCAACGTCCAGGGCCTGGCGGCGCTGATCTTCGGACGCTTCGTGTTCGCCTTCGAACTGACCTCGGCGCTGCTGATCACCGCCGCGGTCGCCGCCATGGTGCTGGCGCACCGCCGCCGCGTCCATCCGAAGCCGGGCCAGGCCGAACTGGCCGAGGCCCGCATGAAGGCCTACGCCGAGACCGGCGCCCACCCCGGCTCGCTGCCCAACTCGGGCGTGCTGGCCCGGCACAACTCGATCGCCACCCCGGCCCTGCTGCCCGACGGCAGCATCGCCGAGCAGTCGGTCTCCCAGGTGCTGGCGAGCCGCGGCGCGATCGTGGACGCTCCGGCGCTGTCGCAGACCACCCAGGCCACCTTCGCCGCCGTCGAGCGGGTGCAGGACGAGGAGGACGAGTGACCACCGAGAATCTGCTGATCCTGGCGTCGATCATCTTCACGATCGGCGCGATCGGGGTCATGGTGCGCCGCAACGCGCTGGTCGTCTTCATGAGCGTCGAAATGATGCTCAACGCGGCCAACCTGGTGATGGTCGCCTTCGCGCTCGCCTGGGGCGGGCTGGAAGGCCAGGTCGCCAGCTTCTTCGTGATGGTGGTGGCCGCCGCCGAAGTGGTGATCGGCCTGTCGATCATCGTGATCATCTTCCGCACCCGACGCTCGACCTCGGTCGACGCGGCCAGCCTGCTGAAACTCTGAGGGGAATGACGTGACTGTCCTTGAGACGATCTCCCCGATCGCGGCGACGGGGATGTTCAGCTGGGCCTGGCTGATGATCGCCATCCCGGCGCTCGGCGCCGCCCTGCTGCTGCTCGGCGGCAGCGCCCTGGACAAGCTGGGCCCGCCGCTTGCGGTCGGCGCCGTGGCGGCCTCCTTCGGCGTGGCCGTGGCGCTCTTCGCCTCGCTGCTGACCTCGCCGGTCGAATCCCGCGCGGTGTCGGTGCCGCTGTACGAGTGGATCGCCACCCCGACCTGGTCGGTGGACGCGGGCCTGCTGATCGACACCCTGTCGATCCTGTTCGCCCTGCTGATCACCGGCGTCGGCATGCTGATCCACATCTACTCGCTGGGCTACATGGCCCATGACGAGCGCAAGCGCCGATTCTTCGCCTACCTGAACCTGTTCATCGCCGCGATGCTGATCCTGGTGCTGGCCGACAGCTACCTGGTGCTCTTCGTCGGCTGGGAGGGCGTCGGCCTGGCCTCCTACCTGCTGATCGGCTTCTGGCAGCACAAGCCGTCGGCCGCCGCCGCCGCCAAGAAGGCGTTCGTGATGAACCGGGTCGGCGACCTGGGCATGATCC
>CAZLWS010000281.1:0-2155 GCA_964563205.1 uncultured Propionibacteriaceae bacterium | reverse complement strand
ACCTGGCGCAGGGCGGTCAGGTCGCCGCTGAGCGCGCCGCAGGCGCGGGCCTGCACCAGCAGGCTGCCCATCGCCGTCCCCTCGACCGGACCGGCGACCACGGGCAGGCCGGCTGCGTCCGCGGTCAGCTGGCACAGGAAGCGGTTCTGCGAGCCGCCGCCCACCACGTGCACGGTGCGGATCTCCCGCCCGGCCAGCCGGCAAGCGGTGCGGATCGCCTGCCGGTACGCCAGAGCGAGCGAGTCCATGATGCAGCGGGTGACGGACGCCGGGTCGTCGCCGAGCGACTGGCCGGTCTCGGCCGCCATGACGCGCAGCCGGGCGGGCATGTCGCCGGGCGGCAGCAGCCGCTCGTCGTTCATGTCCACCACGCAGGCCAGCCCGGGCTGCCGCTGGGCGGCCGCGAGCAGGTCGAGCAGGTCGACGGTCAGCCCCTGCGCCTCCCAGGTGCGCACCGACTCGCTGAGCACCCACAGCCCCATCACGTTCTTCAGGTAGCGGACGGTGCCGTCGACGCCCAGCTCGTTGGTGAAGTTCTCCTGGCGGCTCTCCTCGGTGAGCACCGGCTCGGCGAGCTCCAGGCCGACCAGCGACCAGGTGCCCGAGGAGATGAAGGCGAAGTCGGCCGTCGTGGCCGGAATGGACGCCACCGCCGAGGCGGTGTCATGGCCGCCGACGGCCACCACCGGCGCCGGCACGGCCAGCACCCCCGGCTGCGTCTCGCCCAGGATCGTCCCCGGCTCGACGAGTTCGGGCAGCACCCGGGCGGCGGGCACGCCGTGCACCTCGGCCAGGTGCGCGAGGGTCTCGGCCGACCACTGCCGGCGAGCGACGTCCAGCAGCCCGGTGGTGGACGCGATCGTCACCTCGGCAGCCTGCCGGCCGCTCAGCCAGTAGCTGAGCAGGTCGGGCATCAGCAGGACGCGCGCCACCTCGTCCCAGTCGGCGTCGTCGGCGATCAGCTGGAAGATGGTGTTAAAGGGCATCACCTGCAGGCCGGCGCGGCGGTAAAGCTCACCGGCCGGCAGGGTCTCGAAAAGCCGCTCCGGGACGCCGGCCGTCCGGTCGTCGCGGTAGTGGAAGGGCAGCCCGAGCAGCTCGCCGGCGGCGTCCAGGCGGCCGTAGTCGACCCCCCAGGTGTCCACGCCGACCGAGCCCAGCCGGCCGGCGCGCTGCTGGGCCAGCCGCAGCCCGTCCTGGATGTGACCGAACAGCGCCGGGGCGTCCCAGTGGATGCTCTGGCCCTGGGCGGTCGGCCCGTTGACGAACCGGTTGACCTCCTCGAGGTGGAACCGGCCGTCGGCGAGGAGCCCCAGGATCACCCGTCCGCTGGAGGCGCCCAGGTCGGCGGCGGCGAAGGCCGCGGGCGGGTTCACGACCCCCACTCCCCTGGCTTGCAGAACTCGGCTGACATCGGCGCGTCCTTGCTCATGACTCGTTGGCTCATCATACAGAAATCGATTTCCGTTGGAATGCCTTTTGGCTGACCGGGAACTGCCGGAAGGCCTACAGCGCGCCCAGCTGGGCTTCCAGGTTGAAGACCTCCCGCAGCCGGGGCGCGGTCTGGTCGGGACGGTCGCCGGCCAGGGTCACGAAGTACTTGGCGGCCTCGGCCTCCCAGGCGGCGGTGTCGGGGTTCTCGGCGAGCGACCGCTGCGCGGCCTCGTCGTCGTCCACCTCGTAATAGCCGATCAGCAGGCCGTCGGGACGCAGGAAGAGCGAGTAGTTGCGGCGTCCGGAGGCCTCGATCGCCCGCAGCATGGCCGGCCACACCGCCCGGTGCCGCTCGGTGTACTCGTCGATCAGCTCGGGCTTGACCTGCAGCTGGAAGCAGACCCGCATCAGGCGCCCCAGCCCGCCTGGGCGCCGCCCACCCGGTCGGCCGCGATCCGCCCCAGATAGCCGGACGCCGCGAACGCGGCCATCGGATCGGCCGGCAGCCCCCGGCCCTCCCGCCAGCCGGCCAGGTCGGCCCGCACGTCGGTGTAGAAGGCGTCCATCAGCACCTGGTGGGCGCCAAGCACGTCACCGGCGGCCTGCGCGGCGCGCAGCGCGTCCGCGTCCACGAGAAGGGCCTTGGCCGTCATCTCCTGGACGTTGAGCACCGACCGGATCTGGCCCGGGATCTTGTCCTCGACGTTGTGGCACTGGTCGA
>CAZLWS010000280.1:0-2196 GCA_964563205.1 uncultured Propionibacteriaceae bacterium | reverse complement strand
AGACTTCCCGACCGGGTGTGGTCGGCAGACCGCAACTGTTTCACACTCGCCGGTGTGGGTCCAGATATCTCGGCGCGTGGTGCGACGACTAGCTGGTTTCGCTGCCGGACTGTTGTCATGAACGGACTCGGCTCACCTAGTGTCGTCTTGGTTGTCAGGATGGTTCTTGTGGGCCCCTGCGGAGATCTCACAACGACCATCGTGCAGCGATGCAGGCGAACTCCGCCTGGAGTAGGGGTCTCTGGCGCGAGACCGCCGCGTTCGCCACTTTGTCAGTGGCACGTGGTTCGATGGTCAGCGTGTTGAACTGGGACGGTCCGCTGCTGCTGGTTGGCGGCGCGGGGACGGGGAAGACGACGGCTGTCGCGACGGCCGCCGTCGCCGAGCTGCGCGCTGGACGGACGCCGCTGGTGTTGGCGCCGGGGCGGGCTGCGGCGAGCACGCTTCGGAACCGGATCGCGGCGGACGCGGGCGGGGTCACCCAGTTGAACGTGACCACCGTCCATGCGCTGGCGCGGTCGCTGCTGGATCAGTACGGCGAGGGCAGCGACTGGCGGCTGCTGACCGCGCCGGAGCAGGAGTTCCGGGTGCGGGAGTTGCTGGCCGGTGAGCAGGGGGAGCGGTGGCCCGAGGTGCTGCGTCCGGCGTTGGGGACGGCCGGTTTCGCCCGTCAGGTGCGGGCGGTGCTGGCGCGGGCCCGCCAGCTGGGGCTCGACCCGGAGGATGTGGCTTCGCTGGGGGCGGAGGCGGAGCTGCCGGCCTGGCAGGCGGCAGGCGAGTTCTTCGCCGAGTACCTCGACGTGCTGGACGCCGAACAGGCCCTTGACTACGCCGAACTCGTTCACCGAGCGCGGCTGCTGCTGGGGTCGCCGGCGGTGCTGGACGACTTGCGACAGCGGTTCGATGCCGTGCTGGTGGACGATGTGACCGACCTCGACCCGGCCCAGATCGGGCTGTTGCGGGAGCTCGTGCCCGACGGCGGGCGCATCCTGGCCACGGCCGACCCGCAGGCGGCGGTGAACACCTTCCGGGGCGCCCATCCGCGGATCGCGGCGGAGTTCGCGAGCATCTTCACCCAGGTGGGCGGGGGGCCGGCGCGGGTGGAGCTGCTCGCTCAGGGGCATCGGTTCGGCGGTGAGCTGGCGGCGGCGATCGAGCGGCTGGAGGGCCGGCTGCCGGTGGCGCCGGGGCTGGTCGGCGATGCGCGGCCAGCTGATCGGCCGGGGACGGTCCGGGTCGTGCATTACGCCGGCGAGGCGGCGCAAGCGCGCGGGATCGCCGCGGAGCTGCGGCGGGTGCGGATCGAGCGGGGCGTCGACTACCGCGAGATGGCGGTGCTGACCCGCGGCGGACGCGGGCTGGCCGAGATTGCGCGCGCCTGCGCCAGGGCCGGGGTGCCGGTCAAGCTGGCCGGGGACGAGATCGCGCTGGCGCAGGCTCAGGCCGTCTGTCCGCTGCTGCTGGCGCTGGAGGTCGCGGCCCGAGGCGAACTGCAGCCCGGTGAGGCGGTCCGGCTGTTGAGCTCCCCGCTGGGCGGGTTCGACCCGGCGGCGCTGCGGCAGTTGGTGCGGCAGTGGCGGCAGGCACACCCCGAGGTGCGGGATTCGCTCGGCCAGGTGCCCGCTCCGGACGCGGCGTTGGCGGCTGCGGTCACCGACCCCGGCTGGCTCGAGGTCGACGATCCGACCCCAGTGCAGCGGCGACTGGCCCGGCTGGTGGCGCTGCTGGCGGCCGCCCGGGAGGGGATGGCCGGCGGCGAGCGAGCGGACGCTGTGGCGTGGCGGCTCTGGCAGGGCACGGGCTGGCCGGCGCGGCTGCGCGGGGAAGCGCTGGCCGGCGGAGCTGCCGGCCGGCAGGCGGACCGCGACTTGGACGCGGTGTCCGCCTTCTTCGAACTGGCCGGTGAGTCACCGGGATCAGGGGCCGCGGGGGTGCAGGTGCTGTTGGAGGAGATCGCCTCTCAGCAGATCCCGGCCGACCGGGAGCGGGAGTCGCGGATCGGGGGCGGCGGCGTCGCCTTGTTGACCGCCCACCGCGCCAAGGGCCGCGAGTGGGAGGTCGTGGTCGTCGCCGGGGTGCAAGAAGGCGGCTGGCCCGCCGTGCGGGGCATGAGCGCCGTGCTGGAGCCGGAGCGGCTGCTGAGCGCTTTGATCGGCGCCCGTCCGGACGCCCGGCAGCGGCTCACCGACGAACGCC
>CAZLWS010000279.1:0-2232 GCA_964563205.1 uncultured Propionibacteriaceae bacterium | reverse complement strand
CGGCCTTGGCGATCACCTGCTCCATCCGCTCGTCCTTGGCGCCGGTGTGCAGGTTCACGCGGGCGGTCGACTTGAACTCCAGCCGGTCGGACTCGCCTTGCGCCAGCAGTTCCGGGACGGACGCCCGCACCGGGCGCTGCACGTACGCCGCCACCGCGCCGTAGGCCGCGATCGCGGCCACCGAGAAGCCCAGGCAGATCAGGATGGTCAGCGGGCTGAAGACCGCCGCGTCCGGACGGATCCAGCCGGTGACCAGCAAGCCCAGTGAGGTCGCCAGGACCGCCACCACAATCGAGGTCGCGGTGCCGATCTTGGCCCGGCCGCGCAGCAGCAGGCGGGCGATCGAGGCGAACACCCAGGCGAACAGCAGGTCCAGCGGCAGGACGAGGGCGATCGTCCACAACGGCACATCGGGTCGGAACAGCACAGCGTCAGCCTGCCATGCCCGGCGCGGATTCGCGCCGAACTCCTCACCAGCCGCCGCCGCCCCCGCCGCCGAAGCCGCCCCCGCCGCTGAACCCCGAGCCTCCGGAGGAGGCCGCGGTCGCGTGTTGCAGAGAGGAGGACATCTGGCTGCCGAGCTGGTCCATGGACGAGGCGAAGCTCGAGTCGAGCATGCCGCCGTAGCCGTAGCCGATGTACCAGCCGGTGGTCGGGGTGTAGCGTCCCTCGGCCTCGAGTTGCGCGAACACCTTCGTCCAGCGCTCGGCGACCCCGAAGATCACCGCGTAGGGCAGGTACCGGGAGAAGACGTCGATCCCCTCCTCGAAGCGGATCTGGTCTGCCTCGGCGGTGCTGAGGTACAGCTCGAAGCCCTTGGTCTGGGCGAGCACCGCCGAGCCGTCCGCGGTCCGGGCGCCGAACCGGTTGTTGGCGATCAGCACGCCGACGCCGAGCAGGATCCCGGCCAGGCCGAGCAGGCCCAGCCCGGCGAATCCCAGCAGGACGCCGACCCCGGCGCTCACCACGATCAGGCCGATCCCGCCCACGATGGCCACCCCCCGCACCGTGCTCGGGTTGCGGGTGAACCAGTGCAGCTCTTTGGTGACTCGCTCGTAGAGCCGGCTGCGGGTGCCGGTGAGCACGTCGGAGTAGGAGGAGTTCTTCAGGTCGTCGGTCTCGACGACGTCGCCCTTGGCGAACAGCTCGTCGAAGAGGTGTCGCTCGTAGCCGATCAGGCCCCGGTTGGCGGCGAGCTTGGTGAAGGTCCAGTCCTTCTTTCCGGTCTGCTCGATCGTCAGGTAGCCGCGCACCGCCAGATCGATCATGGTGGCGGTGATGTCGGTGTTGTCGGCGGTGTGGTCGGTGAGCACGCCGAGCTCCCCGGGACGGGCCTTCGCCGGCGGGGTGAACTGGACGGCGATCGGCGCCCGCGCCTTGGCGGTGCCGATCTCGGCCGTCGTGCCTTTCGCCGGGGTCGTCCCCGGGGTCAGGCCGAGGTACACCTGGTCGCGCGCGCCACGCCGGGTGCGGCGCAGCAGCCAGCCGAGCCCGATCGCGGTCAGCACTCCGGTGACGCCGCCGGTGACTGGGGTCACGGGGAACATGTTGCCGAGGTGGTAGCGGGTCTCGAGTCGCGGCTCGGCGCCGGTGAAGGTGCCAGCCGGGAAGCCGGCCACGATCTGCAGCGGGTCGCCGGCACTCAGCCCGAACTGCGAGAAGGTCGCGGTGCGGCCGTCCATGGCCGAGCCGGTGCAGGGGGCGGCGAACCAGTCGCCGGCGAAACAGGCCACCCGCACCACGTCGGCCGGACCGGTGACCGAGGCGGTGACCTGGTCGATCGGCACCTCCCAGCCCGTCCCGACCACGTTCCAGTTGAACTCGTCCAGCCCGGACACCGGGTGGTCGGTCGCGAGCAGGCCGCGGATGGAGTACTTGATTCGGTAGCGCTGCACGCCGGTGAAGGTGCGGCCCTCGCTGCCGATGCGGACCAGCAGGTTGCCGCCGTCCTGCTCGGTGAGGACGGTGGCGTCCGCGCCGGAAGGGCTGGTCACCTCGTCGACGGTGACATCCAGCATCCGCCAATGATCGGGGTCGCCGTCGATCTCCTGGCGCAGCGGGAGCGTGACGTAGGGGCCGTGGCCGGCGTCATAGGAGAAGTCGAAGGCGAGATCGAGCTGGACGTGGGTGACGCCGCCGTCGGCGTCCACCGTCGCTGCCACGTCGTAACTGGGGATCCGCCACGACGGGTGGTCGTCGTCGGCTGCCGCGGGCGTGGCCGGCAGCAGGAGC
>CAZLWS010000278.1:0-2233 GCA_964563205.1 uncultured Propionibacteriaceae bacterium | reverse complement strand
AGAAGGCCATCGGGTCGACCTTCTCGTGCCAGGCACCGTCCGCCCCCAGGATGTTGTACTTGTAGAGCGCCCCGTCGCCGATCCCTTCGACGAACAAGGCCCACACCCCCGAGCCCGGGACGAGGTGCATCGCGTCGCCCGTCCACCAGTTGAAGTCGGCGTTCAGCCGCACCTCCTGGGCGTTGGGCGCCCAGACCGCGAACCGGGTGCCGTGGATCTCACCCCGCTCGTCGTCGATCAGGGTGACCTGGTGGGCGCCGAGCCGGCGCCAAACCTCGGTGTCGCCACCGGAGTGAAAGCCTTCCAGGTCCCACCCGGTCAGGCCGCCGTTCACGTCATACGCCATTGGATTCTCCTAGTGCCTGGTTGCCACATTCTCGACTGCCGAGAGCGGAATGCCTACCCAGTCGGGTCGGTTCCGGACCTCATATCCCACTTCGTACACCATCCGTGCCACCTCGTGGGCGAACATTACGGGGAAAGCCCCGGGCTCGTCACCGTATCCGGCCAGGAAGGCCGCACGCGAGCGTTCGCGCCATTGCGTGGCCGCACCTCCAGAGGGCTCCGGGTGTGCGGAGCGAGCGTAGTCCAGCGACCGCAGCAGCCCGGCGACATCCCGCCACGGCGTGTCGAAGGCGCGGCGCTCGGCGATCGGGGCGCCCGGCTCGCCCTCGAAGTCGATGATCCGCCAGCCGTGGCCGGTGAGCAGCACCTGGCCGAGGTGGAAGTCGCCGTGCACCCGCTGGGTGGTGATGTCGCCCTCCGGCAGCGCGTTCAGGACGGACGCCAGCGCGTCCCGATGCGGCTGAAGCTGCGGGATCGCGGCCGTCGCCTCGTCGAGGTCGCTCAGCAGCCGTTCGCGCAGGGCGGCGCCGGAGGCGCAGTGCGTGCCGAAGGCCTCGGCCAGGCGGGTGTGGACGTCGCGCAGCGCCCCGCCCAGGTCACGCAGTTCGTCGTCGATCGGACGCCCCGCTGCGCAGGCGGCGGTGGCGAACTCCCAGCCGTCGACAGCGTTCGGAAAGAACTCGACAGCGGCCAGCAGGTCGTAGTCACGCTCGCGGACCACGCCGCGCAGGGCCGGCACCGGGCCGCCGGCCAAGGCGGCCAGCAGTTCCGGTTCCGGGTTGATGCCCGGACGCAGCCGCCGGTAGATCTTGATCAGGGTGTCCCCGGCGACCGCGGCGGAGTTGCTCTGCTCAGCCGGCAGCAGGCGGACGGGCACGCTGTTCTCCGTCCTTCCCGCGAAGGCGGGAATCTCACTGCTGTTGTCCTCGGGAAGAGATCCCCGCCTTCGCGGGGATGACGGATGGGAGGGCGGGGGTGTCAGGAGAGAAGGCAGTGCCACGGCGAGCGCTTCCATCGCGGTGACGGAGGCGGCCGCGTCCACGACGTCCACCTCGCCGAACTCCGGCAGTTCGACTCGTCCGACCAGGGCTTCCGGCTCGGCGTTCCCCGGCCGCAGGTAGCCCGCCAGCAGGTGGTAGACCTCGGTGTCGTCCGTCCGCTCGACCGTCGCCAGTTCGGAGCGGACGGCGGGCAGCACGCCGGGGGGCGTGTGCCAGCCGAGCGGCTCGATGCCGCTCAGCCGGCCCTCGTCCTTGCCGGCGTACCACCGTGCCCGCTGGAGGTACTCCAGCCAGCCGGCAGACATCAGTCCAGGACCTGCAGGATGTGCGCCGGGTTGGCCGGCGTCAGTCGGACGAAGTTCCGCTCACCCCAGGTGAAGGTGGCGCCGGTGAGTTCGTCCCGCAGCCGCACCGAGTCGCGTCCGCCCAGGCCCAGCGCGCCCAAATCGAGGTACACGTCGCTCTCGACGACGTCGTGCTGGTCGAGGCTGCAGATCGTGATCACCACGTCGTCGCCGTCCCGCTTGGAGTAGGCGATCACCTTGTCGTGCGGTGCGTGGTGGAAGTTGATCTGCCGCAGCTGCTGCAGGGCCGGGTGGTCGCGGCGGATCTGGTTGAGCCGGCCCATCAGCATGTTCAGGTTCGGGTGGGCGTTGTAGTCGCGCGGCTTGTACTCGTACTTCTCGGAGTCGCGGTACTCCTCGCCGCCCGGCTTCAGCGGGGCGTGCTCGAACAGCTCGTAGCCGGCGTAGACCCCCCAGGTGGGCGACAGCGTGGCCGCCAGCACCGCCCGGATCGTGAACGCGGCCGGGTTGCCCGTCTGCAGGAAAGTGGGGTTGATGTCGGGGGTGTTGACGAAGAAGTTCGGCCGGTAGAAGGAATCCATC
>CAZLWS010000277.1:0-2260 GCA_964563205.1 uncultured Propionibacteriaceae bacterium | reverse complement strand
CCGCCAGCCGCTCGGCGTAACGGAAGGCCCCCCGTCCGATCCCGAAGGCGCGGACGGCCGTGGCCGGCGCGTACAGCGACAGGACGGGCGGCATTTCGGCCGCGCGGGAGAGGAGCCAGGCCGACACCGCCATGAGCGCCACGGAGGAGCCGGTCGCGAGGAAGGCCAGGCCGCCGGCCAGCGTGAGTCGCTTGCGCGAACCGGGGACGTCCGCGAACACCCGGCGGAGCAGTGGCGCTTTCGCGGTGGCCTCGGGAGAGATCCCCGCCTGCGCGGGGATGACGGAAGCCGCGGGGGCTGTTCCTCGCGCCGCTGACGCGCCGCTCGTCGAGACTCCTTCCTTCCCGCCGCCAAAGGCGGCGGAGCGGTCGTCGTCTGTTCCTCGCGCCGCTGACGCGCCGCTCGTCGAGACTCCTTCCTTCCCGCCGCCAAAGGCGGCGGAGCGGTCGTCGTCTGGCGTGACGGACTCAACGATTTGACGGCCAGCCTTGGCTTCCGAGGGCCAGGCTTGAGTGCTGGCCCTGGGCGCTGAAGGCTGGCTCTCGGTGGGGGTCGGGGGAGCGAGCAGGGTGATGACGCGGTCGGCCTCGGCGAGGACGGCGGGACGGTGGGTGACGACCAAGGTCGCCACGCCCAGGCGGCGCAGGGTGGTCAGGAGGGTTGCCTCGGTGTCGGCGTCCAGGCCGGCGGTGGGCTCGTCCAGCACCAGCAGCTGGGCGCGGCCGAGGGTGACGCGCAGCAGGGCGCGGGCGACGGCGATCCGGCGACGCTCGCCGGCCGAGACGCCCTCGGCCTCGTCGCCGACCGGGTGGTCGAGGGCGATCGCGGCGCCTCCGGCGAGGTCCAGGGCTTCGCGGAGGGCCCGGTCGGTGGCGTCCGGGAAGCCGAGGCGCAGGTTGTCGGCGACTGTCCCCGGGATGAGCCCGGGGTGCTGACCCACCCAGGCGACGGGCCCCGAGGCGGTCGCCGAACCGGACGCGGGGGTAAGGAAGCCCATGACGGCGTGCAGCAGGGTGGTCTTGCCGCAGCCGCTGGGGCCGGTGAGCGCGACCACCTCGCCGGACCGAACCTCGAAGGAGACCGGCAGCAGAGCAGGCGACCCGGCGCCCAGGTAGGCGTGGCTCAGCTGGCTGACCGCCAGGACTGCCGCCTGTCCTCCTGCCCCGGCTCTGCCGGATCGAGGGCCTCCCTTCACGTCGAGGGCCTGTCCCTGGGCGGTGGCGCTCGACGCGAAGGGAGGCCCTCGATGGAGTCGGGGGGCCGGGGTGTCGCCGGGTCCGGGGGTGCGAGGAGCCGGGTGCGGGGTGCCCGGTCCGGTGGTCCCGGCGTCGATCTGGGTGAAGGCGGCGTCCGCGGCGGCGAGGCCGTCGGCGGCGTCATGGTAGTGAACGCCGACCTGGCGGACCGGGAGGTAGGCCTCCGGGGCGAGGATCAGGACGAACAGGGCGGTGGCCAGATCCAGGTCGCCGTAGAGCACCCGGAAGCCGACCGTCACCGCGATCACCGCCACCGACAGGGTCGCCAGCAGCTCCAGCACCAGGGCGGAGAGAAAGGAGATCCGCAGCGTCCGCATGGTCTGGCTGCGGTGGGCCGCCTCGCTGCGCCGCAGCCCCTCGGCCTGGGCCTTGGCGCGGCCGAAGACCTGCAGGGTGGGCAGGCCGGCGACCAGGTCGGCGAAGTGCCCGGCGAGCCGGGTCTGCACCGCCCAGCGGCGCTTGGTGAGGGCCTCGGTCGTCCAGCCGACCAGGGCCATGAAGACCGGGATCAGCGGCAGCGTGAGCGCGACGATCAACGCCGAGGTGAAGTCAGCGCCCAGGATCGCCACCCCCACCACCAGCGGAACGGTGATCGCCAGCGCCAGCTGCGGCAGGTACTTGGAGAAGTAGCCGTCCAGCGCGTCCAGACCTTGGGTGACCAGGGTGATCAGCCCAGCCGTGCTCGCCGGCGCATCGACGGGACGGGCGAGTCGCGCGGCCATCAGGTCTTGCCGCAGCTGCGACTTCACTGCCGCCGCTGCGCGGACCCCCAGCCATTCGCCGGCCCAGCTCAGCGCCGCCTTGACCCCGAAGACCGCGGCCAGCCCGCCGACCGCCCACGCCAGCGTCCGCAACTCGCCGCTGCCGACGATGTCGGCCACCGACTGCGAGATCAGCCAGGCCTGCCCCAGCGTCGCGACCGCCGTCAGGCTGCCCACGGCGACCGCTGCGACCAGATAGCTCCGGGTCGCGCGGGCGCGCTTCAGCAGCCGCGGGTCGATCGG
>CAZLWS010000276.1:0-2293 GCA_964563205.1 uncultured Propionibacteriaceae bacterium | reverse complement strand
GCCTACCTGCACGCCGAGGGCTTCCCGGCCGGCGAGCTCAAGCACGGCCCGATCGCGCTGGTCGAGCCCGGCGTCCCGGTCTTCGTGGTGGTGCCGCCGCAGGGCCGCGACCAGCTGCACGACAAGGTGGTCTCCAACATCCAGGAGGTGCGGGCCCGCGGCGCGCTGACCGTCGTCCTGGCCGAAGAGGGCGACCACGAGGTCACTCCCTATGCCGACGTGGTCTTCACCCTGCCCAAGGTCTCCACCCTGCTGCAGCCGCTGGTGGCCACCGTCCCGCTGCAGTACTTCGCCTGTGAGCTGGCCACCTTGAAGGGATACGACGTTGACCAGCCCCGCAACCTGGCCAAATCCGTGACGGTGGAGTGATGATCGTCGGCCTCGGCATCGACGTCACGCCGGTCTCCCGGTTCAGCCAGGCCGCCGGACGAGAAGGCCTGCTGCGGCGGATCTTCACCGAGGCCGAGCAGGACAGCTCCATGCAGCGGATGGCTGGGCGGTTCGCCGCCAAGGAGGCCCTCGCCAAGGCGCTCGGCGCCCCCTCGGGGCTGGTGTGGACCGACGTCGAGGTGCGCAAGGACGACACCGGCAAACCCTTCTTCGCCTGCACCGGTACGGTGGCCCGCCGGATCGCCGAACTCGGCATCGGACAGGTGCATCTCTCGATCACCCACGACGCGGGCATCGCCGCGGCTGTCGTAGTCTGCGAGGCATGATGCAAGGTGTTTACTCAGTAGCGACCATCAGGGCGGCCGAATCGGCCGCCATTGCTGTCTCGGGCGAGGACGCGTTGATGCAGCGGGCAGCGGCCGCGCTGTCGTCCGTCTGCGCCCGGGAGATCCGGACGCGCCGGGGCCGGCTCTACGCGGCCCGGGTGCTGCTGGCAGTGGGCAGCGGCAACAACGGCGGCGACGCCCTGTTCGCCGGCGCCCGGCTGGCCCGGCGCGGCGTGGCGGTGCGCGCCTGGCGTCCCGGATCGGGGGTGCATCAGGCCGGTTGGCGGGCCTTCCTCGCCGCCGGCGGACGCGAGCTGGGCGCCGAAGCCGCACTCGAAGCCCTGGCCGCGGCCGACCTGGTCGTCGACGGCGTGACCGGCATCGGCGGGCAGGCCGGGCTGCGCGCGCCGGTCGCCGCTTTCGCCCGAGCCTGCGCCGAGCAAGGGGTCCCCGTGGTGGCGGTGGACCTGCCCTCCGGCGTCCCCGCCGACCTGCCGTTCGTCGGTCTCGTCCCAGCTGGTGAACAGATTGACCCGGTTCCGGTGCCCGAACCCGCCCGCAGCACCATCGGGGACGGCCTTGCGACCCACTTCACCGCCGAGGTGACCGTCACCTTCGGGGGGTTGAAGGCCTGCCACGTGATCGAGCCGGCGCGCTCCGCCTGCGGCCGCATCGAGGTGGTCGACATCGGCCTGCCGCCGATGGAGCCCGATCTGGTCTGCTGGCAGCCGTCCGACGTCGCGGCGGCTTGCCCGACGCCGACGGCGACCTCGGACAAGTACTCCCGCGGGGTCGTCGGGGTGGACGCGGGCTCGGTGCGCTACCCGGGGGCCGGGGTGCTGGCGGTGACCGGAGCTGTGCGGGCCGGCGCCGGCATGGTGCGCTATCTCGGCCCGGCTGAGGTGGCGCCGCTGGTGCTGCAGCGGCTGCCCAACGTGGTGATCGGCGAGGGACGCGTCCAGTCGCTGGTGCTGGGCTGCGGCTGGGGGGATCGGCCGGACGGCGCCGAGACGGTCGCGGCAGCGGTTGTCAGCGGCCTTCCGGTGGTGGTGGACGCGGACGCGCTCGGCATGCTGCCGCACCGGCTGCATCCGCAGGTGCTGCTCACCCCGCACGCCGGCGAGCTCGCCCGCCTGCTCGGCATCGCCCGCGAGCAAGTGGTCGCCGACCCGGTCGCGGCGGTGCGGAACGCGGTGGCGCGCACCGGCGCCACCGTCCTGCTCAAGGGAGCCACCCAGCTGGTGGCGACGCCCGGCCGAGGCACGGTGGAGGTCGCGGTGCCCGGTTCGGCCTGGACGGCGCAGGCCGGCTCGGGCGACGTGCTGGCCGGAATCTGCGGCGCCCTGCTGGCCGCGGGGCTGCCCGCTCCCCAGGCCGCCGTGGTCGGGGCCAGCCTGCAGGCGATGGCGTCGTCCGATCGTCCGGTCGCTCCCCAGGAGTGCCGGCTTTCGCCGGTCGGCTGAGGCGGGGCTCCCCCAGAGTGGGGGGATGCCTGCGCCACGCGCGGGGAGCGCTTCCAATCCGGTGATCGATGCGGAAGTATGGCGATACACGTACCACCGTGCGTTCCTCAAAGG
>CAZLWS010000275.1:0-2334 GCA_964563205.1 uncultured Propionibacteriaceae bacterium | reverse complement strand
CTGATCATCGAGCCGGACGCCACCGCGACGCTCTACTTCAAGCCGCGCGCGCCGCGGACCGACTCGGAGTTCTACGCCAGCGCCCGCTACGGCGAGATGTGGGTCGGGCAACGCGAGTCGCTGGACGAGATGGCAGCGCTCACCGGCCTGAACGTCGTGCCGATCGACGGGCTGTACGAGGCGATCTCCGCCGGCGCGCCCAGCACCGGAGTCCGCATCGTCCGAGACGCGGACGAGTCACTGACCGCCCGCCTCGACGCCCTGCGCACCGCGGCGGCAGTCAACCTCGCCGCGGCCAAGACCCGCGACGACGAGTTCGCCGTCGCGCTCAGCGAGCTGCGGCTGGTCAAGGACGCCTTCGAGCTGGACGAGCTGCGCGAGGCCTGCCGGATGACCGCGCTCGGCTTCGAGGCCGTGGTGGCCGACCTGCCCGAGGCCGTCCGCCGGGGCCGCGGCGAACGCTGGGTCGAGGGGGTCTTCGGCTTGCACGCCCGCCACCAGGGCAACGCGATCGGTTACGACACCATCGCCGCCGGCGCCGACCATGCCACCACCCTGCACTGGATCCGCAACGACGGCGACCTGCGTCCGGGCGACCTGCTGCTGCTGGACGCGGGAGTCGAGGCCGAATCCCTCTACACCGCCGACATCACCCGGACGCTGCCCGTCTCGGGCGCCTTCTCCCCCGCCCAGCGCCAGGTGTACGAAGCAGTCCTCGAAGCCCAAGCCGCCGGGTTGGCGGCAGCCAAACCGGGCGCCACCTTCTCCGACGTCCACGCGGCGGCGATCGCCGTGATCGCGCGCAAGCTCGAGGAATGGGGCGTCCTGCCGGTCTCCGCGCAGGAGTCCCTCGACCCGACCACTGGCGGCCACCACCGCCGCTGGATGGTGCACGGCACCTCGCACCACCTCGGCATCGACGTCCACGACTGCGCCCAGGCCCGCAACGAGAACTACCGGCAGGGCACGCTGCGTCCCGGCATGGTGTTCACCGTCGAGCCCGGCCTCTACTTCAAGAGCACCGACCTGCTGGTCCCCGAGGAGTTCCGCGGCATCGGCGTCCGCATCGAGGACGACATCGCGATCACCGAAGACGGCTGCGAGATCCTCTCCAGCCACCTCCCCCGCGACCCCGACGAGATCGAGGCCTGGATGGCCGAGATCTGGTCCTGCTGAACCAGCCGCCCGATTCACTCACTCAGTCGACCCAGATAGCGATCGACGCGCTTGCGCAAGGAGCGGCTGAGTGCGGGTTCACCGGTCATCGCCGCCAGCAGATGTGGTTGGGTCGTCCCGGCGCGGAAGGCGTAGCCCACCGTGAGGTGGTGGCCCGGCATCGAGACGATCTCGATCTCATCGCCGGCGGCGACCGTCCCCGGTTCCAGAACGCGCAGGTAGGCACCCGGCACACCGTGCTCGGTGAAGCGGCGGACCCACCGCGGCTCAGCCATGAAGCCGGCGAAAACCGAGCAGGGAATTCGGACGCCGCTGACCTCCAACAGCACCTCGCCCACCTGCCAACGCTCGCCGATCCGGGCGTTCTGGACGTCCACTCCCACGGTAGTCAGGTTCTCGCCGAAGCCTCCGGCGGCGAGCGGACGGCCCAGCTCGTCCTCCCAGAAGGCGTAGTCCTCGCGGGCGAAGGCGTACACGGCCTGATCCAAGCCGCCGTGGTGGTCGAGGTCGGCGATCTCGTCCCCGGCCAGCCCGAGCGGGCCCACCGCCACCCGTCCAGCGATCGGACGCTTGTCGATGCCGGTGCGCTTGAGCGTGCCGTGCTCGGTCGGCTGGATCCGTCCGGTGCAGACCGCCTCAAGGTGCGCCATGGTCTGAGCCTACGTGGACGCGGCGGGACGGGACGCGCCAGCCGTCGCGGGATCTCCCGATGAAGCGCACCACCCATGTTCGAGGTCGCGCCTCGGGTACTACGGTGTGACCGGGCGACTGGTGGGTCGTCCGCGACACCGGGGATGGCTGATGAAGCGAGTCGTAGCCCTGCTGGCACTGGCCGTCGTCGCCGGGTGCACCCCGACAACCACTCCCCCGCCGAGTCCGAGCACCGCCGGAACCTCGGCCACCTCAACTCCCGCCCAGACGCCGAGCCCCAGCGTGACTCCGACCCCCGAGGAGCAGTTCGCCGACCTCGACAAGATCGTCCTCACCGAGCCGGCCACCCTCGGCCCGGCGTGGAGCGAGCTGTTCACCCTGCCCTACGGAGACGCCCCCGAGCAGCTCGGCACCTCGCTGGGCGGGGACGGCGAGGGGCTGCAGTGGGGTCCGAGCTATGGCACTCAGCTGCCCGACGGCACTTGGTGGTTCCTCGACACCGCGCAC
>CAZLWS010000274.1:0-2335 GCA_964563205.1 uncultured Propionibacteriaceae bacterium | reverse complement strand
TCGGTGACGACTACGACACCCCGGACGGCACCGGCGTGCGCGACTACATCCACGTGTGCGACCTGGCCGAGGGGCATCTGGCCGCCCTGGAGGCGCTGGCCGATCGCGAAGGCTGTCAGGTGTGGAATCTCGGCACCGGAGTGGGCGTCTCGGTGCTCGAGGTGCTCGCCGCCTGGAGCGCTGCGGTGGGACGGGAGCTGCCCCGCCGGATCGCCCCCCGGCGCAGCGGGGACGTCGCGGTCTCACTGGCCGATCCGGCCAAGGCCCGGCGCGAGCTGGGCTGGCAGGCGAAGCGGTCCCTGGCCGACATGTGCCGGGATCACTGGGCCTGGCAGTCCGCCAATCCGCTGGGCTACCAGCGCTGAGGCGACGGAGACGATCAACCCGCCTCGAAACCGGTGGGCCTAGAAGTCCCAGTCGGAATCCTCGGTGTTCACCGCCTTGCCCATCACGTAGGAGGAGCCGGAGCCGGAGAAGAAGTCGTGGTTCTCGTCCGCGTTCGGGGAGAGCGCGGCCAGGATGGCGGGTGACACCGCGGTGGCCGGCTTGGGGAACAGCGCCTCGTAGCCCAGGTTCATCAACGCCTTGTTGGCGTTGTAGCGCAGGAACATCTTGACGTCCTCGGTCAGGTCGAGCGGGTCGTAGAGATCCTCGGTGTAGGACTCCTCGTTGTCGTACAGCTCAAGGAGCAGGTCGAAGGCATACTCCTTCAACTCGTCGCGGCGGGCCTGGCTGGCGTCCTTCAGCGCCTGCTGGAATTTGTAGCCGATGTAGTAGCCGTGCACCGCCTCGTCCCGGATGATCAGCCGGATCAGGTCGGCGGTGTTGGTCAGCTTGGCGTGGCTCGACCAGTGCATCGGGGCGTAGAAGCCGGAGTAGAACAGGAACGACTCCAGCATGGTCGAGGCGACCTTGCGCTTCTCCGGGTCGTCGCCGTAGTAGAAGTCCAGGACGATCTGCGCCTTGCGCTGCAGGTGCTCGTTCTCCTCGCTCCAGCGGAAGGCGTCGTCGATCTCCGCGGTGGAGATCAGGGTGGAGAAGATGGAGCTGTAGCTCTTGGCGTGCACCGACTCCATGAACGCGATGTTGGTGTACACCGCCTCCTCGTGCGGCGTCCGGGCGTCCGGGATCAGCGAGACCGCGCCGACCGTGCCCTGGATGGTGTCGAGCATGGTGAGGCCGGTGAACACCCGGGTGGTCATCAGCTGCTCGTGCGGCTTCAACGTCCGCCAGCTGGGGATGTCGTTGGAGAGCGGCACCTTCTCCGGCAGCCAGAAGTTGCCGGTCAGGCGGTCCCACACCTCCAGGTCCTTCTCGTCCTCGATCCGGTTCCAGTTGATCGCCTGGACGCCGCGCAACAGGGTGAGCTTCTGGGTCATGATTCCTCGGTTTGGGAGATCCCCGCCTACGCGGGGATGACGGACAGCGGGTGAACTGAACAAATCGGCCTCCAGATCGCCCTCGAAGGCACGAATCGGGCGCTTCGCCCGCATCTGGAGGTCGATTTGTTCACGGTGCGCCTAGAGCATGCAGCTGACGCAGCCCTCGACCTCGGTGCCCTCCAGGGCCAACTGCCGAAGCCGGATGTAGTACAGCGTCTTGATGCCCTTCTTCCAGGCGTAGATCTGGGCCCGGTTCAGGTCGCGGGTGGTGACGTTGTCGGGGAAGAAGAGGGTCAGCGACAGGCCCTGGTCGACGTGCTTGGTGGCCTCGGCGTAGGTGTCGATGATCGCTTCGGGGCCGATCTCGTAGGCGTCCCGGTAGTACTCCAGGTTCTCGTTGGTCAGGTACGGGGCGGGGTAGTAGACCCGTCCGATCTTGCCCTCCTTGCGGATCTCGATCTTCGCCACGATCGGGTGGATCGACGAGGTCGAGTGGTTGATGTAGCTGATCGAGCCGGTTGGCGGGATGGCCTGCAGGTTCTGGTTGTACATCCCGAACTCGGCCACCTCGGCGGCCAGCGCGCGCCAGTCGTCCGCGGTGGGCAGGTGGATGCCGGCGTCCGCGAACAGCCCGGCCACCTTCTCGGTGCGCGGCGTCCAGCCACCGTCGAGGTACTTGGCGAAGTACTCGCCGCTGGCGTAGGCCGAGCGTTCGAAGCCGTCGAACCGCTGCCCGCGCTCCCGGGCGATCCGGCAGGAGGCCGCGATCGCGTGGAAGGCCACGGTGTAGAAGTACATGTTCGTGAAGTCGAGACCCTCGTCCGAGCCGTAGTGGATGGACTCCCGGGCCAGGTAGCCGTGCAGGTTCATCTGACCCAGCCCGATCGCATGGCTGCGCGCGTTGCCGTACTCGATGGACGGCGCGCACGAGATGTTCGACTGGTCGGAGACCG
>CAZLWS010000273.1:0-2353 GCA_964563205.1 uncultured Propionibacteriaceae bacterium | reverse complement strand
GCCCACCTCGGTTCCAGACCAGGTGATCGGCATCGACGAGGTCCGCACCCGGACGTTGCGCATGCTCGACCGTCTGTCGCTGGGTCCGGACGTGGCCGAGCTCCTGGTGCTCACGCCCGCCTGCGGCCTCGCTGGCTTCGGCGCGCCCGCCGCCTCCCGCGTCTTCGACGTGCTGCGGAAGGCCGCCGCCCAGGTGACGGAGGAACTCACCCGATAGCGGCGCGCTCCTTCCGGAGGCGGGACAGTCGCATGGCGAGAAAGGGCGTGGGAAGGGCGAACAGCGCGGCCAGGCTGAGACCCAGGATCAGGAGCATCCAGGGGTTCTCCTGCGCGGCCGCCTCGGGGTCGAGCAGGAACAGGATCTGGAAGCCCGTCATGGCCACGGCGACCAGCAGCGCCATCCAGCGCAGGGCCTGAACCGCCCGTGCGCAACGGTCGATCGACTGGTCGAGCTTCGCCAGTTCCATGGCTCGGGGAAGCTCCGCCGGTGGCCTGGCCGGATAGTGGACGACGACCGCCGGGTCGACGGCGTCGTCCATCGCCTTGACCAGGTCCCAGCCGTCTGTCCAGAGCCGCGGCTCGACGATGAACCGGCGGCCCTCCAGGTCGAACAGTTCGCGGCGTCCGTCCGCCCAGGATTGATAGGCGACAGCGTCGGCGTACCGAATGGTGATCCCGCCCTCGCCGATCGCGGAGTGCACTGCTTCGTCATCCCGCTGCAGGGTGCCGGCGCCCGAATGTTGCGCGTGACGGATCGCGGGCTCCGGCAGCGGCGGATCGGTGAACTCCGCCGGGGTCGGCGGGAAGCCGGCCGGCGCCGTTGTGTCCTTGGGGAGCCCGAGCAGGCCGGTGGCGTGCCAGGCCGTCACATCCCGGGCGATGGTGGCCGGAGCCACTGCCTCGATCTCCTGCCGCAGCCAGTCCGCCGTCACCAACTCGCGACCGAGCAGTTCCTCCTCGGCGAGCCGGAACGGGTGGGCGCGGGCCGCCCGCGGGTCGGCCATCGACTGCAGGGCGGCGTGCTGCCGCTCCGAAACCTCCGCCGCGGTCGGGCCGATGGTGCTGAGCCCCTCGATCACCTCCGCGACGACGTCCACCGCCCGCTGGCCCGCCCCCGGCTGGATGTCGACGCCCAGGCTGAGCATCGCCTGGTTTCCGACCGGTACGTAGTCCGCCTGCGGCGAATAGCTGATGCCTTCGGCGTGCCGCAGCCGGTCGGTCACCCGCTGCCCGACGATCTGGGTGGCGATCCGGGCGGACGTGGAGCGCGGCGCGACGCCGGTCAACTGCAGGGCGTCGGTATTCCTCGGGTGGCTGGCGGGCAACGGGATGATCGGCGTCCAGGTCGGGACGGGCAGCCGTCCCGAGCCCTCCGGAAGATGCAGGCGCAGGGTGGTGGGCGGCGGGCCGTCCAACGCCAGCACCGCATTGCGGCGCGTGAACAACCGCTCCGCCAGTTCAGTCACCCCGTCGACGGTCGCCGTCCACGGACCCAGCGGCGGATCGAACCAGCCGATCCCCGGCCCGGCGAACCCGTAGCCCCAGTAGGCGGCCTCCGCGAGTGCGCCGGCGGACGGGCTCTGGCCGCGCGCGGCCTCGACGCAGCTGGCGAAGTCTGCGGGGTGAGGGCGGGCGAGGCGGGAGGTGAGCCGGGCCAGCCAGGTGCCGACCTCGTTGGGCGGGCCGGCGAGGCCCAAAGTGGTCGTGGTGAGTCCCACCTGTGCGCCGAGCTCCAGGTAGGCGGGCAACTCGACCCGCAACGCCATCTCCAGGAGCAGCGGGATCCAGCCCGCCTGGGTGAGCCGCTGGTCGAGCTGCCCGGCCCGGAAGCTGAGGGAGGCGACCAACCGAGACGGCGGCTCGCCGGTGAACCAGGTGGCCACCTGGTCGATCTCGGTGCGGTGAGCGCCGTCGATGGTCGTCATAGCTTGGTGAACTTCCTGAAGATCGGTCCGGCCCACAGTACGAGCAGCACGAAGCCCACGGCGAGCAACCCGGAGCTGTAGGCATCCGGCTCACCCAGCACGAGCAGCACGACCGTGATGCCCACCACGCAGACCGTGCTCCACAGCATGTTGCGGCCGTACTCGGTCCTGGTCAGCCAGTTCCAGAAGTAGCTCCCCGTGAGACGGAGCCGCTCCCAGCCCCGAGGTGCCTGCGGCACCTCCTCGCGCGGCTCAAGGGGCACCGTGACGGCGGTCGGCGCTGCGAGGTCGATGGCAGCGATGATCGCTTCCGGGTTGCGCCACTGTCCGGGCTCGAGCACCAGGCGATCCCCGTTACCTGCGACCAGGATGCGCTGGCCGTCCGGATTGACGCCGTAGAGCGCGAGTCCATCCAGGTCGAAGTTCAC
>CAZLWS010000272.1:0-2405 GCA_964563205.1 uncultured Propionibacteriaceae bacterium | reverse complement strand
TCGGCGAAGGCGGTCACCAGCACGTCCAGCACGTCGGCCGACAGCGGCGGACGCTGCGCGCCCAGCTCGGCGTCCAGGGTGCGGGTGATCAGCTCCGCCTCGAAGCGGCGATCCCGGATCGGCCGGACGGTCTCGAAGTTGAACCGGCGTTTCAGCGCCGCCGACATCTCGTGCACCCCGCGGTCGCGCAGGTTGGCGGTGGCGATCACGTTGAACCCGGGACGGGCCGCGACCCGCGCCTCGCCGCCGAGCTCGGGCACCATCAGCAGCTTCTCGGACAGCAGCGAGACCATGGTGTCCTGGATCTCCGGCGGGCAGCGGGTGATCTCCTCGAACCGCACGATCCGTCCGGCGGCCATCGCCTGATAGATCGGGGACGGGACGAGCGCCCGCTCCGACGGCCCCTCGGCGATCAGCAGCGCGTAGTTCCACGAGTACCGGATGTGATCCTCGGTGGTGCCCGCCGAACCCTGGATGGTCAGCGTGGACGTCCCGGAGATCGCGGCGGCGAGCAGTTCCGACAGCATCGACTTGGCGGTGCCCGGCTCGCCGACCAGCATCAGCCCCTGCCTTCCCAGCAGCGAGACGATCGCCCGGTCCACCAGCGGATCGTCGCCGTAGAACTTGCGGGTCACCCCCAGCTGCGGCGACCCCAGCACGAAGGCCCGCACCGCCCGCGCGGACAGCTTCCAGCCCGGCGGCAGCTCGACCCCGCCGGCGGCGTCGGTCTCGGCGAGCCGGGCCAGTTCGTCGGCGTAGCGGTGTTCGGCCGGCGGCCGCAGTTCGGTCTCCATCAGTAGGCCGCCTTCTTCTGGTAGTCGGCGTCGTAGGGGCCGAGCGCGGCCACCGCCGCGTAGTCGGCGTAGCATTCGGCGACCAGGACGGCCGGCGCCTCGTCCAGCCGCACCGAGCGGCCGCGGCGCTCGAAGAAGAGCGATTCGGTGGCGCAGGCGATGTTCTCCTCCGGCAGGAAGGAGCCGGTGAACTCCAGGACGGCGGTCAGCCCGACGCTGGTGAACGACTTGGTGTAGACGCTGAACCAGCCGCCGTCCTCGGCGCCGCCCCGGCTGTAGCCGCGTTTGCCGGCGACCCCGCGGAAGCTGAAGGTGTCGGTCAGGTGCCCCTTCAGATCGGTCAGCGAGGTCGCCCCGACCGCATAGGCGGGTGTCGTCGCCGACAGCTGGTCGAACAGCGGTGTCACCTCGTAGTCGGTGAGGTGGGCCCGCCAAGCGGCGGCCTCGGCGTCACTGCCCAGCACCCGGTGCGAGAGCTGCACCTGGGAGTCGGGCGCCAGTTCGATCGCTTCGTCCTCGGCGTCGATCAGCTCGCCGTCCTCGGTGGGACGGAAGGCCCGCCGCGAGCCGTCCGCGGCCATCTCCAGCCAGATCAGCCGGCTGACCAGCTGGGACATCAGCGGATGCTCCAGCAGGTACTCCCGCCAGTCGGCCACGTTCCAGCGCCGCTGGATGCACATCGCCTCGTACAGTCGGGCGGTCTGCAAAGCGAGGACGGCCTTGAGCTCCTTGCGCGACACGGTGAGCTGCTTCTTGGTCTCCGCGGCGACCTCGGCGTCGTCGTCCGCGCGCGGGGCGGGCAGCGCCTTCAGCGGCTTGCCGTCGGCGTCGGTCAGGTCGATGCCGTACTTGGCGTTCACCCGTCCGAGGAACTCCCGCGGCCCGTAGCTCAGATGCAGCAGCCGATCCTCGCTGAAGCCGGCCGACGGGATCGTCCGGTCCGCTAGCTCGTCCGGCGACCAGCCACGCGCCTCGGCCAGCCGCTCGACCAGCTCGAAGGCCTTCGCCTGGACGGAGGCCTGCTTGAACCGCCGCGAGATCGACAGCAGCAGCTGGAGCGCCGCCGGGTCGCCGTTGGCGTACAGCGTGTGCACCAGCGCCTCGACCTGCGACCGGCGTCCGCCGTGGTTGCGGATGTAGGCCTGGACGGCGCCCGCCACCTCGATGCCGGGCATCCGCGTGGTGAGCGCCAGCATCCCCTTGTCGGCGGTGGCGGAGCCGAGGTACTGGCCCTGGTGGTAGCGGTAGGCCTGGGCCACGTGATCCTCCACCGACCGCGCGGCCTCGGCCTCGGCGGAGCGCAGCCAGGCGTCGTTGGCGTTCTTGTAGCCGCGGACTCGCTGCAGGGCGTCCTGGGCGCCCTGCCAGTGGCGGGGCCCCAGCGCCGCGGCGTGCGCACGGCTGTCGGCCTCGTCGGGGTGCCGGGTGTCCTGCGCGATCCAGGAGCGCAGCGCGTGCCGTCCGACGGCAGCTGCGCTGTCCGAATCCAGCAGCGACAGATAGCGGTCGAAGAGGCCGGTGCCGTCCGGATCCTTCAGCTTCACCGCGAGGACGAACCACCAGCGCAGGATCGCTGGGTCGACCGCCGAGCCGTCGGCCCAGCGGACCAGC
>CAZLWS010000271.1:0-2411 GCA_964563205.1 uncultured Propionibacteriaceae bacterium | reverse complement strand
CCAGGCCGATGCTGGCGACGTTCAGCCAGGCGAGCACCCGGGTGCGCTGGGTGTTGACCGCCTCCTCACGGAACCGCGCGAAGTCCCGCGCCCCCGCGCTGCCGGCGTCGACGACCGTGGTCACCCCCTGCGAGAGACCGACCTGGTCCGCCGGGACGCCCAGCGTCTTCGCGGGGAGGAAGACGTGGGTGTGCAGGTCGATCAGCCCGCTGGTGAGATAGCCGCCGCCAAGGTCGACGACGCGCGCGTCGGGCGCGGCCTCCGCAGCGATCAGTCCGTCCGTGACGTAGATCTCACCGGACGTCGGCGTCCCGGCCAGCACGTCCGCCCCGGTCAGCACCAGGTTCATGGTCCCTCCTCATAGGTGAAGTAGGCGAGGATCGCCTGCAGCTCGGATTCCTGGATCTCCAGGCGTCGCTTGACGAAGACTTCGCCGACCCGTTCGCGGAGCGGATCCTCCAGCGGGACGGCCAGCGTCGCCTGCGGGGCGGCGTACTGCTTGCCGCCGGTGATCCGCTCGGCGAGCAGCAGGCAGTGCAGCCGGAACCCCTCGGCCGCCACCCCGGGGATCTCGCGGCCGGCGGCCTCGATGACCTCGCGCTCCAGCGCCATGCCCAGGGTCACCAACCCGACGAAGGTGACCACCGGCTCCCGCGGGCGGCCGTCCCGGGGCGTCACCGGGCCGACGGAGAGCTCGGGGTTGGTCTCGGCCACCTGGTCGAGCCGGGCCTTGATGGTGTCGAAGTCGCGCTTGGTCGGCACCGAGCGGATCACCGCCAGCGGCTTGCCCACCGTGATCGGGAAGGTGCTGATCACCAGGTCGACGTCGGCCACGCCGGATTGCTGCACCTCGAACATCGAGGTGGTCCGCACGATCTCGATGGACGGGAACTGGCTCTGCACCAGCAGTCCGATCAGCGTGGCGACGCCTCGTCCGGTCGCGCAGACGATCAGGGTTCGCACCCGGGGCCGCTTCACGAAGCGTTCGTAGGCGGCGGCGAAGTGCACGGTCAGGAAGCTCAGGTCGGCCTCGGAGAGCTCGTAGCCCAGCGTGGTGAGGTAGTCCTCGCTGACCGCCTGCACCGCCCGGTGCAGGTCGGCGTACTGGACCAGCACCTCCTTGACCAGGAGATTCGGCTCGATGATCCGGTTGCGCAGCTTCGCGAACCGGTCAGACAGGTGCGCGATCAAGCCTTCGGTCAGCGCGACGTCCTGCTTCAGGTGGACGCCCAGCCGGTCCTCCACCCGCTCGATGAGGCCTTCGGTGATCCCGACGGTGCGCTCGTCGCTCAGCTGCTGCTGGCGCACCTCGTGGGCCGCCGCCGCCAGGACGGCCTCCTGGAAGACGAACTCCAGATCGTCCGGGTCGAGCCCGCCGCCGGTCGCCTGCTCGAACCGGACGACGCTGGCCTGGATCAGCCGGCGCAGGTCGTCGGCCGGCTCCGGCCGGGCGGACGCCGGCTCCCCGCGCGTCAGGACGACCAGCGCCAGCCGGATCACCATGCCGCCGATGGCGATGTCGCTGGGGGTGGAGAACTGCCGGGTGACGTGGGCGACCACCCCGGCGACGCAGCGGCTGACCGCCTCCGGATCCGGCAGCCGCTCGAAGACCCACCGCAGCCCGCCCGACAGCGCCGCGACCTCGATCGAGCCGGGATCGGAGACGAAGGCGGTGAGCAGGGCGAGGTCGTCGTTCCGCAGGCGGGCGCGCAGCACCTGGTCGAGAGCGAGCAGCACCTGGGAGCGGTCACCGACCACGGCGAGCCCCAGCCGGGTGCGCTCCAGCTGGATCTCGAACGGCTCGAGCTCACCCTCGATGTCCGCCAGGTCGTGCAGGACGGTGTTCCGGGCCACCCCCAGATCGTCGGCCAGTCCGGTGATCGACACCGGATGGTTCGAGGTCAACACCTGCAGGCAAGTGATCTGCTGCCGTGCGCTCTGGTCGAGCTCCACGGCTGACGGCCGGATCTCGTCCAGGAGGGTCGTCCGTTCGGCGTCGGTGCACTTGACCCAGACGCCGTGGGCGCCGGCTGAGGTGAGGGCGAAGCCGTGGCGCTCCAGCCAGGTGCGTGCCCGGTTCACGTCGGACTTGACCGTGCGCTCGCTGACCCCGTGCCGGGAGGCGATCTCGGAGAGCCGGACCGGCGTCGTCACGCTCAGGATGTCGCTCAGCACGAGCGCTCCTCGCGGGCTCAGGCTCATCGGTCACACACCTCCCCTCCGGGCTGGGTCTCACGCTAACGCCGAGCCGCAGCCGCAGGGCAGATGCAATCTGCTGCCCCTTCTCGGGGCGAGCCAGTGAAGGGAGGCATGACCAAAAGCCGCCGGCTCAGCAGCCCGTCCTGAGCCGCCTAGGGGCGGCTACCGCTCCGCTCCGCTGTAGAAGGCCGTCAGCGCGCTGGCCAGGTAAC
>CAZLWS010000270.1:0-2427 GCA_964563205.1 uncultured Propionibacteriaceae bacterium | reverse complement strand
GAGATGTGGGCCTCCTTCCTGCACTACCAGCAGGACATCCTCAACTTCCACACCGGCGACTACATCAACGGCGCCACCCACCCCTACTCCTCGCACCCGATCGGCTGGCTCTTCATGGCCCGCCCGCTCGGCATCGACTCGGTCTCGGGCATCGAGCCCGGCGTCGAGGGCTGCCACGCCGCCGCGGGTGAGACCTGCATCCGGGTGATCAACGGGATGGGCACCCCGGTGCTGTGGTGGATGGCCGCGATCGCCCTGATCGTCGCGATCATCTGGTGGATCGCCGGCCGGGATTGGCGGTTCGGCGTCCCGGTGCTGGCGGCGCTGTCGACCTACATCCCGTGGTTCTTCGCGGGCACCCGTCCGATCTTCTTCTTCTACGCGATCACGATCATCCCGTTCACGGTGATCGCGCTGGCGATGGTGCTGGGTCTGATCCTCGGCCCGGCCAACGGCCGCTACCGCAGACGGGGCGCGATCGTGGTCGGCGTGGCGGTGGCTCTGGTGGCGCTGAACTTCGCCTGGATCTACCCGGTGCTGACCGACGGCCTGCTCGTCCACCAGACCGAGTACCTGGCCCGGATGTGGCTGCGGAGCTGGATCTGACCCAGGTTCTCCAAGCCCCGCGGGAACTTACTGCCATATAGCCGCTCTGCGCGACATATCTGTCGCGGACGCTCAGTGTCAAGCTGTGTGGAGTCACGCTGCTTGGTTTCGTGTCTCGGTTGGCAGGTTGATTCCGACGGTGGGGGCGGGCGCTGGGGTGGTCGGGCGGGAGTGGAAGCGTTCACCCCGAGCCGCCAACCACGCCGCCCGCGTCCCATGCGGCTGAACCTCATACTCATGAACGAACTCACGAACGTCCGCCACCGTGTACCCCGGAGCAATCGACATCACCCAGCCTCCTCACCATCACCAACTGACTCACAACGAGTCTGGCGGAGAGGGGGAGACGCACTATTTGGCAGAAACTTCACAGGGCGACGAGAATGGGCGGGTTTGGGACGCGACGGCAGGAGGCTCGTGGAACAGGGGCGCAGGACGCTGCTCGTCGGGACGATGCTGGCGGTCTTCAGCATCGCCTTCCAGTCGATGGGGATCGCGACGGCCATGCCGACGCTGATGGCCTCCTTCGACGCATCGGCGCTCTACCCGTGGGCGTTCACCACGATGATCTCGGGAATGCTGGCGGCCACGATCGTCTCGGGACGGGTGGCCGACCAGCACGGTCCGGCGATGCCGATGTACCTCGGCTTCGCCCTCTTCGCCGCCGGCCTGGTGCTGGGCTGGCTGGCTCCTTCGGTGTGGGTGGTGCTGCTGGCCCGCCTGGTGCAGGGGCTGGGCGCCGGGGCGCTGAACCTGACCCTGGCGGTCACCATCGCGCACGGCTTCTCGGCGCAGGAACGGCCGAAGGTGATGGCGATCTACTCCTTCTGCTGGCTGCTGCCCGCCTTCATCGGGCCGCCGATCGCGGCCTGGCTCACCCACTTCGACTGGCGGCTGGTCTTCGCCGCCATGCTGCCGCTGGTGGCGCTGGCCTTCGCGATCACGTTGCCCGGGTTGCGCGGGGTGCAGGCGAGGTTCCGTCCCGGTGAGGACGAGGTGGGCCCGGTCGCCGCCTGGCCGACGGCGGCGATCACGGTCGCGCCGTCGCTGATCCTGCTGGCCGGGCAGCCGCTGGGCTGGTGGAGCGCGGTCTCCGCCGTGGCCGGGGTGCTGGCGCTGGCCTGGGGCCTGCCGCGGATTCTCGCACCGGCCGCGCGCGGCTTCGGGCCGGGCATTCCGAGTGTCGTGCTGACCCGGGCGCTGCAGGCGGGCGCCTTCTTCGCGGCCGAGACGATGATCCTGGTCACCCTGCAGGATCTGCGGCACTACACCCCGACCGAGGTGGGCTGGGCGCTCACCATCGGCTCGATCGGCTGGACGGCGGCGTCCTGGCTGCAGTCGCAGCGCTGGGTTCCCTGGCATCGCGACACCTTCATCACGGTGGGCGCGCTGTTGACGACGGCGGGCCTGGCCGGGCTGGTCGGCTTCGCCTGGTTCACCTCCCTGCCGCTGTGGTCGGGGCTGGCCGCCTGGGTGGTGGCCGGTCTGGGGATGGGCTTCACCATGCCCAGTTCGGCGGTGGCGGTGATGGGGCTTTCGCCGTCCTTCGAACAGGGACGCAACCAGTCGTCGATGCAGGTGGCCGAGGCCGTCGGCAACTCGGTGGTGACCGCCGTGGTCGGCAGCATCTACGCCGCGCTGCTCGTCTCCCAGCCGCAGGCGCTGGGCTACACCCTGGCCCTGGCGGCGACCCTGCTGGTGGCCATCGCCGCGGCCGCCTTCAGCCGCCGGGTCGGCCATATCCACAACGCCCTGCTGGAATCGGCCTGATGGCCAGCAACGTCGGGCTGCGCTCGGAACGCGGGCCCATCCTGCTGAGCC
>CAZLWS010000269.1:0-2434 GCA_964563205.1 uncultured Propionibacteriaceae bacterium | reverse complement strand
GTGACCACACGTGAACCCTCCGCCATCGACGCTGTCGCCGAGGCGTACACCACCCGGCTCGCCGCCCTCGACCCGATCGCCGCCACCGGCTGGGGCCTCAAGGGCTACGACCACCTGATGACCGACTTCTCCCCCGCCGGGCACGCCGCCCGGGCCGACCTCGACCGCGCCACCCTGCGCGAGCTCGACCAGGCGGCGCCTGTGGACGCCACCGACGAGGTGACCCTCGCCGCCCTGCGGGACCGGCTCGGGCTGCACCTGGAGCTGTTCGAGGCCGCCGAGCACACCGCGGACCTCAATGTCATCGCCAGCCCGCTGCAGGAGCTGCGCGACGTGTTCGACCTGATGCCGACCGGGGCCGAGGACGACTGGGCGAACATCGCCAGCCGGCTCTCGAAGGTGCCGGACGCGCTCCGCGGCTACGCCGAGTCGCTGCGCGAAGGGGTGCGCGGCGGGCTGGTCCCGGCCGCGCTGCAGGTCGCGGAGGGCGTCAAGCAGGCCGCGGAGCTGGCCGACCCAGCGTCCTCCTTCTTCGTGAGCTTCACCGGCGGCGCACCGGTGACGGCCGCGCTGGCGAGCGACCTGGAGCGGGCGGGTCTGGCGGCGGCCGCGGCGTACGGCGAGCTGGCCCGCTTCCTGGCCGAGGAGGTCGCGCCGCACGCTCCGGCGAAGGACGCGGTGGGGCGCGAGCGCTACGCCCGCTTCTCGCGCGCCTTCGTGGGCGCCGAGGTCGACCTTGACGAGACCTACGAGTGGGGTCTGGAAGAGCTGCAGCGGATGGCGGACGAGCAGGATGCCATCGTCGCCGAGATCGCCGGCCCCGGTTCGTCCATCGAGGACGCGATCGCGGTGCTGGACGCCGACCCGGCCTACGCGCTGCACGGCACCGCCGCCCTGCAGGAGTGGATGCAGACCACCGCCGACTCGGTGATCGCCGCCCTGGACGGGGTCCACTTCGACATCCCCGAGCCGATCCGCACCATCGAGTGCATGATCGCGCCGACCCAGAACGGCGGCATCTACTACACCGCCCCCAGCGACGACTTCAGCCGGCCCGGCCGGATGTGGTGGTCGGTGCCGCCGGGGGTCACCGAGTTCAACACCTGGCGGGAGCGGACCACCGTCCATCACGAGGGGGTGCCGGGACACCACCTGCAGATCGCCCAGCAGGTGCTCGTTCGCGACCAGCTGAACAGCTGGCGGCGGCTGGTGCTGTGGACCTCCGGCCACGGCGAGGGATGGGCGCTGTACGCCGAGCGGCTGATGGAGGAGTTCGGCTTCATGGACGACCCGGGCGACCGGCTCGGCCTGCTCGACGGCCAGCGGATGCGGGCCGCCCGGGTGGTGCTCGACATCGGCGTCCACCTCGAGAAGCCCGCGCCGCAGCGCTGGGGCGGCGGAACCTGGGACGCCGCGAAGGCCTGGGAACTGCTGCGCGCCAACGCCAACATGGACGAGGCCTTCCTGCGCTTCGAGCTCAACCGCTACCTCGGCTGGCCCGGCCAGGCGCCCTCCTACAAGGTCGGCCAGCGCCTCTGGGAGCAGGCCCGCGCTACGGCCGAGGACACCGCGCGTTCCCGCGGCGAGGGGTTCAGCCTGAAGGACTTCCACACCCGCGCCCTGAACCTGGGTTCGGTGCCGCTGTCGATCCTGCCCGCCGCCCTGGGGTGACCTGCTAGCCCAGCCAGCGGCTGCTGCGGATGCGGGCGCGGACCTCGCAGGCGAGGCTGGGGAGGTCGGTGATCACGGCGTCCACTCGGCTGCGCATCAGCCAGGCCAGGGTCATTTCGCGGTTCGGCACCCAGGGACGGATCGCCAGGCCGAGCAGGTGGGCGCGGTACACCCACGGGCGGCCGAAGACGCAGGCCGAGGGCGGATGGATGGCGCGGGCTCCGATCGCCAGGGCCTCCCGCCACGGACGCACCTGCGGACGGGTGTAGAGGGTGGCCAGCTCGATCGCGGGGTCGAGGGCGTGCAGGCGGCGCAGGCTGTTCTCCGAGAAGGACGAGATGACCACCCGGCTGCCGAGCTTGTGGCGCTGGACGGCGGCGAGCACCTCGTCCTCCAGGCCCGGGTAGGGCTCTTCGTCGTTCTTGAGTTCGATGTTCACCCGCACCCGCTCCGGTGCGAGCAGGGTCAGCACCTCGTCCAGGGTCGGGATGCGGGTCGGCGCGTAGTGGTTCATCCCGTTGCGGGCGTCCAGTTGCTGCAACTCGGCCAGGGTGTGGTCGACCACCCGGCCGCGGCCGTCCGTGGTGCGGTCGAGGGTGTCGTCGTGCACCAGGACGACCGCGCCGTCCTTGCTCAGCTGGACGTCGAACTCCACCCCGTCCGCGCCCTGCTCCAGCGCCAGCTCGAACGCGGGAAGGGTGTTCTCGGGAGCGTGGTCGCTCGCCCCCCGATGCGCCCACACCTGCGTCACCGATCCCATGGC
>CAZLWS010000268.1:0-2440 GCA_964563205.1 uncultured Propionibacteriaceae bacterium | reverse complement strand
TGGGATCCGCCCTCGCTCTTCAAGGTGGTCGCCGCCGACATCCGCGACCTGACCAAGGGGTATGCGGAAGTCTTCGGCAGCGCGGGGAAGGCCTGACATGCTCACCGCGGTCCAACGCCATGAGAGATCCCGGATCGGAGTCTGTTCCTCGGCCCGCTCCCGCGGCCCTCGTCAAGTCTCCTTCCTTCCCGCCGCCGAAGGCGGCGTGGCGGTCGTCGTCTGGGATGACGGGGTGGGGTGGGCCCGCGGGTCACGGAGGCTGCAACTCAACCACGTCATCCCGGGCTTGACCCGGGATCTCACACGGCAGATCGCCCGTGTGGAGGTCTGAGATGCCGGCCCTGATCTTCGACTGCGACGGCGTCCTGGCGGACACCGAGAAGGACGGTCACCTGCCGGCCTTCAACGCCGCCTTCGCCGAAGCCGGGCTGCCGGTGGAATGGAGCGAGGCCGAGTACGCGGAGAAGCTGAAGATCGGCGGTGGCAAGGAGCGGATCGCGTCCGTCTTCACCCCGGCACTGGATGCGGCCATCGGTGTCTCTACGGACGTAGAGCGCGCCGACTGGATCAAGCAATTGCACCTGGGCAAGACCGCCCTCTTCACCCAGCGGGTGGCGGACGGTCTGCTGCCCGGCCGTCCCGGCATCCGGCGCATCATCGCCGATGCGCTGGATGCCGGATGGACGGTGGCGGTCGCCTCCACCTCGGCCGAGGCCAGCGTCCGGGCCGTGCTGCGGCATGCCGCCGGCGAGGCGAGCTACCCACAGGTGCACGTCTTCGCCGGGGATGTCGTGGCCGCCAAGAAGCCCGCCCCGGACATCTACCTGAAGGTGCTGGAAGACCTCGGGCTGGCTCCGTCCGAGTGCGTGGTGGTCGAGGATTCCGGCATCGGGGTCGCGGCCGCCGTCGCCGCCGGACTCACCACGGTGGTGACGGTGAGTTCCTTCACCGCCGAGGACGACTTCACCGGCGCGGCCCTCGTCCTCAGCGACCTGGGCGACCCGGGCGCCCCGCCCACCGTCATCGCCACCCCGGCCGGGTTCGTCCCTGCCGGCGAAGTAACCCTGGAAGACCTGACCGCCCTGATTGCGAAGGAGCACACCGAATGAGCGGAACCCTTGCCGACACCGAGTTCGTCGTCCGCCGGATCTCGGAGACGATCCTGGCCAACGAGACCTACTTCGGCGACCTGGACGCGGTGGTCGGCGACGGCGACTTCGGGTACTCGCTGGCGCGCGGCTTCGAGATCGTCGTCGACCAGTGGGACAGCTTCGACCGGACGGATCCCGGCGTCTTCCTGCAGAAGGTGGCCATGACGATCTCCAGCCGGATCGGCGGCACCTCCGGCCCGATCTGGGGCACCGCCTTCCTGCGCACCGGAGCCCAGCTGAAGGGCAGTGAGACCTTCGAAGGCGCCGACCTGGTACGCGCCCTGCGAGCCGCCGTCGAAGGGATCAAGGCCCGCGGCCAGGCCGAGCTGGGCGACAAGACCCTGCTCGACTCGCTCGTCCCCGCGATCGACACCCTGGAGGCCGAACTCGGCAACGGCTCGTCCCGCGGAGAGATCGTCAAGGCGATGGCCGCCACCGCCCGCGAGACCGCCGATGCCACCGCCAACCTGCAGGCGATGCGCGGCCGCGCCGCCTACACCGGCGAGCGCTCGATCGGCTCGGTGGACGCCGGCGCCACCGCGATCGCCGTCCTGCTCGAAGCCCTGGCCGTCGACTGGCCCGAATAACTGAAGGAAGCGAATGGGACAGGGGACGGTTCCTCGTCCCGGTTCCCGAACCAAACGCCGAGAAAGCGGGACAAGGAACCGTCCCCTGTCCCGCGACACGAATAACTGAAGCGCGGCGACCCTTCGACAAGCTCAGGGAGCGTCAGAGAGGTCGCCGGAACGATCCGGAACGATCTCTGAGCCTGTCGAAGGGTCGTTCCCCACAACTGAACACTCAGCAACACACTCGAAGGAGAGTCATGAAGAAGTTCGTCAACGATCCCAAGCAGTTCGTGCCCGAGATGCTCGAGGGCATCGCGCTGGCCAACCCGGAGACCATCGTCTACGTGCCCGAGTACAACCTGATCATGCGTTCCGACGCGCCGAACAATGACAAGGTCAGCATCGTGCAGGGCTCCGGCTCCGGCCACGAGCCGGCCCACGTCATGGTGGTCGGCCCGGGCATGCTGGACGCGGCCTGTCCCGGTGACGTCTTCGCCGCCCCGCCGGCCGACTACGTCTACGAGACCGCCAAGCGAGTCGCCTCCGACAAGGGCGTTCTGCTGCTGGTCAACAACTACACCGGCGACCGGATGGCCTTCGACATGGCCGCCGAACTGGCCGACGCCGACGGCATCAAGGTGAAGACTCTCTTCATCAACGACGATGTGGCCGTGCAGGATTCGACCTGGACGGTCGGACGCCGCGGCGTGGCCGGCAACT
>CAZLWS010000267.1:0-2503 GCA_964563205.1 uncultured Propionibacteriaceae bacterium | reverse complement strand
TCAGCGTGGGGGAGGACACCACCGAGGCGGATCTCGCGGCGCTGGCCGAGGTCTTTGGCGGCTCGCTGGCGTCCGAGCCCCTGGGCGGCCTGGCTGATCACGTCCGCGATCTGCCGTTCTGCAGCCACCCGGTCTTCACCCGCTATCACAGCGAGACCGAGTTCTTGCGCTACCTGCGGACCCTCTCCGACCGCGACTTCGCCCTCGACCGGGGCATGATCCCGCTCGGCTCCTGCACCATGAAGCTCAACCCGGCGGCGGCGCTGGAGCCGATCAGCTACCCGGGCTTCGCGAACCTGCACCCCTTCGTCCCGGCCGCAGATGCCGCCGGCTTCCGCGAGTTGATCGGCGAGCTGGGGGAGTGGCTGGCCGCCATAACCGGCTACGACCAGGTCAGCGTCCAGCCGAACGCCGGTGCGCAGGGCGAGCTGGCGGGGCTGCTGGCCATCCACGAGTATCACGCCGCCCGCGGCGAGGCCGAGCGGACGGTCTGCCTGATCCCGGCCTCGGCCCACGGCACCAACGCGGCCTCGGCGGCCATGGCGGGCATGTCCGTCGTGGTGGTGGCGACCGCGTCCGACGGCTCGGTCGACATCGACGACCTGCGCGCCAAGCTCGACCGGCACGCCGGCAAGGTCGCGGCGATCATGGTGACCTACCCGTCCACCCACGGGGTCTTCGAGACCGGGATCACCGAGATCTGCGAGCTGGTGCACGCGGCCGGCGGCCAGGTGTACGTCGACGGCGCCAACCTGAACGCCCTGATGGGCCTGGCCGCGCCGGGCCGGTTCGGGGCGGACGTCAGCCACCTCAACCTGCACAAGACCTTCGCCATCCCACACGGCGGCGGCGGCCCCGGGGTGGGGCCGGTGGCGGTCAAGGCGCACCTGGCGCCGTACCTGCCGAGCCACCCGGTCGTGACGGACGCGGGGCCGTCCACCAGCTACGGCCCGATCAGCGCCGCCCCGTACGGCTCGGCGGGGGTGCTGCCGATCAGCTACGCGTTCATCGCCATGATGGGCGCGGACGGGCTGCGGCAGGCCTCCCAGCTGGCCATCCTGAACGCCAACTACATCGCCGCCCAGCTCGGCGAGCTGTACCCGATCCGGTACACCGGCGCCCACGGCTTGGTGGCCCACGAGTGCATCCTCGACCTCAACGAGCTCAGCAAGGCCTCCGGGGTCGGCGTCGAGGACGTCGCCAAGCGGCTGATCGACTACGGCTTCCATGCCCCGACCATGAGCTTCCCGGTCGCCGGCACCCTGATGGTCGAGCCGACCGAGAGCGAGTCACGGGCCGAGCTCGACCGGTTCTGTGCCGCGATGACGTCCATTCGCGCCGAGATCGCGGCGGTCGCGGACGGCGCCTGGCCGGCGGACGACAACCCGCTGGTGAACGCCCCGCACCCGCTGACCCGCGTGACCGCCTCCGAGTGGACCCACGCCTACCCGCGGGAGCAGGCCGGCTTCCCGGCCGGCAACCCGCGTGGCCCGGTCGCCGAGGGCGGGCTGGAGAAGTACTGGCCGCCGGTCGCCCGGATCGACAACGCCTGGGGCGACCGCAATCTGAGCTGCACCCTGGGGTAGGCCCATGATCGCCTGGTGGGAGGAGTTCTCGAAGCGGACGCTGGTCGCGCACATGCTGCGCGCCGTTGACCGCTTCAACATTCGCGGCGGCGCCCAGCTGGCTGCAGCGATCGCCTACCACTCCGTGTTGAGCATGGTGCCGATCCTGATGCTGGCCTTCTCGGCGCTCGCTCTCACGCTCACCGTCTTGATGCCGGAGGCCCTGCAGAGCATCACCCGCTGGATCGAGGAGGCCCTCACCGAGGCGCTCGGTCCGGTTGCCGCCGATCCTGGCACGGCCGCCGAGCCCGGGGTCACCGAGTCCGCCCAGAACCTCACTGCACAGATCCTCGCCATCATCGAAGCCGCGCTGACCAACTGGGCGGCGATCGGCATCGTCGGCTTGGCGATCGCCTTCTGGTTCGGTTCGAACTGGGTGGGCAACCTCAAGCGCGCCGTCCGGCTGGTGATGCGGACCGATGTCGACAACCCGGGCAAGCTGCTGCCGCTGCCGCTGGATCTGCTCTCCAACTTCGCCGGCCTGATCGGCTTGTTCATCGGCGTGGCGGTCACCTTCATCGCCTCGTCGGCAGCCTCCACGCTGACCGAGCAGGTGGGGCGACTGCTCGGCCTGGACGAGGACCAGGGCTGGTCGCTGCTGTTGCGGCTGATCGGCCTGCTGGTCTCGTTCGCGGCCGGCACCGCGCTGTTCTGGCTGCTCTTCGCCTGGTTCGCACCGCAGCCGATCTCGGTGCCGCACATGTGGGTGGGCGCCGGGGTGGGCTCGGCCGGCCTGCTGGTGCTGCAGCTGGGCGCCGGCCTGCTGGTCCAGGCGTTCTCCCGCAACCTCGCCGCCGGCGTCTTCGGCGCGACCATCATCGTGATGATCTTCCTCAACCTCTTCGCCACCCTGATTCTGTTCATCGCGGCGTGGCTGG
>CAZLWS010000266.1:0-2515 GCA_964563205.1 uncultured Propionibacteriaceae bacterium | reverse complement strand
CGGCTGGACGATCGTCGTCCTGGCCGCTTTGCTGGTCGGCTTCGCGAAGACCGCGATCGGCGGCGTGGGCATGGTAGCGGTGGCGCTGTTCGCGCTCGTGCTGCCGACCAAGGACTCCACCGGGGCCGTGCTGCTGTTGCTGCTCACCGGCGACCTGGTGGCGATCTGGGTGTACCGCAAGCATGTCGACTGGCGGCTGATCGTTCGCCTGATCGTGCCGGTGCTGGTCGGGATCGGCCTGGGTGCCGCATTCCTGGCGATGGTCGACGATCTGGTGCTGCGCCGCACCATCGGGGTCATCATCCTGGTCTTGCTGGTTGCCGGGTTCTGGAAGGAGAAGCTGCGTCCGCACCACCCGGCGGCGGGGGCCGGCTACGGCGGCCTGGCCGGCTTCACCACGATGGTCGCCAACGCCGGCGGCCCTCCGATGAACCTGTACCTGCTGGCGGCCGGTTACGACAAGTGGCGGTTCCTCGGCACCTCCGCCTGGTTCTTCTTCGCGGTGAACGTCACCAAGCTGCCGGTCTCGATCGGGCTGGGAATCGTCCGCCCTGAACTCGCAGCGCTGGCCGCAGCGCTGGTCCCCGCCGTGCTGCTGGGAACCTGGATCGGGCGCATCGTGATCAAGCGGATCGATCAGCGGGCCTTCGAACGCCTGGTGACCGCCTTCGTCGCCGTGAGCGCCCTCTATCTGCTGGCCGCCTAGGGTGCACAACCGGGACGCCCGTTCTCACAGATCCTCATGTGCGTGATAGATTGTGAGCATGAGTGTGGGTGTGAGCCTTGATGAGGTGCTGGCCAGGCATCATGTCGGGCTGACCGGTGAGGAGTTCGTCGCTCAGCTGGATGTAGAGCTGTCGAAGGTGGCCCATTCTGCGGCGGTTCCACTGAGCGCTGTCGAGCGGGAGTTTCTTCAGGAACATGGCGGGCCGTCCGCTGCCGAGGCATTGGCCGAGGATCCGGACGCGACCGCGCAGGCGGCGTCCCAGGCTGCGGCCCATCAGGTCACTGAACTGGTGCAGGGCAGCCTGAGCATCGCCGAGGCGGCCCTGCTGCTGCGGGTCGATCGCAGCCGGGTGTCGCAGCGGCTCAGCCATGGCAGCCTCTGGGGTTTCGGACTAGGGCGTTCGAGGCGCCTGCCGCGGTGGCAGTTCACTGCTGATGGCGACCTGCTCCCGGGGCTGGAGATCGTGATCGACGCCATCCCGGCCGGGCTCGCTCCGTTCGCGGTTGCCGGGTTCATGTCGACGCCGCAGCCTGAACTCGGGGATGCCGCACCGGTGGCCTACTTGGCCTCTGGGGGCGATCCTCGGCTGGTGGCCGATTCCCTGGCGGGCCTCGGTCTGTGGTGAGGCCTCTTCCCAAGACGCCCCGGACTCCGCCGGCGGCCTTGCGCCGCGACCCAGCTGACCTCGTGAAAGCGGCGCCGCTTCTGTGGCGGGTGCACCGTACGCAGGGTGCGCACGTTCTGCCTTGGAACGTGTTGCGCAGCTACGGCCCGCTTTCCCTCATGCGCTTCGATCCCCACCCCGAGCCCATGGGTCAGCACGCCGAAGGCGTGATGTACGCCGGCACCGCCATCGCGGGCGCGCTCTCAGAGACCTTCCAGGCCACCCGCACGATCGACACCGCCAGCTACCAGCCGCAGCTGACTGCCTGGCGGCCGACCCGGGAGCTGCGGCTGCTCGATTTGACCGGCACGTGGGCGCTCCGCAACCAGGCGGCCTACGCTCTGAGCGCTGCGCCCAAGCCGACCTGCCGAGCCTGGGCGCGTGCGATCCGGGGCACCTGGCCCGACCTGGACGGTCTATGGGCGCCGTCCACCATGACCGGCGCTCCCAATGTTGTGCTGTGGAATCCGGCGGCGTCGAGCTTTCCGGCCTCCCCGTCGTTCTCCCGTCCCTTGGCCGATCCAACGGTTCGAGCCATTGTCACGCGCGTGGCGTCCCGCGAACTGGGATACCGGGTCGTCTAGCCGATGGAAACCTGAACCGCCTCACCGCCCCGATGCCGTGGGAAGGGCGTGATGCCGGTAAGGTTCGGTGGTGACGAACGACGCTCCGGACCAGATCGAGGCCGGCGAAGACCAGCATTCCACCTTCTCAGACCTGGGTTTGGGGGAGCCGCTGCTGGCCAACCTGGCCGAGCTCGGGTATGAGACCCCGACGCCGATCCAGGCGGCCACCATCCCCGCCCTGCTCGACGGACGGCACGTGGTCGGGCTCGCTCAGACCGGCACCGGGAAGACCGCCGCCTTCGCGCTGCCGATCCTGGAACGGCTGGAAGGGAAGCCCAAGGCGCCGCAGGCGCTCGTCCTGGCACCCACCCGTGAGCTGGCGCTGCAGGTCTGCGAGGCCTTCCAGTCCTACGCCGGACGGATGGACGTCCATGTGCTGCCGGTCTACGGCGGGCAGGGCTACGGCATTCAGCTCTCGGCGCTGGCGCGCGGCGTCCACATCGTCGTCGGCACCCCGGGCCGCATCATGGACCACCTCGAGAAGGGCACTCTCGACCT
>CAZLWS010000265.1:0-2543 GCA_964563205.1 uncultured Propionibacteriaceae bacterium | reverse complement strand
GCCCGGTGGTGTACGGCTACCTCTCCCGGCTGCGGCGCACGCTGGCGGAACTCGGCTTGCGGGCCGAGCCGCAGGTCACCCAGTCCAACGGCGGCGTGATCCCGTTCAGGATGGCCGAGCAGGTCCCCGTCCGGCTGGTGCTCTCCGGGCCCAGCACGGGAGTGGTGGGCGCCGCTGAGATCTGTTCGGCGGCCGGCTTCCCCGACATCATCACCTTCGACATGGGCGGCACCTCGTCGGACGTCTCGTTGGTGCGGCACGGCGAGCCGCACGTGACCGCTGGAATGGAGCTGGACGGCCGCCCGATCCGCTCGCCCATGCTCGACATCCACACCGTCGGCGCCGGCGGCGGCTCGATCGCCTGGATCGACTCCGGCGGCCATCTGCGGGTAGGCCCGACCAGCGCGGGGGCGAACCCGGGGCCGGCCTGCTACGGCATCGGCGAGCAGCCGACTGTGACGGACGCGAACGTGGTGCTCCACCTTCTGAATCCGCAGTACCTGCTGAACGGCCAGATGGAGATCAGCGAAGAGGCCGCGGCGGCCGCCCTGCGGAGGCTTGGCGAGCCGCTCGGCCTGGAGGTCCACGAGGTCGCGCTCGGCGTGCTGCGGGTGGTCACCGCCAACATGGCGCGGGCCATCCGAGTGGTCTCGGTGCAACGGGGTTACGACCCGCGTGACTATGCGCTGGTGCCCTTCGGGGGCGCCGGCCCACTGCACGCCTCTCGGCTCGCGCGCGAGCTGGGCATCACCACCGTGGTCGTCCCCGAGATTCCCGGCGCTCAATCAGCGATGGGCCTGCTGATGACCGACGTCCGCACCGACTTCATGCGCACCCAGATCACGCCGCTCGACCAGTGTCGCCCCGGCGCGATCGCCGAGGTGCTGAGCGAACTCGAGGACCAGGCCACGCAGTGGTTCGCCGCCGACGGAACCGCTGCGGCCGAGCAGACCCTGATCCGCCGACTGGAGCTGCGCTACCGCGGGCAGAACTTCGAACTGCCGATCGACCTCCCCGGCGACCACGGGCTGGACGCCGAAGCTTTCGGCCAGTTGGTGGCATCCTTCCACGAGGCGCACGAACGGGTGTACGGCTTCCACTCCGAGGACGATCCGATCGAGGTGGTGACCTTCCGGGTTCAGGCCGTTGGGCGCGCTGACCGCCTGGAACTTGTGAAGTCCGAGACAGACGGCGTCAGCGCGGACCCGGCGCTGGTCGGCGAACGCGAGGTCTTCCTCAGCACCGCCTTCGGCTTCCGCACCTGCCCGGTCTACGACCGCGGCAGGCTGTGCCCGGGCAACGAGCTGGCCGGGCCCGCGATCGTCGAGCAGATGGACACCACGACCGTCCTCTTGCCGGGCGACACCTGCGCGATGGACGAGTACCGCAACCTTGTGATTCAGATCGGAGCGCAGCCATGACCGGGACGGCGACCCAGGATCCGATCCTGGTGGAGGTGATCTCGTCGGCGTTGTCGAGCATCGTCGAGGAGATGAGCGAGACCCTGGTCAAGGCGGCATTCTCGCCGAACATCAAGGAACGACGCGACTGCACCGCCAGCCTCTTCGACGCCCACGGTGACGCGATCGCTCAGGACGAGGGCGGCTCGCCGCTGCACTTGGGCTCGCTGATGGGGGTAGTGCGGGCCATCCGGGACCGCATCCCCGCCGAGGACATCGCCGAGGGGGATGTCTTCATCGGCAACGATCCCTACACCGGCGGCGGTTCGCACCTGCCCGACATCGTGCTCGCTTCCCCGATCTTCGTTTCGGGTGAGCTGACCGCCTGGACGGCAACCCTGGCCCACCACGCCGACTTCGGCGACCGGGGCCACAAGCACATCTTCCAGGAGGCGATCCGGATTCCGCCGGTGCACCTCGTCCGGCGCGGTGTGCTGCAGCAGGAACTGCTGGAGCTGATCCTGCTGAACTGCCAGATCCCCGAAGAACGCCGTGCCGATCTCCGTGCTCAGCAGGCCGCCCTGCACACCGCGATCGATCGCTACCACGAGCTCTGCCGACGCTACGGGCGCGAGACCATGGTCGAGGTGGCCACTGAACTGCTCGACTACACCGAGCGTCGCACTCGGGCTGCGATCGCGGAGTTCCCCGACGGCCACTACGCCTTCACCGACTGGTTCGACTGCCCCGAACTGGACGAGGAGCTCGAACTGCGGATCGCCGTCACCATCGCGGGTGACCAGATCACCTTCGATTTCACCGGCAATCCACCGCAGGTGCGGGCAAGCGTGAACGTCGTCTGGACCGGCCTCTACGCGGCCTGCTATTACACGCTGAAGACTCTTATCGACCCCGACATCCTGCCGAACGCCGGGCTCTACCGTCCGGTCACTGTCACGGCGCCGCTCGGAAGCATCCTGAACTGCGAGTCGCCGGCGGCGGTGAACGGACGCAGCGAGACCTGTCAGCGGGTGGTGGATCTGATCACCGGGGCGCTGGCGCCGGCCATCCCGCAGCGGGTCACCGCGGCCAGCAACGGCGCCAACACCGGCGTCCACTTCTCGGGCTGGGATCCGCGGCGGG
>CAZLWS010000264.1:0-2568 GCA_964563205.1 uncultured Propionibacteriaceae bacterium | reverse complement strand
CCGTGAGGCCGTCGTCCACTTTACTCGACGGGTTGCGGGAGCGTCCAACTGAGCGAGGATGGCGGGTGGGACGACCCTTCGACAAGCTCAGAGAGCGTCCTTGGGCACAAGTTCCTATGCCCAGCCCGAAGGCTCGTTCCGCGACAGCGTTGAGATCCCGGGTCGCAGTCCGGGAGGACCAGACGGGCTCAGCTCGCACCTACAAGCGAGGCAAACCTCACCCACTGTCGTATGCAGTACCGCATACCGAGATTCGTTGGCTTGCACGCCCGGAGCCGGCGAGCCTGGGGCAGAATGGAATCAACCAGCGCAGTGCAGCGAACTGACAAGTGGGTACCAACGATGAGCCTGGCCACGATCAACCTCGACAATGCCCCTGCGGGGGTTCCTGACGACGTTCTTTCCTGGGTCACGCGGGTGGCCGAACTCACACAGCCGGAGGCGATCTACTTCTGCGACGGGTCCGTCGACGAGCGGGACCGGCTGTACGCCGAGATGGTCGCGAGCGGCACTCTCACCAAGCTGAACGAGGCCAAGCGCCCCAATAGCTACCTCGCTCGGTCGAACCCCAGCGACGTGGCGCGGGTCGAGGCCCGCACCTTCATCTGCTCCCACTTCCCCGAGGACGCCGGCCCGACCAACAACTGGGCCGACCCCGACCAGATGCGCGAGAAGCTCACGACAGTCTTCGAAGGGTCGATGCGGGGGCGCACCATGTACGTCGTCCCGTTCTCGATGGGGCCGCTGGGCGGGCCGATCTCGAAGCTGGGCATCGAGATCACCGACAGTCCGTACGTCGTGGTCAACATGCGCATCATGACCCGCATGGGCGCCGCCGCCCTCGAGCACATCAACAACGGCGAGTACTGGGTGCCCGCGATCCACTCGGTCGGGTACCCACTGGTCGACGACGACAACACCCCAAGACCAGACCTCCCCTGGCCGTGCAATGACGAGAAGTACATCTGCCATTTCCCGGAGTCCCGCGAGATCTGGTCCTACGGCTCGGGTTACGGCGGCAACGCGCTGCTGGGCAAGAAGTGCTACGCGCTGCGGATCGCGTCCGTCCTGGCTCGCGACGAGGGCTGGCTGGCCGAGCACATGCTGATTCTGCGCATCACCCGCCAGTCGGACGGACGCCGGTTCCACCTCACCGCGGCCTTCCCGTCGGCCTGCGGCAAGACCAACCTCGCCATGCTGCGTCCGACCATTCCGGGCTGGGAGGTCGAGACCATCGGCGACGACATCGCGTGGATGCGTCCCGGACCGGACGGACGGCTGTACGCCATCAACCCCGAGGCCGGCTTCTTCGGGGTCGCCCCCGGCACCTCCGAGACCACCAACCCGACCGCTCTGCACGCTCTCGACCACGACACGATCTTCACCAACGTCGGCCTCACCGATGACGGCGACGTCTGGTGGGAGGGCATGACGGACACCCCTCCCGCCCACCTGATCGACTGGAAGGGCCGCGACTGGACGCCGGGCAACGGCCATCACGCCGCCCACCCGAACAGCCGGTTCACCGTCCACGCCTCGCAGGCCGCGTCGATCTCGCCCGACTGGGAGGCCCCCCAAGGCGTGCCGGTCGACCTGATCCTCTTCGGCGGACGCCGGGCGCACAACGTCCCGCTGATCAGCGAGTCGTACGACTGGAACCACGGCGTCTTCGTAGGCGCGACCGTCTCCTCCGAGCAGACCGCCGCCGCCGAGGGCACCGTCGGGGCGCTGCGTCGCGATCCCTTCGCCATGCTGCCGTTCTGCGGCTACAACATGGCCGACTACTGGGGCCACTGGCTCACCATGGGCGCCCGCCTGGGGTCGCTCGCCCCGCGCATCTTCCAGGTGAACTGGTTCCGCAAAGCCGACGACGGGCACTGGCTGTGGCCCGGCTTCGGCGACAACTCCCGCGCCATCGAGTGGGCGTTGCGGCGGGTCGCGGGTGAGTTGGACGCGGTGGACGGCATCTCCGGACGGCTGCCCGCGCCGGGCGACCTGAACGTCGAAGGGCTGGAGCTGCCCGAGGGCGATCTCGAGCGGCTCTTCGCTCTCGACCCCGAGGCGTGGGCGCGCGAGGCCGACCTCACGCAGGAGTACTTCGCCCAGTTCGGCGACCGGCTGCCGGTGGAGCTGGAGGCCCAGTTGGCCGCGCTGCGGGAGCGGATCGCGGGCTCGTAGCCCGAACGGAGATCCCCGCCTTCGCGGGGATGACGGAGTGGGTGGGTCGTCGATGCGCTCGGGTATCTCGTCCCCCGGGGGTTTGGGCGCGTTGGTGAACGACCCTTCGACAGGCTCAGGGATCGTCCAGTGCCCGGGAACGGTTTGGGGCGAGATCCCGGGTCGTAGCCCGGGATGACGGGGGTCGGGCCAGCGGGCCGGTGAAACGACTTCGACAGGATCGGGGATCGTTCGACGAACGCCCAGGAGGTCGCGGCGCTTGGGCTCAGGAGATCGTTCGACGAAATTGCGGCAACCCATGCCGCCGTACGCCGTGGGGGTAGACAGCCAGGACAGCGCGTGACAGAGTGTTGGTAGATCGATCTAACACTTCTGCGGCAATGGAGGCCC
>CAZLWS010000263.1:0-2610 GCA_964563205.1 uncultured Propionibacteriaceae bacterium | reverse complement strand
GGGAAACCCGTCATCCACAGGCAACCTGTGACTTCTGAGACACATGGGACAGAAATCAGGTGACGAACGCGGGATTCCCGCCAGCCCGGGTCCCGGTGGGCCATCCGGTGTTGCGGTTGGTCGGCTTCTTGAACGAGAAGCCGACCAACGACGACATCAGATTGCCGAGGTGAGGTGACCAGCGGGCGGGACTGGCCTCCGGGTGAGGCAGCGGAACATCGGAGAGTCAGCCGCCGAACGAGCGCGCGTTCCTGAGCACGGGGACCGACTGCCGCGCGGCAGACACCTGCCTGAGATCGAGATCGACGACCGCCAACTCCGGCTCGTCCCCGAGCTCGGTCAGCACCGTCCCGAATGGATCGACTGCCAGCGAATGTCCGATCCCGGTCGGCCGGGTGTCCTCGGGGCCTTCCGGCCGGGCCTGGCCGCAGGCGATCACGAAGCTGGTCGAATCCATGGCGCGCGCGGTGGCCAGCGTCCGCCACTGGTGCAGCTTTCCGACCCCCGGAGCCCACGAAGCCGGCACCACGATCACCTCGGCGCCCATCCGTGCCAGCTGCGTGAACAGCGCCGGAAATCGGATGTCGTAGCAGGTCGCCAGCCCCACCTTCACGCCGGCCACCTCGACCACCGCGGGCTGGTCGCCGGCCGCGATCACGTCCGACTCGCGGTGTCCGAGCGCGTCAAACAGGTGGATTTTGTCGTACCGCGCCTCGACGCCCGGCCCGGTGACGAGCAGCGAGTTGGTGACCTGCGCGGTGGGAGTGGCCGCGAACATGCCCGCGATCACCACCACGCCCGTCTCCGCTGCGATCGCTCGGACGCCGGACGCCCACGGTCCGTCCCACGCCTCGGCCACAGAATCCGGACGCCGCGCGAAGGAGCACATCGTCGCCTCCGGGAACACGACGAGCCCGGCCCTCGCTTCGGCCGCCCGGACGGTGTGGTCGCGCACCAGCTCGAGGTTCTCCGAAGGTTCGACCGACGAGGTCAACTGGGCAAGCGCGATTCTCATGCCCACATCCTGCCGGACGGCCCGCGCTTCGCGGCATGCGAAGACCTGCCTCCTCATCCCGGAGCCAGACGGCCGCCATGCCCGGGAGAGACGGGGACGTGGTCACGTCCGCCGTCCGTCCCGAGCTAGTCAGCCGCATCACCGGATCAGGCCCGGATCTCGTCGACCCGAGCCATAGGCCGCAACCGCTGTCGAGGCGCAGAATGGAACAGCTCGAAGGAGGTTGTGATGCGCGTAGCAGTGCTGGGGACCGGAACCGTCGGACGGGCGTGGGCCACCCGCCTGGCCGAGTTGGGACATGGCGTGGTGGTGGGCACTCGTGACCCCGCCGTGTCGCGAGAGCGCGACCAGGGCTGGACGGGCCCGCCGCTGAACACTTTCGCCGAGGCGGTCGCCGGCGCGGACCTCGTCGTGAACGCCTTGAGCGGCGCGGCTAGCGCGGACGTGCTCACCGCGTTGGCTCCGGCGATCGGGGGCGCGGTGGTGATGGACATCTCGAATCCACTGGACTTCTCCGCCGGCTTCCCGCCGACCCTGTTCGTCAAGGACACCGACTCGCTGGGCGAGCGCTTGCAGCGCGCACTCCCCGGGACGCCGGTCGTCAAGGCGGTCAACACGCTCAACGCGTCCCTGCAGGTGCGGCCTCTCGCGGAGGGCTCGGTCTTCGTGGCCGGGGACGATGACGAGGCGAAAGCGCTGGTCGCCGGGCTTCTGACGGAGGTCGGACATCGCGACATCATCGACCTGGGCGACATCACCGCGTCCCGCGGGCTGGAGATGTTCCTGCCGCTCTGGCTGCGGCTCATGGGCGCCCTGCACACCGCCGAGTTCACGATCAAGGTCGTCCGGCCCAGCTGAACGCCGAATGACGCGCAACCTTTCGTCCACCCGCTGACGTAGTACAGGGTGAGGTCACCGGGAAAGGACGAGATGGGCAGCCAGCAGCGGGACGCGGAATTCGCGGCCTTCGTGCGCGCCGCCTCGCCGGCGCTCACCAAGACCGCCTGGCTGCTGACCGGGGACGCCCACACCGCCGCGGACCTCGTCCAGGAGGCATTCGTCAAGACCTACCTGGCCTGGCGCCGGGTCCGTCCCGAGACAGCGACCGCCTACGCCCGCCGGGTGCTGGTGAACCTCAACGCCGACCGCTGGCGGCGCCGCCGTCCCGAAACCCTCGCCGAGCAGGTGGACGCCGTCCTTCCCAGCGACGAGGCCGCGGTGGACGACCGCGACCGGATCGCCCGCATGCTGGCCACCCTGCCGGCGCGGCAGCGCGAGGTGATCGTGCTGCGCTACTTCGACGACCTCTCCGAGGCGGCGGTCGCCGAACTGCTCGGCATCTCGGCCGGCGGAGTGAAATCCGCCGCCTCGCGCGGGCTTGCCGCCCTGCGCACCCACTACGCGATGGAGGACCTGACATGAGCATCGATCTGGAGACCAGGCTGCGCCAGGACCTCGCGGCCGCCCCGGTCGACATCCCGATCGACGTCGACCGGACGCTGGCCGCCGGACGACGTGCCGCCACCAACCAGCGCGTCGGCTGGGGGATCGGCGCTGTGGCGGTGGTCGCTGCGGGATCCTTCCTGGTGCCGCAG
>CAZLWS010000262.1:0-2615 GCA_964563205.1 uncultured Propionibacteriaceae bacterium | reverse complement strand
CTGCCGCTGTTCACCAGCATGGGAAGGGTGGTGCCCGGCGACCGCAGCACCGAGCAGGTCTGGCTGCGGAACGACTCCGACGTGGACGCGGTGCTGCGGGTCGACCTGGTCGACCCGAGCGCTGACGACCCCGCTCTGGCGGACGCCTTCTCGCTGAGCATGGCGGCGCCGGGAGGGGAGTCGTCGTCCCCGGTGACCATCGCTGACGGCGTCAGCAACGGGGAGTGCACGGTGCTCGGCGGCGGCATCGCCCTCGCCCCCGGCGCGAGCCTGCGGCTGGAGCTCACCGCCAGCGTCGGCTCGGCGCTCGGGGGACAGCACGGCACGCTGGGCACGGTCAGCTTCCGGCTTCGCGGAGTGCTGGTCGAGACCGCCGCGGCAGGCGAGGTCAAGCCCGGCGGGAAGTGCCAGGAGCCCGAGCAGCCCGTCCAGCCCCCGGCCCCCGGGCCCGGCCGGCTGCCGAACACCGGCTCGGGCTCGCTGCTGCCGCTCGGGCCCCTCGCGGGGGTCGCGATCCTGGTGGGCAGCGTGTGCTGCGTGCTCGCCTGGCGGCGACGCGAGCCCGGCGACGAAGCTGCGGCGGGCGGGTGACGGCGATGGCTGAACCCGCGGGCCGGCGGTTCGCGGCCGAGCAGTCCGAGGCCGAGCAGGTCGTGGCGAAACGGACCTCCGGGCCGCGCGCCGTCGTCAGCGCCCTCGGCTCGGGGCTGATGGCGGCGCTGCTGGTGCTGCTCGTCGGCGTCGGCCTGGCCGTCAGCGTGGTGCCCGCCGTGACCGGTTCGATGACGCTCACCGTGCTCAGCTCGTCGATGGAGCCGACGCTGCCGGCCGGCACCCTGATCGTGGTGCGGCCGACGGAACTGGACGACGTCGTCCCCGGCAAGGTGCTCACCTATCAGCTGAAGAGCGGCGAGCCGACGCTGGTGACCCACCGCGTCGTCCAGCGGATGCTGCTCGCCGACGGCACGCCGGTGTTCATCACCAAGGGCGACGCCAACCCGCAGGCCGACCTGGACCCGGTGAAGCCGGTGCAAGTCAGGGGAACCGTCTGGTACGCGATCCCTTACCTCGGCTGGGTGGCCAGTCTGCTCACCGGCGACCTGCGCGCGATAGCGGTGTCGGTGCTCGTGGGCGCCCTGCTGCTCTACGCAGGGTGGATGTTCCTCTCTGCCGTGCGAGAGGGCCTCGTCAGGAAGGACGCGGGGGAGCGCGAGGCGCCGGAGGAGCCGCCGGTTCGCAGACGCGCGAGCAGGACTGCTCCGAGACGCGGCGCCTAGCGTCGGCTGGGAGGGGCGCCTGGCCGGGCGGATTCCCGGCGTGGTCACTGCCGCTATGGGGTGGCTGTGGTTTAGGCTGCGTCCCATGGCGACCCGCGCGTCTTCCCCCTCGCGGAGCCGTAGCAACGCGTCCACGCGTCCAGCGACGGCCTCCCGAGCGTCCGGAAGCAAGAAGACACCAGCCCGCAGCAGTTCGGCGCGCGGGAGCACTCCGCCACCCTCCGGCCTGAGCCGCTTCCTGCGTGCGATCGGACACGGCATCGCGAGCTTCTGGCGCGGCCTCGCGCTGGTCACCGGACAGCTCGCCCGGGCGATCGGACGCTCCGCCCGCGACCTCGACCCGGCGCTGCGCCGCGACGGCGCCGGCCTGGCGCTGCTGATCGTCGCCATTCTGGTGGCCGGCGAGTTCTGGTTCGGCCTGCCCGGCGCCGCCGGCAGCTGGATCCGGCTGGGGGTCACCACGCTGGTGGGCAGCTTCGGCTACGCCGTCCCGGTGATCGCCGCCGCGATGGCCTGGCGGACGCTGCGGCACCCCGACCGCAACGGCCCCGGCGGGCGGCAGGCGATCGGCTGGACGGTCACCCTGCTGGGCGTGCTCGGCCTGATCCACATCGCCCACGGCGTGCCGCGCGGCTCCGAGCCCGACCTGGTCCGCGAGGCCGGCGGCTTCCTGGGCTTCTTCTCGTCCTCCTTCCTGGTCGACCTGGTGTCGGTCTGGCTGGCCGTGCCGATCCTGGTGATCCTGGCCGGCTTCGGCCTGCTGGTGGTGCTCGGCATCCCCGTCCACGAACTGGGGGAGCGGGTCGGCGCCGCCCGGGCCAAGCTCGTCCCCAAGAAACCGGAAGAGCCGACCGACTACACCCGCGACGAGGCCTTCGTCACCCCGCTGGTCGAGGACCCGAAGCCCGCCTTCGACCCGGACATCGACCCGGTCAACCTGGAGGAGACCCAGCCGGTCGACCCGCCGCTGCCGATCACCGCCGGCAAGCCGAAGCGGATCGAGCCCGAGGCCCCGGTCATGTCGGACGCCCCGCTGCGCGCCGCCCAGCCGCCGCTCTCCGGCGACATCGTCTACACGCTGCCCGACCAGGCCGTGCTGAAGCCCGGCTCGCTGCCCAAGGCGCGCAGCCAGGTCAACGACCAGGTGGTCGCCCGGCTCAGCGAGGTGCTGCGCCAGTTCGAGATCGACGCCACCGTCACCGGCTACACCCGCGGCCCGACCGTCACCCGCTACGAGGTCGAGCTCGGTCAGGCGGTGAAGGTCGAATCGGTCACCCGGCTGGAGAAGAACATCGCCTACGCGGTGGCCTCGGCCGACGTCCGCATCCTGTCGCCGAT
>CAZLWS010000261.1:0-2633 GCA_964563205.1 uncultured Propionibacteriaceae bacterium | reverse complement strand
GGGTCGAGGAAGGGATAGGGCACCCAGCCGTCAGTGGCGCCGCGAGCCAGCACGACGGCCGTCCAGATGATCGGGTAGACGAGGACGACCCACAACGAGGACAGCGACAGCCGCGCTCGGTCGCCGATCAGCACCCAGTCGACCACGGCCGCCAGGGGCGAGACGACGTGCAGCACGAGGTTCGCCCACGGCAGCGAGACCCCGCCGGGCGCGCCCAACGGCGCGAGCAACACGGCGTACACGAGACCGACGATCACCAGGCAGGTCGTCGCGACAGCTCCGAGCAGGCTCGGACCGACGCCTCGGGCACGGCCCCGGAGCGCGAGCGAGCCCGCGACGAGCCAGGAGGCGGCGGCGATCAGGTTCGACTGCACCGTGAAGTAGCCGTACATGTTGAAGGGGTTGACCGGCCCGCGCGACAGCGCCTCGGCGTGCGTGGCGAGCACCGCGACCACGATCGTCGCGGCGAGGGCGATCCGCGCGCCGCCGACCGCCCGCATCCCCGACCCTTCTGCCATGGACCCCAGGCTAGGCCGCGCCCGCGGGTCTGCCAGGCGGACGCGCTGGGGCCGCTTGACCTCTCAGCGGTGCAGCCACCGGGTAGATTCCACAGCAGACGACCTCGCGAGGAAGGGAGCGATGCGCAGCGTCCGAGTGATCGCCTGCGGGCTGGGGCTGCTGCTGGCCGCTGGCTGCGCAGCCACGCCGCCGGCGCCGGCCTCGCCGAGCCCCTCGCCCTCGGTCAGCGCCTCCCCCACCCCGAAGCCGGTCTTCGCTGACGCCGAACTGGTCTGGGCGCAGCGGTCGACGGTGTACGTGGACGACCTGAGCTACGACCTCTCACCCCACGTAGTCCAGTGGCTGGCGTGGAGCCCGTCGCGGCTCTACCTCGGCGAGCGCGACGGGGACGAGTACCGCGTGGTCGCCTTCGACGGCGCCGACCAAACCGACCTGGGCTCGGTGGACGGACGGGTGGTCACCTCACCCGACGGCGACCTGGCAGCGTGGATCGACCGCGACGGGCCGGAGCGGCCGGCGGGGAAGGTGGCCCAACTGGTCGTCCAGGACACCGAGACCGGCGAGATCGTCTACACCACCAGCGAGGGAATGGGCGGCGAGAAGGGCGACGACCTCGGCGACCGGTACGAGGAACTGCCCCCGTCGGTCACCGCGATCCGCGATCGGTCAGTGTTCTGGAAGGACGCCGAGGGCGGGGGCGGCTATGTCGTCACCGACCTCGACTCCGGCGCCTCCCAGCGCGCCGAGACTGACTGGCCGGTGCGGCTCACCCTGACTGCCGGCTACCTGTTCAGCTCCCCGGACGGGGAGTACCTGGTCGACGCCTCCGAGACCGGGAAGCTGAACGTCACCCCTCGTCAACCCGACTTCGGCGGCCAGTACCAGACGCACGCCGGCTGGATCGACGACTACACCCTGCTCGCCGTGGTGCAGGACGAGTTCGCGTGGTCGTGGGACCCGAATGTGCCGGACGAGACCCCCGGCAGGATCGTCGCCTGCGACCTGGAGCTGGGGACCTGCACCACCCGGGCCGAGGTGGTCGGCACCCGCGATCTCGCCTTCGCCGGAGCCCTGCAGGAGTGACCGAGCCGGGGACGGGTTCCCTGGCCCAGCGACTGCCGCTACTCGGGACATGGAACCGTCCTGTCCCTCACGGCCGATCAGCCTCCCGCTAGGCCGCTTCGCGCACCAGGATGCGGTCACACTCCTCGCAGCGCACCACCTCGTCGGCGGCGGCCGCCTGGTAGCCGGCCAGTGCCGAAGCGGTGGCCTCCAGCTGGCAGGCGCCGCAGCGGCGTCCCTGCAGAGCGCCCGCGCCCACGCCGCCGTTGCGGTCGGCTATACGTCCGTAGAGGGTGACCAGCTCGGCCGGCAGATCGGCTGCCAGCGCGTCGCGGGCAGCGCGTTGCTGGGCCAGGTCAGCGTCGATCACCGCGGTCTGCTCGTTGCGTGAAGCGATCAGCGCGCGCAGCGAATCCTCGATCTCGGAGCGCTCGGCGACCAGCATGGCGTGCTTGCCGGTGGCGGCCTCGTGGCTCTCCATCACCTCGAGTTCGACGTCCTCCAGGTCCGAGATGCGGCGCTTCAGATGCTCGATCTCGTCGATCAGCGCGGTGAGCTGCTTGCCGTCGGTGACCGTCCCGGAATCCACCCGCTGCCGGTCGCGATCGAGCCGCTCGCGAACCGGCACCAGATCGGCTTCGGCCTTCTGCAGGTCGAGTTCGAGATCCCCCACCACCGTGTTCGCCGCCACGATCGACTCGCTGAGCTGGGCCCGGGTCTTCTGGCCCTGCGCGATCTGGGCGTGCTCGGGCAGCGCCCTGCGGCGGTGTTCCAGCTGAGCGATCGCCGTGTCGATGGCCTGCAGGTCGAGCAGCCTTCGTTGCGCCTGCGGAGCAGCCAACATCTCGCCTCCTTGTGTTGTGGGATGACTCTACCGGCCCGGCCGCCCCACGCCGGCACTGCGGTCGCACGCCATCGCGCTACACATTGGTCGTATTCCCCGAGGTCACCGCGCGCAGCGAGTTGCTGCGCGACGGGTTGGTCGTTCTGGGGCAGGCGCCGGGCCTGGCAACGACCAGTTCGTCGCGCGCCGCCTCGATCGACGCCGGCAC
>CAZLWS010000260.1:0-2650 GCA_964563205.1 uncultured Propionibacteriaceae bacterium | reverse complement strand
GAGGTGAGCAGCCGGATCAGGGCCGGGTTGTCGGCCGGATCGGCCAGCAGCCGCAGCGTGGCCACCACCTCGGCGATGGCGGGCAGCTCCAGCAGGCCGCCGAGGCCGACGATCTCGGCGGGGACCCCGCGCGCGGTGAGCTCGGTGTAGAGCGCCGCCACGGTGGCGTTGCGGCGGGCGAGCACGGCGATCTGCGACCAGGCGGCCACCTGGCCGGACTCATGTTCGGCCACTGCCTTGTCGGCGATCCAGGCCCGCTCCTGCGGCCAGGTGTCGAACTCGGCGAGCTCGACGCGGGCAGGCGGGGTCTCGGGCGGGCAGCTCAGCGCCAGGTCGAGGGCGGCCACCGCCGGATCGGCCCGGATCGGCTCGGCCAGCTGGTTGGCGGCGTCCAGGATGCGCTGGCCGCTGCGCCGGTTCACGGTCAGGGCGAAGGCGCCCGCCCGTTCGCCGGCGGCGGTCGGGAACTCGTCGGCGAACCGCAGGATGTTGCTCGCCGCCGCCCCTCGCCAGGTGTAGATCGCCTGGCAGGGGTCGCCGACGGCGGTGACCGGGTGGCCGCGGCCGTGGTCGGCGGCCGGGCCGGAGAACAGCCCGGCCAGCAGCCGGGCCTGGGCTGCCGAGGTGTCCTGGTATTCGTCCAGCAACACCACCGCGAACTCCTCGCGCAGCGCCTGCGCGACGGCCGGCAGCGCCGCAAGCCGGGCGGCCTGCGCCATCTGGTCGGCGAACTCCACGTAACCGTGGCGCTGCTTGAGCTCTTCGTAGGCGACGACCAGACCGGCCAGCTCCACCCGTTCGGCGGCTGCCGCACGGGCCCGAGCCAGGTCGGCGTAGATCTGGCCGCGCCAGGTGGGGGCGGCCTCCAGCTCGGCGCGGAACCGCTCGGCGTGGGCGATCAGGTCGGCCGGCTCCACCAGGTGGGAGCGCAGCTCGCCGGCGAGCGCGACCACCCGCTCGGTGATCGAGTACGGCCGCAGCCGGGAGAGCTCGTGAAGCGGCGCCGGCGGGTCGGCGACCACCCGGGCCGCCAGCCGGAACCGTGCTGCCCCGGTGATCAGCCGAGCGCCCGGTTCGATGCCGAGCAGCAAGCCGTGCTCGTTCACCAGCCGGCCCGCGAAGGCGTCGTAGGTGAGCACCAGCTCTTCGCCCTCGGAATCGGCGAGCCCCGCCGCCACCAGCGCCCGGCGCACCCGCCCGGAGAGCTCGCCGGCGGCCTTGCGGGTGAAGGTGAGCCCGAGCACCTGCTCCGGACGCACCGCGCCGGAGCCCACCAGCCACACCACGCGGGCGGCCATCACGGTGGTCTTGCCGGAGCCGGCGCCGGCGATGATCACCCCGGGCTCGAGCGGCGCGGCGACGGCGGCCAGCTGCTGCTCGGAGAACGGGATGCCGAGCAGGCCGGTCAGCTCGGAAGGGTCGCGCAAGGTCATCGCAGCACCTGCTCTCCGCGCCCGGAGGCCGGGCAGCTGTCGGCGAACGGGCAGCGCTGGCAGTGGCCGCCCGGGGCGGCGCCGAAGCGGCCCTCGGCGACAATGGCGGCGGCCTGCGCCACCCGGTGGTGCACCCAGGTCGGATAGCCGAGTTCGACGGGATTATCGCTCAGGTGGGGACGCTGCCCGAGCGGATCCTGGGTGAGCTCCTTCGGCTGCGTCTCAGGCTTGCCGGGCTGCCGCAGGTACACCACGCTGGCCCCCGCCGAGACAGCCGCGGGGCCGGCGACCTCGTCGAAGCCGCCGCTCTCGACGGCCAGCTGGTAGATGCCGAGCTGGTCCATGCCGGCGACCTCGTTGCGGCTGGGCGCCACCCGTCCGGTCTTGAAGTCGACCACCGCCAGCCGGCCGTCGTCGAGCCGGTCCAGCCGGTCGACCGCGCCCACCAGGCTCACCTGGCGGCCGTCCACCTCAACGTCGACGTTGAACGGCGCCTCCACGGCGACGGGTTCCCGGTCGCGAGCGTCGCGCCAACTCAGGAAGCGGCCGATCGAGAGCTCCGCCTCAACCCGCTCGGTGGCCGACAGCCAGCCGGTCTCGAATCGAAGGTGCTGCCAGGCGGTGTCCAGGTAGTCGCCGACCGCGGCGTCGTCCAGCGCCCCGGTGCCGGCGTGCTGCACCAGCAGGTGGATCACCGAGCCGAGCGAGGCGCCCACCGCCGGCGGCGGGTCAGCGTGCGCGGCCCGGCTCAGGAAGTAGCGCCGCGGGCAGGTGAGCAGGGCGCTCACCTGGCTGGGGCTCAGCCGGATCGGCCCTTCGGCCGGACGATGCCCGCTGGACGCCTCCCGCACTCCCCACCAAGTGACGGGATCAGCGGCGGTGACCAGCGGCCGGCCGTCCTCGGTGCGCTCGGCGGCCAGCGCGGCGAGTTCAGCGGCCGCAGCCAGCCGGCGCGGGTTGTCGCTGTCCAGCGAACCCAGGACGCGACGCAGCCGTCCCACGAACTCAACCGGAGTCGCCGGCGGCCCGGCCGTCGCGATCTCGGCTTCGACGCCCAACTCGGCGAGGAATCGCGAGGGTTGATCCCCTTCCCCCTCGGTGCCGGCGGCCGCGGTGACGATCAGCTCGCCGCGGGCCCGGGTGCAGGCCAGCCGGAACAGCCGGCGTTCGTCGGTGAGCCGCTGCCGGGCGTCCGGACGGGCGCCGATCAAAGCGCT
>CAZLWS010000259.1:0-2657 GCA_964563205.1 uncultured Propionibacteriaceae bacterium | reverse complement strand
CCCGCTCCTACAACCGGCTGGACGTCGAGCGGCTGCACGAGACCGCCACCGAGAAGGAACTGCGCGACGAGATCAAGCGGGCCGCGAAGACCGCCCGCAAGCGCACCTCGGATCGCGCCGCCCCCCGGTTCACCAGCGAGTCGGACGGCGGCCGTCGCATGGTCGAGGAGCCGCCGCTGATCCGCTCGGTGCGCGGCGAGGAATATGAGCAGCTCGCCGAAGGCCTGGACGGCTACCTCGACACCCTCGCCCCGCACTGGCGGCGGGTGGTCGGCGGGTACACCCTGGTGGACATCGCCCACAAGGTGGTCGGGGTCGGGTCGGTCGGGCTGCGCGCCTATGTGGCCTTGCTGGAGGGCAGTTCCCCCGACGACGTGCTGTTCCTGCAGCTCAAGCAGGCCCGCCGCTCGGTGCTGGCCCAGTACGTCCACGGCGACAGCGCCTGGCACGCCCACCAGGGCCAGCGGGTGGTCGAATACCAGCAGGCCCTGCAGACCGTCTCCGACCCGCTGCTCGGCTGGACGGAGGTGGACGGACGGCAGTACTACGTCCGTCAATTCCGGAACATGAAGGGCACCGTCCCGCTGGACGGGCTGACCGCCACCGCGCTGAAGGACTACGCCGGCATCGTCGGCCACCTGCTCGCCAAGGGCCACGCGCGGACCTCCGGGGCCTCCATGATCGCCGGCTACCTGGGCAATGGCGAGAAGGCCGCCAAGGCGTTCTCCCGGTTCGCCCGGCTCTACGCCGACCAGACCGAGGCCGACCACGCCGCACTGGTGAAGGCCGCTCGCGACGGCCGCGTCCCGATCGCCGACGGAGCGCTCGCGGCCATGGGCTCCGCCTTCCGCCCCGGGGGCTAGTCATGACCTTCGCCGCGCCGCCCCCCCAGCCCTTCCGCAGAAACCGGGCAATCCAGGGCCGCTGCGTGCGCATTGTCCGCACTCGGCCTGATTCACCCGGTTTCTGCGGGGGAGCGCGGCGCTCGTGAGGGTGGCGCGCTGGTACGGGGCGTACGTCTTCGACCTGGACGGAACCGTCTACCTGGGGGACGGGCTGCTGCCCGGCACCCGCGAGGTGGTCGAGCGGGTTCGGGAGCAAGGTTCGGCCGTCCGGTTCGTGTCGAACAATCCGACCCTGCGGCTGGCCGACTACCAGGCCAAGCTGATCCGGCTCGGGCTGCCCGTCGAGCCCGGCGAGGTGGTGACCAGCCTGGTCTCCACCACCCGCTGGCTCACCCGGTTCCGTCCGGACGCCGTGGTGTTCCCGATCGGCGAGGAGCCGCTGATCGAGGCTCTGGCCGAGGCGGGCATCGCGATGTCGGAGGACCCGGCCGAGATCGACGTCGTGCTGGCCAGCTACGACCGCGGCTTCGCCTACCGCAAGTTGCAGATCGCCTTCGACGCCCTGTGGTTCCACAGGCGGGCGGTGCTGATGTCGACCAACCCCGACCGGTTCTGCCCCTTCCCCGGCGGACGCGGCGAGCCCGATGCGGCTGCCGTCGTCGCCGCCATCGAGGCCTGCGCCCAGGTGACGCTGGAGCGGACCTTCGGCAAGCCCTCCGCACTGATGGCCGAGATGGCCCTCGCCGGGCTCGGGGTCGAGCCGTCCGACGCGATCATGGTCGGCGACCGGCTGCACACCGACATCGCCATGGGCCGCCGCGCGGGCATGGACGCAGCCCTCGTCCTCACCGGCGACTCGGGCCGCGCCGACATCGCGTCCGTTTCCGAGGACGAGCGTCCCACCCACATCTTCGACTCGCTGGCCGACCTGCTGCCCGAGGCCTGACGGACAAAGCTGCCTCCAGTTGCCTGGTTTCGCTCGCGCCACGGCCCGGCGGGCCGATCCAGAGGCAGTTCTGTTCGGGAGCCTCCGAGCGTAGACTCGTCCGATCCGAGCGTGGGGGCAGGCATGGACGAAGTCGATCGGCCGCGGCCACCCCAGCCTGCCTGGACGGACGCGCTCGCGGCGGTCGCCGAGGATCTGGCCGGCGAGTTCCGGCTGCAACCCCTGCTCGAGCGAATCCTGCGCAGCGCGGTCGAGCTGCTGGGCTGCCGCAGCGGCTCGCTCTGCCTGATCGACGCGGCCGCGCACACCTACCTCAAGCAGATCGACCTCGAGGAGGGCTGCCAGACCGGCCAGGTCTTCGCGCTCGACGAAGGGGTCACCGGAGCAGTCGCCAAGGCGGGCAAGCCGGTGATCTTCGACGCCTACTCCCAGGTCGGCCGCGGCCACATCGCACCCCACGAGCCGCGCTACCGGCGGGCCGTGATCGGCGCGCCCATTCTGCGGCGCGGGCTGCCGATCGGCTCCCTGGTGGTCTTCGCCGGTTCGGACGAGCAGCGCTTCGACCAGGCCGACGCCGACCTGCTCGCCCGGTTCGCCACCCACGCCGCCATCGCCATGGCCAACTCCCGGCTGCACGAGGAGGCCGCCGCCCGGCTGCGCGCCGACGCCGTGGTCGCCGAGCGGGAGCGCTCGATGCTCGAACTGCACGACTCGGTCGGACGCGGCCTGGCCACGATCATGCTCAACCTGGGCGAGGCCCACCAGCAGCTCAGCCGGGGCGGGGACGCGGCCGCCTCCCTGCTGGCCGCGCAGCGGGTGGCCGAGGAGACCTTGAACGAGGGGCGCCGGGCCGTCTGGGGCCTGCG
>CAZLWS010000258.1:0-2691 GCA_964563205.1 uncultured Propionibacteriaceae bacterium | reverse complement strand
CAACAGACGACCCGGTCTGCCCTCGCGTGACCGTCTCGCCATCACACCCGTCTGGTGCCGCTCGCGACGGCGTCCTTCCACAGATCCAGTCTGAGGTCGATCGGCGGCCGGTCGAGTTCCACTACCTGGGGATCTCCGACCAGCCGCCGACGCTGACCGACTACCACCAGGGCTGGGAGCTGCAGCGCCGGATCCACGCCCAGGTGGCCGCCCGCGAGATGGGCCCGCAGGTGCTGTACGTCGAGCACCCCCCGGTGTACACCGCCGGACGCCGCACCGAGCCGCAGGAGCGTCCGGTCGACGGCACCCCGGTGGTGGACGTGGACCGCGGCGGCAAGATCACCTACCACGGCCCCGGTCAGCTGGTCGGCTACCCGATCGTCTTCCTGCCGCGCGGGATCGGCGTGGTCGACTACGTCCGCCGGGTCGAGGAGGCGCTGATCCGGCTGCTGGCCGAGTACGGCATCGCCACCGGACGAGTCCCGGGCCGCACCGGCGTCTGGCTGGCCGCTGACGGCGCCCGTCCGGAACGGAAGATCACCGCGATCGGCATCCGGGTATCACGGCAGACCACCATGCACGGCTTCGCCCTGAACGTGGAAAGCGACCTGGGCCGCTTCGGCCAGATCATCCCCTGCGGCATCACCGACGCCGGCGTCACCTCGATGGCCGACGAGCTGGACGGCCCCGCCCCCAGCCTGGTCGAGGTCGCGCAGCGCCTGGAGCCCCTGCTCACCGAGTTGCTGCGCTTCGAGCCCTACACCCAGTCCCCCGACCTCGCCGCCCTCGAACCGGCCCCCGCCGTCACCTTCGGGCTGACCATCTGAGGAACGGCCGCCACGTTTCGCGGCACCGGCACGTAGGTGGGGCATGAAGCTGCATCATGCACCCGTCACCGTGGCCCTCACGGCCGCCGCCCTGCTGGCTGTGCCAGCTCCGCACGCCGCCGCCGCGCCCCAGGACGTCGCCACCGCGCTCCCTGCGGCCACGCCCGCCAACCCCGCTTCTCCCGACTACGACGGAGACGGCAAGGCCGATGTGGCCATCACCCAGATCGACGACCACGAAGCCCGGTTCGTCCACGTCCGGTACGGCTCGGGCAGCATCGCCGACATCACCCACACCGATCTCGGGGTCGAGGAGTACGGGATCGGGTACGCCGTGCTCGCGCGGGATCTCGACGGCGACGGCTACACCGATCTCGTCATGTCCATCCACCACTCCAGCGGCGTCGAGGTCCTCACCATCCCCGGTTCGGCCGCCGGCCTGCAGGTGGCCGGCAGGCACTCCTTCACCATCCCGATGAAGGAAGGCGATGCGAGCGTCCAGTCGCTGGCACTGGTGACGTCGCCGGTACCACGGCTCGCCGTCGCGACCTCCAGCTACTGGGAAGACAGCAAGGGCGGACACTTCGAGGAGAAGGTCCTGCTCTACAAGCTCACCGGCGCCGGTCTGCCCAGCGGGAGCCCGATCAAGCTCACCCCCGGGTCCGGCAAGATCCCGAAGCTGGCGAAGGGCGCCGACTTCGGACGCGCGATGGACAGCTGGGGCAACCAGTTGTTCATCGGCGCCCCGGACGCGAAGGTGAACGGGAAGGCCCAGGCCGGCGCAGTGCTCGCGATCACCCTCGACTCAGCCGGCCTTAAGTCGGTCAAGACGATCACCCAGGCGACCAAGTCGGTGACCGGCGCGGTCGACAAGTACGACTACTTCGGCCGTGCCGTGGTGGCCCGGGACGGCTACCTGGTGGTCGGCACTCCGGGTGACACGGTCGGCAAGGTGAAGCGGACCGGCTCGATCCAGGTGTTCTCGCTCAGCAAGGGCGCGGTGAAGCCGGTCAAGCGGATCTCGCAGGCCAGCGCCGGCATCCCCGGCAAGGCGGAGCGCGGCGACGGCTTCGGCAACGACCTGGCGATCGGGAAGGCCTGCCAGGGAGTCCCCGCGGTCCTGGTGGGCGCTCCGTCGGAAGCCATCACTCACGACGAGGCCGACGGCTCGGCCTGGCTGATCCCGTTGAAGAAGGCGAAGGGCTGCAAGGCCAGCCAGATCTACGAAGGTCACGGGCTGCCGGGCAAGCCCTGGTTCCGCGGCATCGGTGGCCTGCTGGCGTTCGTGCGGGACACCGGCGCGACCACCGACGATCTGGTGATCGGCGGCGGCGGCTCGGTCTCCGAGGGTCCGGTCGGCCGGCTCTTCAAGGTGTCCGGAACGACCGGCAAGGCCCTCTTCACCCAGGACGGCCTCTTCGACACGGTGGCCGGACGCTGACCAGCGCCCACCCTCTACGCGTCACCCTCGGGCCGCCCGCCCGGGGGTGACGCAATTCCTGGGAGGTCCGCCGGCCACCACCCCGGTGACGGCGACCAGGAGCGAACCGATAGAATGCCGAGGTGACCGTTACCGAGCCGCGCCGCCTGCTCCGCCTTGAGGTGCGCAACTCACAGACTCCGATCGAGCGCAAGCCGCCGTGGATCAAGACCACCGCCACCATGGGCGAGGACTACCGGCAGCTGCAGTCGCTCGTGAAAGAGGAGGGGCTGCACACCGTCTGCCAGGAGGCCGGCTGCCCGAACATCTTCGAGTGCTGGCAGGATCGGGAGGCCACCTTCCTGATCGGCGGCGACTCCTGCACCCGCCGCTGCGACTTCTGCCAGATCGAATCCCGCAAGCCTTCCGGCTACGACACCGGCG
>CAZLWS010000257.1:0-2709 GCA_964563205.1 uncultured Propionibacteriaceae bacterium | reverse complement strand
TGGCGCTGCTGCACCCACGCAGGCAACGTCCGTGGAACCCCGGGTTCCAGACCGCGCTCGACGAACTCCACCGAGGGACGAGCGCTGCCGTGGACTCGCTCGGCTGGACGGGCGACTTCGTCCCCTGCGCCGAGGTCCCCGAGAACGTGACCCGCGAGATCGCGGCCAGCGCCGACGCGGTGGTCATCCTCGGCGGCGAGGACGTCGACCCGCAGTTCTACGGCGGATCGACCGAATACCGCGACGCCGGACGACATGAGCCCCGCGCCGACGCCGCGCAGATCGCCGTGGTCCGCGACGCGATGGCGACCGGCAAGCCGCTGCTCGGGATCTGCCGCGGCCATCAACTGCTCAACGTCGCCCTCGGCGGCACGCTGATTCAGCACCTGCCGACCACCCGGCGGCACCGCGGCTCGGGCATCGGAACCGCCGCCTACGTCAGCCATCCGGTTACCGTCGACCGCTTCACCGGCCTGGAGCGGGACGTGGACGCGGCCGACCAGCCGATGTGCACCCACCATCAGGCCATCGCCAAGCTGGGCCGCGGCCTCAAGGTCGCCGCCCGCGCCTCGGACGGGGTGATCGAGGCGGTCGTCCACGCCAGCGCCCCGATCACCGGCGTCCAATGGCACCCCGAGCACCCCACCGTGAGCCTCACCCAGCTCACCCGCCTGCTGCGCCGCCTCGAACGCCAGCGCCCGCGCTAACCCCACCGAGACAGGGGACGGTTCCTCGTCCCGGTCGATAGTGGGACAGGGGAACCGTCCCCCTGTCCCACAGGGGAACCGTCCCCCTGTCCCAGCCAGCTGCTTGACCTTGACGCTGCGTTAAGGTTTCAGACTGTGTCGGTGACCTCGAAGACAACTCTGCCGCTGTACCTCACGGCGACCGCCACCTCGCTCTTCGGCAACGCCTCGATCGCGATCGTGCTGCCCTGGTTGGTGCTGGAGCGCACCGGAGATCCGGCGCTGGCCGGAACGGTCGCGGCGGTCAGCGCGCTTCCTGCCGCCACCGCCGCCTTCGCCGGCGGACACCTCATCGACAAGGTCGGACGCCGCCGGATGTCGGTCCTGGCCGACATCGGATCTGCCGTCGCGGTCGCCGCGCTGGCGATCGTGGACGCCGCGATCGGCCTGGACGTGTTCTGGTTCATCGCGCTCGGCGTGCTCGGCGCGCTCTTCGACGTGCCGGGCATGACCGCCCGCGAAACCCTGCTGGCCAATGTCGCCGAGACCTCCGGCACGCCGCTGGACAAGATCGCCTCGCTGCGCGGCATGATCTTCGGCCTCTCCTTCCTGGCCGGGCCGGCGCTGGCGGGCTGGCTGCTCACCCTGCTGCCCTCGATCAGCGTGGTCTGGATCACCGCCGCCTGCTCGGCCCTCGCTGCACTCGCGATCGGCGTCATGCCGCTGCGGCCCTCGGCGCAGGCCGTCCACGACGACGCCTCCCCGCTGGCCGGCCTCACCCATATCCGGCGCAGCCGTCCGCTGCTGGCGCTGCTGATCATCAGCCTCGCCTCGACCGCGCTGGTCGGGCCGCTGCTCAGCGTCGTCCTGCCCGCGCACTTCACCGCACTCGCCGCCCCCGGGCTGCTGGGGCTCACCCTCTCGGCCTACGCGGTCGGGACGATGGTCGGCTCCGGGGTCTACGGCTGGGCCTTCGGCGGACGGCGCTGGGCGGCCTGGGTGACCGCCAACCTGCTCTACGCCGCCTCGGGCATCCTGATCGCCACCCTGGACGGGTTCTGGCTGGTCGCCGCCGGCATGGTCGCGGCCGGGCTCGGCTCCGGGCTGCTGCAGCCGATCACCACCGTGGTGCTCACCGAGCAGGTGCCGGACGGCCTGCGCGGCCGGGTCTTCGGCGCCTACTCGGCCCTGGCCATGGCCGCCACTCCATTGGGGCTGGGCCTGATGGCCGCGGTGCTCGCCGGAGCCGACCTGCGCGCCGGGGCCTGGGTGCTGGCCGCCGGCTGGGTCGTGGTCTCGGGCTACGCCCTGGTCGCGCCGGGACTGCAGCGCTACATCAGTGGTCTGAGTGAGGAGTCCCATGCTGAGCATCGGCCGGCTGGCTGAGTACGTCGGCGTCACGCCGCGGGCGATCCGGCACTATCACGCGCTGGGCCTGCTGCCCGAGCCGGAGCGCACCGCGTCCGGCTACCGCAGCTACGGGGGCCAGGACGTCGTCGACCTGCAGCGCATCAAGGTGCTGACCGACGCCGGCGTCCCGCTCGCCCGGGTGCGGGAGCTGATGGACGCAGGCCCGTCCGCCCTGACTGAGGCCGTGGCCGAACTGGACGCCGAGCTCTCGGCGCGCATCGCCAAGCTGCGGCAGACCCGCCGCTCGCTGGCCGCGCTGGCCAAGGGCGGCGAGCCCTTCCTGGCGCCCGAGCTCGCGGCCATGCACGCGCAGATGCGGGCGATGGGGGTCTCCGAGCGCACCCTCGCCGCCGACCGTGACGGCTGGATCCTCGTCCAGGTGCTCTATCCCGACCTGATCGCGGTCTGGGTGAGCGCCCAGAGCGCCATGCTGGACGACCCGGAGTACCGCGAGCTCTACCTGCTCACCGACCAGGCCTTCGACTGGCCGGCGGAGGACCCGCGCATCGAGGAGCTCGCACAACGCACCACCGCCTGGGTCACCCGGGTCTGGGCCGACCACCCCGCCGCCGAGTACCAGGAGTGGGAGGTCGACTCGACCGCTTACCACCTG
>CAZLWS010000256.1:0-2741 GCA_964563205.1 uncultured Propionibacteriaceae bacterium | reverse complement strand
TACGACGCCATCCAGAAGGCCAAGAAGAACTCCGTCCCGAACGACAACATCGACCGCGCGGTCAAGCGCGGCAGCGGGGTGGGCGGCGACGCGGTCGACTACCTGGAGATCACCTACGAGGCCTACGGCCCGGCCGGGGTCGCGATCCTGATCGAGTGCCTTACCGACAACCGCAACCGGTCGGCCTCCGACGTCAAGGTGGCGGTCACTCGCAACGGCGGCACGATGGCCGACGTCGGCTCGGTGTCGCGGATCTTCGACCGCAAGGGCGTCGTGGAACTCGCCAAGGCCCAGGGCGGCCGGGAGCTCACCGAGGACGACGTGCTCGAGGCGACCCTGGACGCCGACCCCGAGGACGTCGCCGACGAGGGCGAGACCTTCAAGATCACCAGCGACCCGAGCGTCGTGGTCGAGGTGCGCAAAGCCGTGCAGGCCGCCGGCTTCGACTACGACTCCGCCGAGGTGCAGTTCGTCCCGCAGTACGCCCAGTCGGTGGACGCCAAGGACGCCGCGGAGAAGCTGTTCAAGCTGCTGGACGCCATCGAGGACCTGGACGACGTCCAGAACGTCTACTCCAACGAGGACGTCCCCGACGAGATCCTGGAGCAGCTGGAAGGCTGACAACTGAAGCGCGGCGTGGCTGCTGGATAGCCGGCCCGAAATCGCCGTACTATCCGAACAGTTGTTCGGACGGATGAGGTGGCGATGCGTGTCCTTGGGGTGGATCCCGGGCTGACCCGGTGCGGGGTCGGCGTGATCGAGGGCGAACCAGGACGGCCGCCGCGGCTGGTCGCGGTCGGGGTCATCACCACGCCGGCTGATCTCGACCATGCCCGTCGGCTGCTGCGGATCGCCGACGGCCTGGAGGCCTGGGTGGCGGAGCACCGGCCGGACGCGATCGCGGTGGAGCGGGTCTTCGCCGACTCCAACGTCCTCTCCGTGATGGGGACGGCGCAGGCCGCCGGCCTGGCCATGGTCGCGGGCGCGCGGCGCGGCATCCCCGTTCATCTGCACACGCCGACCGAGGTGAAGGCGGCCATCACCGGCTCCGGACGGGCCGACAAGGCGCAGATCGGCGTCATGGTCACCCGCATCCTCAAGCTGGACGCCGCCCCCAAGCCGGCCGACGCCGCGGACGCGGTCGCGCTGGCCATCTGCCACCTGTGGCGGGGGGCGGGGCAGAGCCGCATCGAGGCAGCCCTGGCCAAGGCCAAGCGGGTGCCGGCATGATCGCCCAGCTGCGCGGCAGCGTGGTCGCGGTCGGTGCCACCTGGGTGGTGGTCGAGGCCGGCGGCTTCGGGCTGCGGGCCCTGTGCACCCCGGCCACCGCGAGCGCACAGCGACTCGGCCGGGAGACCACCCTGTACACCTCGCTGGTGGTCCGGGAGGATTCGCTCACCCTCTACGGCTTCGCCGGCGCCGATGAGCGCGACTGCTTCGAACTCGTCCAGACCGCCAGCGGCATCGGCCCCAAGATCGCCCTCGCGGTGATCTCCACCCTCGGCCCGGACGACCTGCGCACGGCCATCGCCGGCGGCAACGTGGCGGCGCTCACCCGCGTCCCGGGGATCGGCGCCAAGGGCGCCCAGCGGCTCATCCTGGAACTGAAGGACAAGGTCGGCCAGTTGGCCGTCGCCGGCCAGCAGGGCACCCTGGCGAGCAGCTGGCGAGACCAGGTCAAGGCCGGCCTGGAGGGCCTGGGCTGGTCGAGCCGGGACGCGGAGAGCGCCTGCGACCGGGTGGCCGCGTTGGCTGAGACCGAGACCTCGGTGGCGGTGCTGATGCGCGCCGCGCTGCAGACCCTGGCAAAGTGAGCCTCGTGACCCGCGACGCCGAGACCGATCCGCTCGACCCGTACGCCCACCTGGGCGAACAGGCGGCCGAGTCTGCGCTGCGCCCCGGGAAGCTGGCCGAGTTCGGCGGGCAGCCGCGGGTCAGCGACCAGCTCGGCCTGGTGCTGGACGCCGCCCGCCACCGCGGCGCCGTCCCCGAGCACGTGCTGCTCTCCGGCCCTCCGGGGCTGGGCAAGACCACGCTGGCGATGATCATCGCCGCAGAGCTCTCGGCGCCGCTGCGGATCAGCTCCGGCCCGGCCATCCAGCACGCCGGCGACCTGGCCGCCATCCTCTCCGGGCTCACCGAGGGCGAGGTCTTCTTCCTCGACGAGATCCACCGGATGTCGCGCCCGGCGGAAGAGATGCTCTACCTGGCCATGGAGGATTTCCGGGTCGACGTGGTGGTCGGCAAGGGCCCGGGCGCCACCGCGATTCCGCTGGAGATCCCGCCGTTCACTCTGGTGGGGGCCACCACCCGCGCCGGGCTGCTGCCCGGCCCGCTACGCGACCGGTTCGGCTTCACCGCCCAGCTCGACTTCTACGAGGCCGAGGCTCTGGAGCGGATCATCGTCCGCTCGGCCGGCCTGCTCGGCATCGAACTGGACGCCGCCGCCGCCGCCGAGATCGCCTCCCGCTCCCGCGGCACCCCGCGGATCGCCAACCGGCTGCTGCGCCGGGTGCGCGACTACGCCCAGGTGCGTGCCGACGGCCGGCTCAGCCGCACGGTGGCTCAGGCGGCGCTGGAACTGTACGAGGTCGACCCGCTCGGCCTGGACCGGCTCGACAGAGCGGTGCTGGACGCCCTGTGCCGCCGTTTCGGCGGCGGGCCGGTGGGCATCACCACCCTCGCCATGGCGGTGGCCGAGGAGACCGAGACCGTCGAGGAGGTCGCCGAGCCGTTCCTGG
>CAZLWS010000255.1:0-2782 GCA_964563205.1 uncultured Propionibacteriaceae bacterium | reverse complement strand
CGGCTGACGGCGGAGCCCATGCGCCGGCCAGGTTTGTCGGGTCCGGGAGTCTGCGAAACGATGGATGGGTGACGACACTCGCTGACCTGAATGGGCGCGTGGATTCCGGACGAGTCGAACCGTGACGCAGCCGGTGCTGGAGACTGAACGGCTGGTGCTGCGGCCGTGGGGTTCGGACGACCTGGCGACGGTCTACGACATCTACTCCCGCTGGGAGGTGGCGCGGTATCTGGGGCGGACGCCGACCGTGCTGACTGAGCCCTTGCAGGCCGAGGCGACCTTGGCCAGGTGGGCGGCGATCCCCGGGCCGCTGCACGGGGTGTGGGCGATCGTGCCGAAGGGATCCGCCACTGCGGTGGGTTCGGCGTTGATGAAGCTGTTGCCGTTCAGCGATGGCGGGACGCCGTCGGCGGACACCGAGATCGGCTGGCACCTGCACCCGGACGCCTGGGGCAACGGCTACGCCACCGAAGCCGCCGGCGGTCTGCTCGAGCACGCCTGGCGGAGCGGGCTGGACGAGGTCTTCGCCGTCACCTACCCCGAGAACGTCGCCTCGCAGGCGGTCTGCCGCCGACTGGGCATGACGCACCTCGGCCCGACCGACCGCTACTACGACATCACCTGCGAACTCTTCCGCGTCACCCGTCCGGCCCTCACCGCGCGGTAGGGCTGGGCCTACTGGTCTTCGCCCTCACTGCGCGCCGGTTCGTCCTCGGCTGAGCGTGGCCGAAGGGCGGGCTCCAGATCGGTGTGGCTGAAGTCGTCCCCGATGAAGAGGAGCGGTTCTCCGGTGGCGGCCGCCAGAGCGTAGGAGTAGGCGTCGCCCAAGTTGAGCCGGGCCGAGTGTCCGCTGCCCCGGCCGTAGTCACGGAGGGCATCTCCAGCCAGGCGTGCCTGCTCGGCGTCGAACGGGACGATTTCCACCTGGCATTCCTCCAACAGCCGATCGACCCTTCGTTGCTGGGTGGGAGAAAGGCGGGTGACGGTGACGGCATGGAGTTCCACCCGGGTCGCCGCCGACATTCGGGCCGGGCCCGTCGCGAGCAGACGGGCGATCTCATCGGCCTGCGATTCGCCGAGGACCAGAGCGATGATCGCGGAGGTATCGACGATCATCGAGGCAGCCCGCTCTCGTCATACATGTCGTCGGAAGCCTGCATGAGCGCCTCCCGTTCGTCGTCGGTCAACTCGACCTGGATCTGACGGACGATCGCGTCTACTCGTGCCAACCGAGTGGACGGCTCGGTTTCCAGTTCCTCGAGCCACCGTCGCACGGCTTCCTCGACCACGCTGGTCTGCGAGAGCCCGGTGCGATCAGCCAACTGCCGGACCAGCGCGTGGGTCCGTTCATTCTTGATGTTGAGGCTCATGGTAGAAATCTACCACCCATGTCTACCTGATCCCGACGCCGATCAGTGCTGGTCGTCGGGCTCGCCTTTCGCGGGACGACGTCCGGGGCGCTTGAAGGCGAGCAGGCGGCGGACCTTCGCCAGGGCCAGGGTGGGTGGCTCGGGACGGGTGAAGGCCCATTCGGGGTCGGTGAGCATGCGGGCGCCGGCCAGACCGGCGATCATGGCGATCGCGACCAGGACGGTGGAGACGCCCGATTCCATAGCGCTGACCACGTCCGCCTGGTCAAAGTAGAGCAAGGTGCGCAGCGCGGACGAGCCGGGGATGGTCACCAGCAGCACCGGGACGGTCATGATGATCTTCGTCATGCCGAACCAGTGGGCCACCACGGCGCAGGCCAGGCCCATGGCGAAGCAGGCCACGAAGGCCGCCACGTGCGGACGGACCTCCGCCTGCCGCAGCAGGGTCATCAGCACGGCTCCCAGGGCGGCGATCACGCCGGAGGCGACGGCGGTGGCAGGCGGGCTGTTGAACATGGCGGCCCAGCCGAAGACCGCGAAGAAGCCGGCCAGCACGGTCGCCGTCCACAGCCAGAGCGGGTTGCCCTCGACCGGCGGGACCGGGTCGGGGGCGAGCCCCGCCAGCGCCACCACCAGCCACACACCGATGGTGATCGCCAGTACGACCATTGCCGCGTAGGCCAGCCGCGGGACGCCGGTCCGCAGATCGATCCGGGTCAGGTCGAGCCCGGCGGTGACCAGCGGGAAGCCGGGGATCAGGAAGATGCAGGCGCTGATGAAGCCGGCCGCCGTCCGCGGGCTGGGTTCGCCGAGCGCGGCCGTCAGCAGGCCGCTGAAGCCGACATACAGCCCGGACGCGATCGCCGCCGAGATCAGCACCGCGGCCAGGTGATTCAGCTGCCAGGCACCCATCCTCCGGTGGAACCAGTAGGCCAGCCCGGATGCCGGCAGGACGGCGACCAGCTCCCGCCAGCCGCCGTTGCCGAGCACCGAGACCGAGGCGCAGGCCAGCGCGACCAGCAGCACCAGCACCCATTGCGGGTACAGCCGCGGGGTCTTCTCGATGGCGCGCAGCCGGGCGTCCACCTCGGCGACCGTGGCTCGCTCGGGCAGTTCGTTGCCGAGGTTCTGCAGCAGCGCGATCCGGTGCGCGTTGACCCCCGGATTGGGGATCTCGCCGACCTGGGTGCGGAAGGTGTCACGGCGGCGGACGGTCAGCACGATCGAGGTGAAGCTGATGTCGGCGTGCAGCCGCTGGATGCCCACCGTGCTCGCCACCTGCTGCATGAGCTCGCGCACCCGCAGCCCGCTGGTGCCGGCGCCGAGCATCAGGATCCCGGCCTTCAGCACCACGTCCGAGCGCCGGATCAGATGGGTGGGCTCGAGGGCGTCCTCGTACTCGTGCTCGCTGG
>CAZLWS010000254.1:0-2784 GCA_964563205.1 uncultured Propionibacteriaceae bacterium | reverse complement strand
GGCTTCGCCGGCTACTCGCTGCCCGACGACCTGCTGTCGGGCACCGGCCTGCGGTTCGTGGACGGGCTGATCCGGGCGATCCCGATCATCGGAACCTGGGCCGAGTTCTTCATCTTCGGCGGCGAGTTCCCGGGAGAACTCGTGGTCCCCCGGCTCTACATGGTGCACATCCTGCTGGTGCCCGGCATCCTGCTGGCGCTGGTGAGCGCGCACATGGCCCTGCTGGTGTATCACAAGCACACCCACTTCCCCGGCCCGGGCCGCAAGGACACCAACGTGGTCGGCCAGGCGTTGTTCCCGGTGTACGCGGCCAAGGCCGGCGGCTTCTTCTTCATCGTCTTCGGGGTCACGATCCTGATGGGCGCCCTGATGCAGATCAACCCGGTCTGGCTGTACGGCCCCTACAACCCGGCGCAGGTGACCGCGGGCTCGCAGCCCGACTGGTACATGGGCTTCGTCGAGGGCGCGATCCGCATCATCCCGAACTGGGAGACCCATCTGCTGGGCACCACCTGGTCGTGGAACATCGCCCTGCCCGGCCTGGGCCTGATGGGCCTGTTCGCGATCCTGCCGATGGTCTACCCCTTCGTCGAGGCTTGGATCACCGGCGACAAGGCCGAGCACCACGTCCTGGACCGGCCGCGCAACGCTCCGAACCGCACCGCCTTCGGCGTCGCGGCCATGACCTGCTACGGCCTGTTCCTGCTCGCCGGCGGCAACGACATCCTGGCGACCACTTTCGGCGTGTCGCTGAACACCGTGACCGAGTTCATGCGGGTGGCGGTCTTCGTCGGCCCGGTGGTCGCGTTCATCGTGACCAAGCGGATCTGCCTGTCGCTGCAGCGCCGCGACCGCGAGCGGGTGCTGCACGGCAGTTCATCCGGCGTCATCGTCCGGCAGCCGGACGGCGGCTACAGCGAGGCCCACGCCCCGATCACGCAGGAAGAGGCGTTCACCCTCACCCAGCACCACCAGCCGGCCGCGCTGGAGGTGGCCCCGGAGACCGACGGCCGCGGCGTCCGGCTGCCGGGCGGCAAGAAGATCGGCTCGCTGCGGGCCCGCGCCTCACGCTGGTACGCCGATTCGCTCGTCGCCAAGCCGACCGCCGACGAGATCGCGGACGCCGCCCACCACCACGACGATCACGCCGAACTGGAAGAGGGCCACTCCGACGAGGTGACCGCCGGCGAGGGCGCCTCCCAGCACTGACGCTCAACCACTGACCGCCGGCCCGCCGCCGGCGGTCAGTCGCGTTCGGGCCGATGCTCCGCTGCGGTCGGGTAGCCTTGTCCGGTGCGTTTTCTGACACCTAAGCCCGGCTACGACCTGACCTACGACGACGTCTTCATGGCGCCGCGACGTTCCTCGGTCACCTCGCGGCTGGACGTGGATCTCACCTCCACCGACGGGCTGGGGCTGCCGCTGCCGATCGTGGTGGCCAACATGACCGCGATCTCCGGACGCCGGATGGCCGAGACCGTCTCCCGCCGCGGCGGCATCGCCATCATCCCGCAGGATCTGCCGGTCGAGATCGTGGCGAACACCATCGCCCGGGTGAAGGCCGCCCACACCGTCTTCGACAACCCTGTGACCGTCAGCCCCGGCTCGACCGTCGGCGAGGCGCTGGCGCTGCTGCCCAAGCGCGCCCACGGGGTCGTGGTGGCGGTGACCGAGGAGGGCGTCCCGGTCGGCATCATGTCGGCCGCCGACGCCGAGGGCATGGACCGGTTCGCCCAGGTGCACGACGCGATGAGCACCGAGCTCACCCTGGTCTCCCCTGACACCGACCCGACCGCCGTCTTCGACCAGCTCACCGCCCGCCGCCACAAGGCCGCCCTGGCGGTGGACGCGGACGGACGCCTGGTGGGCCTGATGACCGTCAAGGGCGCCCTGCGCGCCACCCTGTACCGTCCCGCGGTGGACGCGAACGGCCAGCTGCGGATCGGCGCCGCGGTGGGCATCTCCGGGGACGTGGAGGCCCGCGCCGAGGGCCTGCTGGCCGCCGGGGCGGACGTCCTGGTCATGGACACCGCGCACGGCCACCAGGAGCGCATGATCGCCGCCGTGGAGCGCTGCCGCGCGGTGGTGGACGCCGCGGGCTCGTCCGTCCCGATCGTGGCCGGAAACGTGGTCACCGCGGACGGCGTGAGCGACCTCATCGAAGCCGGCGCGGACGTGATCAAGGTGGGCGTCGGCCCGGGAGCCATGTGCACCACCCGCATGCAGACCGGCGTCGGCCGTCCGCAGTTCTCCGCGGTGCTGGACTGCGCCGAGGAGGCCCGCCAGGCCGGCAAGGCGATCTGGGCCGACGGCGGCGTCCGGCACCCCCGGGACGTCGCCTTGGCGCTCGCCGCGGGCTCCGGAGCGGTCATGATCGGCTCCTGGTTCGCCGGCACCCACGAATCCACCGGCCAGCTGCTCTTCGGCGCGGACGGCCGTCCGTACAAGGAGAGCTTCGGCATGGCCTCGGCGCGCGCCGTGAAGGCCCGCACCCGCAGCCAGTCGGCCTTCGACCGGGCCCGCGCCAGCCTCTTCGAGGAGGGCATCTCGTCCTCCCGCATGTACCTCGACCCGGAGCGTCCGGGCGTGGAGGATCTGCTCGACTTCATCACCTCGGGGGTGCGCAGCTCGTTCACCTACGCCGGAGCCCGCAACCTGGCCGAGTTCGCCAGCCTGGCCGTGGTCGGCGTCCAGTCCGCCTCCGGCTACAACGAGGGACGCCCGCTGCCCACCAGCTGGTGACGGAGCAACGCTCCGTCCACGAACGAAAGGACGGCGCCCCCA
>CAZLWS010000253.1:0-2801 GCA_964563205.1 uncultured Propionibacteriaceae bacterium | reverse complement strand
GCCACGCCCGCGGCAGCCGACGACGACCACCCGTCGTGGCGGGTGCGGACCTACGACGTGGTGGCCACGGTGGACGCCGAGGGCGGCGTCACCCACGTCCAGCTCGACCTCGCCTTCGACTTCGGCAGCGACCCCGGTCACGGCCCCTACGTCACGCTGCCGCTGCGTCAGGAGATCGACGGCGACCCCGACCACTGGCGGATGCTGGACGTCACGGTCGGCGAGGTCACCAGCCCCAGCGGCGCCGACGCGGCCACCCTCACCAAGACCGACGGCGGCAACCTGCTGATCCGCATCGGCAGCGAGGGACGCACCTTCACCGGCGTTCAGCGGTACCGGATCACCTATTCGATCCGGGGGCTGCTGGCCACCGATCACCCGGTCTCCGGGCTCGACGAGTTCAACTGGAACGTCGTCGGACCGGGCTGGGAGGTGCCGATCAACCAGGTCACCGCCTCGATCACCGGCCCGGTGGACGTGGTACGGGTGGCCTGCTTCGCCGGCGACTGGTTCACCGCCCCGTGCACCCGCTCGGCCATGGGCGGACGCACCGCGACCTTCGCTCAGCAGGGCCTCGGCGAGGGCGACCCGCTGCAGATCGTCGCCGGCTTCCCGGCCGGCACCTTCACCGGCGCGGAGCCCCGCTTCGAGACCCGCTACCACCTCGGCAACATGTTCCCGGTGACGCCGGTCACCGGCGGCCTCACCGGGGTGCTGACCGCGATCGGGCTCGGCTGGCTGCTGCGCCGCACCCGCCGCGGCGCGCGCGACCAGGTCTACCTCGGCCTCACCCCGGGCACCACCCCGGCGAAGGGGACGGCGGCCGAGGTCGGCACCGCCAAGGCCCGGGCGCCGATCGCCGTCCAGTTCACCCCGCCGGCGCAGGCCCGTCCCGGTGAACTCGGCGTGCTCACCGACCACACCGCCGACAACACCGACATCACGGCCACCATGATCGACCTGGCCGTGCGCGGCTATCTGAGGATCGAACAGACCGGCAAGAAGGATTGGACCTTCACCAAGCTGGCCGCCAACCGCGGTCTGATCGGCTACGAGCGCCACCTCTTCGACGAACTGTTCGCCAAGGGCGATGTGGTCGAGACCGACGATCTGAAGAACTCCTCCTATTCCGACGTGCTGACCGGCACCCGCAGCCGGCTCTACGAACGGGTCACCAAGGAGTTGCACTGGTTCACCCGCAACCCGAGCACCGTGCGGGGATTGGCCATCGCGGGCGGGATCGGGCTGATCGTGGTGAGCGCCGGGGTCGGCTTCCTGCTGGGCTTCGCGGGCTTCGGCCTGCTCGGCGTGGCGGGCATCCTGGTCGGCATCGGGGTGCTGATCGCCAACAACCGGTTCGGCGCCCGGACCCCGGACGGCTCGGCCGTGCTCGCCCAGACGAAGGGGTTCGAGCTCTACCTGAGCACCGCCGAGGCCGACCAGATCCGCTTCGAGGAGGGGATCGACGTCTTCTCCCGCTACCTGCCCTACGCCGTGATCTTCGGGGTCGCCGACCGCTGGACGAAGGTCTTCGCCCAGCTCGAAGCAGAGGGACGCTACACGCCGACCACCGGCTGGTACCTCGGCTACCACCATGGAGTCATGCTCAGCCCCGATTTCGCCTCGTCCATGGACCGGCTCGGCAGCCAGATGTCCTCCTCGTTGCAGCACGCCACGGCGGCCTCCTCCGGCGGCTCCGGGTTCAGCGGCGGGGGCGGCTTCGGCGGCGGCGGTGGCGGCGGTTGGTGATCCCGCGACGCGAATCCTCGCCGGGCATGGCAGGCTGACGCTGTGCTGCTACGACCCGATGTGCCGTTGTGGACGATCGCCCTCGTCCTGCCGCTGGATCTGCTCTTCGCCTGGGTCTTCGCCTCGATAGCCCGCCTGCTGCTGCGCGGCCGGGCGAGGATCGGCACCGCGACCTCGATCGTCGTGGCCGTTCTGGCGACCTCGCTCGGGCTGCTGGTGACCGGCTGGATCCGTCCGGACGCGGCGGTCTTCAGCCCGCTGACCATCCTGATCTGCCTGGGCTTCTCGGTGGCGGCGATCGCCGCCTACGGCGCGGTAGCGGCCTACGTGCAGCGGCCGGTGCGGGCGTCCGTCCCGGAACTGCTGGCGCTGGGGGAGTCGGATCGGCTGGAGTTCAAGTCGACCGCCCGCGTCAACCTGCGCACCGGCGCCAAGGACGAGCGGATGGAGCAGGTGATCGCCAAGGCGGCCTGCGGCTTCCTGAACTCCGACGGCGGCACCCTGCTGATCGGCGTGGACGACGCCGGGACGGTACTCGGCCTCGACCCCGACTTCGCCACCCTGAAGGTGCCGGACGCCGACCGGTTCGAACTGTGGCTACGGGATCTGCTCAGCACGACGCTGGGCGCCAACGCGGCCAACCTGGTGGCCATCGACTTCACGACGCTGCCCACGGACGACGCTGGTGAGGCGCTGGTCTGCCGGCTGGATTGCAGCGCCTCGCCGCGTCCGGTCTACCTGCGGGCGAGGGGGGCGGCGCCGGAACTGTACGTGCGGGTCGGCAACTCCACCCGGCAGTTGCGGGTGGACGACGCGACCGACTACGTGATGCATCGCTGGCCGCTCAGCCTGGGCAGCAATCTCGCGGCGCAGGTGAAGGCCGCGGTCAGGTTCTCCGGCGAGTTGCCGCCGGGCCGCTAGGCTGACCGCGTGTTGATCCCCCTCGCCATCCCGGGCACTCCGCTGCTGCCACAGAACATCCCCCTGGCGTTGGTGATCATGGTCATCTCGTCCATGCTCTTCGCCACCTCCGCGACCATCCAGCATCTGGC
>CAZLWS010000252.1:0-2862 GCA_964563205.1 uncultured Propionibacteriaceae bacterium | reverse complement strand
GCGGGTGGGCGCGGATCGGCAGGATTGGGGCAGCGGTGGTTGCCGGCCTCTGCTGGCTCTTTGTGGTCTACGCGCAGGCGGGGCTCGTCTTCAGCCGGCTGCTGCCGACCAACAGTTCCGGGCCATGGCCGCTTGCCAACATCGCCTTCGGCATGGCGCTGATCTGCCTTCCGATCGGGCTGGCGGCCGTCGCCTTCTGGATCGGACGCCGCTACCCGATCGCGTTCGGGTTGCTGGTGCACTTGCTAGGCATGGTCGCGGCATTCTGGTTCTGGCTGCTCTGACCGCCGCTCACTCGATGACCGAGGTGAGCTGCCGTTGGCGCTCGACGGCCTCGGCGCTGATGCGCTCGTAGTCGACCAGCAGCGGCTGGGCGTCCTTCACCACGAGCTGGCCGTCGACCAGGACGGTGGTGACGTCGCGGCCCGAGGCGCATTCGTAGAGGAAGGCCTCGGGGGAGCTGTAGCCGGCGGCGTCCGGGCTGAGCATGCTCAGCAGCACCACGTCCGCGCGTTTGCCGATCTCCAGGGAGCCGGTGGCGTGGTCGTGACCGGCCGCCCGGGAACCGCCCCGGATCGCCATCGAGAGCGGCTCGGCGGCGGCGACTCCGTTGCGGTTGTGGGATGGGGTGGCCTCCACCAGCTGTTGGCCGATCCGGGTGAGCATCGCGATCCGGAACATGTCCAGGGTGCCGAAGGAGCCGACGCCGTCGCTGCCCAGGCCGACGTCCACGCCGCGGCGCCACATCCGCAGCGCGGGGGCCGCGCCGATTGCGTAGTTGCCCTTCGCGCAGTGGCAGACCGAGACCCGGTGGGCGGCGTAGGCGGAGATCTCGGAGTCGTTGGTGAGGATCGAGTGCGCGCAGTGCAGGGTGTCGGTGAACACCCCGAGGTCGATCAGGTGCTCGATCGGGCGGCGTCCGAACTGCTCCAGGCAGAAGTCGATCTCGTAGGTGCCCTCCACCAGGTGGGTGTGCACCTTCACGCCGCGCGCCCGCGCCTCGGCGTGGACGGCCTGCACCAGTTCGGTGCTGCAGGTGATGATCTGCCGCAGCGACATGCCGCCGGTGACCCGGTTCGACCCGTCCGCCGCGGTCGGGAAGGCGTCGGCCACCTCGATGTTGCGGGCGATGGCCTGCTCGGTGGTCATGATCATGGACGCCGGGATGCGCGCGCCGCCGTCCATCGTCGACTGCGACACCGTCCCGCGGATGCCGCACCGCCGGGCTGCGGCCGCCATCCGCTCCGGGTGCGGGCCGCCCGCCTCCAGGAAGTTGGTGGTGCCGGTCAGCAGCATCGAGGTGTAGGCCAGCTCGCCCGATAGCTCGATGTCCTCCGGCGTCAGCGCGGCCTCGAACGGGACGTAGTACTCCCGCCAGGTCGGCACCCGCAGCCGGGTGCGGGTCTGCAGCTCGGTCAGCAGGCCGCGCAGCATGGTCTGCGCGGTGTGCAGGTGGGCGTCGGTCAGCCCGGGGATCGCCAGCTGCCCACCACCGTGGACGCGGGACGTCGCCTCCCAGCGGGAGGTGACCTCGGTGGTCGTCCCGCGGTCGACGATGACGCCGTCGCGGATCGCCAGCGCGCCGTCGGCGATCACGGCGCCGTCGTCGTCGAACGAGACCAGGTGGACGTTCGAGACGATGGTGTCGGCGGTGGACTTCTCCATATTCGGGTTCCTTCGGCGGGGTCAGAAGGCGATGCCGAGCCGGCGGGAGACCGCGCGGTCGACGGTGTTGATCAGGCTGTAGAGGCCCAGCACCAGCAGCACGATGATGACTCCGGAGCTCCACAGCACGTAGTAGTCGGCGTTCACGGCGGCCAGCGTGATCAGGTTGCCCAGACCGTCGCCGGTGGCCAGCCACTCGGCCAGCATCGCGCCGCTCACGGCCGCCGGGATGGCGATCCGCGCCGAGGCCGTGATGGCCGGGATGGCGTACATCAGCCGCACCGTCAGCGCGGCGGTCAGCGACGAGCCGCCGGACGCGCGAATCACGTCCAGCGCCCCCTCCGGGGCCGCCCGCAGGCCGAGGATCACGGTCACCAGGGTGGGGAAGAAGGTGACCAGGGTGACCAGCACGGTCACGCCCAGCAGCCCGCGTCCGAACAGCAGGACGATCAGCGGGGTGAGCGCCACCAGCGGCATCGACCGGACGATGATCGCGAACGGCATCGCCGCCCGCTCCAGGCCGGGCGCCGCCACCAGCAGGATCGCCCCGGCCACCGCCACCGCGGTGCCCACGACGAAGCCCACCCCGGCGTGCACCGCGGTCTGTCCGGCAGCCACTGCGAACTGCCCCCAGAACACAGACGGGGGCGCGGAGGTGATCGGGTTGCCCTGGGTGAGGAAGCCCCAGACGTCGACCGGATCCTTCACGAAGAAGGCGTCCAGCCCGAAGACCGGACGCAGCGACCACCACAGCCCGACCAGCAGCACGATCGAGACGACGATGCCGGCCACCGCCTGCCACGGCTTGATCGCGCCGCCCTGCTCGGCGCCGGCCACATTCGTCCCGACCGACCCGCCCTTGCCCGCCCACGGGAAGAAGATCCGGGCCAGCAGAGTGACCAGGCCGTACCCGGCGGTGGCGATCAGGCCGATGGTGATCGCGATCACCCAGACCCGCTCGGTGAGCAGGGCGTCCTGGGCGTTCACCAGGATCGCGCCCAGCCCGCGGTCGGCGCCGAAGAACTCGGCGATCAGGGCGCCCAGGATCGCCGACGGCACGGCGATCTGCAGGGCCGCCACCAGGTTCGGCAGCGCCGACGGCACCCGGACGAACCGGAAGATCGACCAGGCCCCGCCGCCGGAGGCGTCCACCACGTCCACGGCCCGGTCGTCGGTCGACTTCAGGCCCAGCAGAAC
>CAZLWS010000251.1:0-2887 GCA_964563205.1 uncultured Propionibacteriaceae bacterium | reverse complement strand
ACTGGTTCGCCGGCATCTTCCGCACCTTCCTCAACGTGAACGGCGACACCTTCGTGGCCATGCTGGTCGCCCGGGCGGGCGGCGAGCTGAACGCGGACGTCTACAACGGCGTCACCGAGGTGACCGCCGATCTGGACCTGTCCGAACTCGAAGACCAGTTCGCGAAGGCGGACGCCGCCGACTAAGCCGGGGTCGGGCCGAGAATCACCCACCCCGTAAGCAAGGCCCCCGCGTCCGCGCGGGGGCCTTGTGGCGTCCCCATCTCCCTAAGGTCGAAGATTGGCCACCAAAGTCGGTAGGCAATCTACGAGCTAGCGGCGGATTCGGACGCCCGCACCCGGTCGATCACGGCGCGGATCTGCTTCAGATGGACGGCCATCTCGCGGGCCGCAGCCTCGCCGTCGCGCCGCTCCAGCGCGGCGAGCACCCGGGAGTGGCCCTCGTGGGAGATCCGGCGTCCGTCGCCTTCGAGGTGGGAGTAGACCCGGGCCTCGACCGTCCAGGACGCGGTCAGCTCAGCCAGCGCGGCGAGCAGCGGGTTCCCGGCGGCCTGGGCGACGGCCACGTGGAAGGCGACGTCGAGCTGGACGGAGTGGTCGGCGTCCGGGTCGCGGTCGGAGCCCGCGATGATCTCGCGCAGCGCGCCCAGCTGATCGTCGGAGATGCGGGCGGCGGCCAGCCGGGCGATCTCGGGCTCGACCACCTCACGGAACTCGGCGGAGTGCTCGAACTCATCGCTGCCGCGCTCCAGCCGCTGGGCAAGCGAATCCGCCAGCGGCAGCCCGCCGGTGACCCGAGTGCCGCTGCCATGGCGACGGGTCACGAGCCCCGCGGCCTCAAGCCGGCTGAGCGCCTCCCGCAGCACCGGCCTCGACACCCCCAGTTCGACCGACAGCGACCGCTCGGAGGGAATCTTCTCCCCCGCGGCGAGGGCGCCGGTGACGATCAGCCGTTCGAGATGGCGGACGATGTCGTCGACGATGCTGGCGCTGCTGCGCGCGAGCGATCCGACCGAGATCTTCCGCGATGACATGGTGCGGGCGGCTGCCTTCCACTTCGAGGGACGAGCGGGCCGCAGCCCGCGCCCCCATCCTGCCATCCCCGCGCCGAAGCCGCGCAGGCCTGGCGCCAGTGGCGTGGGACGGCCTGGTGGTCAGACCACTTCCACGGCAGAATCGTCCTCATGCTGCTCCAGCGAACCGACCAGGCTCGGCCCGACGCGTCCGCCCGGGTGCTGCAGCCGGGGGCCGGCGAGATCCGCGGCGACGTCTACCTGCCGTCCACACCCGAGACGGTGATCTGGGGACGCCTGCCCTGCGCCGCCGACGCGCCGGTGCTGACCGTCCGTCCGGGCACCACCGTGACCATCGACACGGTGAGCCACGAGGGCATCCTCGAAGACCAGGGCAAGGATCCGCTGGGCTACTTCGGCGGTCACGGCGTCCCGGCCGATCAGGTGCTCACCGACGCCGTCGAGATCGCCGCGACCATGGCCCGCAACCCGCAACTGGACGGTCCGCACGTGGTCACCGGGCCGATCCTCGTCGAGGGCGCCGAAGTCGGCGACCTGGTCGCCCTGACGATCCTGGAGACGACTCCGCGGGTGCCCTACGGCGTGATCTCCAACCGGCACGGACGCGGCGCGCTGCCCGGCGAGCTGCCGCGCACCCCCGGCACGGTGAGCGTCTTCACCACCGTCGGCGAGCGCGACGGCGACCTGGTGGGGCGGCTGCCGGTCACCGAGGGCGGCGAGCCGGTCGTCGAGTTCCCGCTGCAGCCCTTCCTGGGCGTGATGGGCGTCGCCGTGCCGGGCGAGGATCGTCCGCACTCGGTGCCGCCGGGCCGGCATGGCGGGAACATCGACATCGCGCTGCTCACCGCCGGCTCGACGCTCTATCTGCCGGTCCAAGTGCCCGGAGCGCTCGCCTACCTCGGCGACCCCCACTTCGCCCAGGGCGACGGCGAGGTGGCGCTCACGGCATTGGAGGCCTCGCTGCGCGTCACCGTCCGCTTCGACCTGGTCAAGCAGGCGGACGCCGTGGCCGAGTTCGGCCCCGTGCTGGGCCCGCTGGGCCGCACCTCCGAGTACCTGCTGCCGACCGGTCTCGACGCCGACCTGGACGAGGCGATGCGCGACTGCGTTCGGCAGGCGCTGAGCCTGATCCGGGCCCGTTGGGGGTTGGACGAGCACCTCGCCTACGCCTATCTCAGCGCCGCCACCGACTTCCGCATCTCGCAGGTGGTCGACCTGGTCAGCGGCGTCCACGCCTGCATCCGCGAGGCCGACTTCGACGGGATCCGGCGATGACCCCGGACGCCGGCCCGCCGGCCGACCTGCTCGCCGCCTTCGAGGCCTACGAGCGGGCCCTGATGGAAGACGACCTCGACGCCCTGGACGCCGCCTTCGCCCCCGGAACGGACACTCTTCGCGGGGACGCGGCAGGGCTGCTGGTCGGGCACGACCTCATCAGCGACTTCCGCGGCTCGCGCGGCGGCGTCCCGCCTCGGAAGATCACCCGGCTGGAGACCCGCGTCCTAGGCCCGGACGCCGTCCTGCTGATGAGCGTCTCGCGCTACCGCGCGGGCGGCCAGGGCCTGCAGACCCAGCTCTGGGAACGGCTGGACGGGGTGTGGAAGATCACCGCCGCACACGTCACCGGCCGCTCCACCGCCTTCGACAGGTCGATCTGGCGGATGGTCGGCGACCCGCTCTACCAGGGCGCCTACGAAGGCCCGCTGACCGGGCTGACCGTCGCCGTGAAGGACATCTTCGCGGTGCGCGGCTACCGGATCGGCGCCGGCAACCCCACCTGGCTGAAGGGGCGCCGCCGGGAGAAGGCGTTCGCGCCGGCCGTCGGTGATCTGCTGCGCGGCGGCGCCTCACTGC
>CAZLWS010000250.1:0-2928 GCA_964563205.1 uncultured Propionibacteriaceae bacterium | reverse complement strand
GGAAGACGAGCTCGATCAGCTCCCCGCGCGAACCGTTCGCGCCCACCCGACGCTCGTAGCCGCGGGCCGACAGCAGTGCCTCGACCCGCTCCCGGGTGGCGGCAGCCACATCGGGCCGGCCGTTCAGCACCTTGGAGATGGTCGCCAGCGACACCCCGGCCTCCGCCGCCACGGCGGCCAGGGTCACTCGTCCGTTCTGCTCGTCCTCCGACACAACGGCAGCATATTCCCGAAACTATCGAAGCCGCGATGGAACGCTGCCCGCCGGGGAAGCTAAGGTACGCGCAAACCTGGAGAGGAGTCACCATGGCGGACGCAGCTCAGCCGGTTGCCGGACGCCGGGCGCTGGCCGGGGTGGCGATCGGACTCTACGCAGCCCAGCTCGCCTGGCTGGCCATCGCCGCCTTCCGCCCTGGAGTGCTCGACAAGGCGCCGGCGTGGGCGGCGCTGCTGGCCGCCCCCGGCTCGCTGTGGGCGATGGTCGCCACCCTGCTGCTCGGGGCGGCCGCCTTCACGCTGACCCTCTTCTCCACCGGCGACCGCGCGGCCGGCACCCGGATTCCGCTGCTGGTCTCGGCCTGGTCGGCGGCCAGCGCGGTGCCGGTCGCCTTCTTCGGCTACCTTCCCTGCCCCGGGGACGGCCCGCCGGTCTGGGACGCCTTCAACTCGACGATCTCGCTCTTCCTGGGCAGCTTCGACAAGCCCTTCGGGCCGGGCGAGGTCTGCTCCTACGCGACGCCGGTGGGCATGCACATCGTCCGCGGCCTCGCGCTGCTGGCCACCACCTCGGGCGCGACCGCGGTGATGCTCTCGCTCTCCCGCTCCCAGCTCGACCGGCTGGCCGCCCGCCGCGCCCGCACCCTCACCATCGTCACCGGCCTGGACGAGCACTCCTGGGAGCTCGTCGAGCGACGAACACCCGAGCACAGCGGCCACCGCACCGCCCTGCTGGCCGCCGAACTCGACCAGGCCACGATCGAACGGGCGCACACCGCCGGCATGCTGGCCGTCCGCGTCGAGGCCGACGACCCGCTCGGCCAGCACCGCGGCATCCGGCTGGACCGCATCGACAAGGTCTACCTGCTGGCCGCGGACGACGGCTGGAACCGGACTCGGGTGGAGCAGATCCAGAAGCTGCTCGCAGCCTCCGCCCGGACCTCTCCGCTGGTGGTGGTCGCGCGGATCGACGACCCGTGGCATGCCGACGAATGGCGCAAACGCCTGGTCGGCGACCCCCGGCTCGCCGCCGACGCGGTCGGCCTGTACGAGGCGACCTCGGACGCGCTCATCCTCCGGCTCCGCCAGGCGCGGCCGCAGCGCCTGCTCATCGTCGGCGACGCGCCGCTCACCCTCGCCCTTTCCACCCAGCTGTCGCAGCTGGGCCGGGAGCTGCAGTTTCTCGGGGACGAGGCCGCGCTCCCGTCCGTCACAGTGCTGGCCGAGCGGGCCAGTGAACTGGTGGACGACCACCGCGTGCTGCAGCGCCGGTTCGCCTTCGACCCGCTCACGATCGACGCCACAGACGCCGAGCCGCGGCTGGCGGCCGTCCTGGAATGGCTGGGGGACGGCGCCGGCTGCGCGGTCGTCATCACCGTGCCGGACACACGGCTGGGCACCCAGCTGGGCATCCGGCTGCCCGAACTGCCGGTCTTCGAGGCGAGTTCCAGCGGCGCCGCGGCCGCCGAGACGCCGACGGTGGGCTGCCTGGTGAGCTTCGGGCTCTCGCTGGCGACCCCGCAGGCGGACGCCTGGGAGCGCGCGGCCCGGCTGATCCACGAGCGCTACCGCCGCCGGCATCCGGGCGCGGCCCGCGCGGTGCCCTGGGAGGAGCTGCCCGAGTTCTACCGTCAGTCGAACCGACGCCAGCTCGGCGTGGTGCGCCGGGAGCTCACCGCGCTGGGCCGCACCTGGCGTCCGAGTTCGTCGGAGCCGGACCGGTTCGCGAGGCTGGACGCCGATCCGCGGCGTCCGGTCGAGGACGGCATGGCGGTCTTCGACCTGACCCTGGAGGAACTGACCCAGCTGGCCCGGGCCGAGCACGACTCCTGGCTGGCCCACTACCGCACGGCAGGGTGGACCTACGCCCGGACTCGGGACGACAGCCGCAGGCAACACCCCGACCTGGTCGCCTGGGAGGACCTGCCCGTCGCGCGGCAAGAGGTGGACCTGACCGGGGTGGTGGACACCCTCTTCCAGCTGCGCGCGCTCGGCCATCGGGCCGTGCTGCCGGCCTCTGATCAGGCCGGCTGGCGGCAGTACCGGCGCTTCGGCGTGGTCACCGCCGTCCGGCTCACTGCTCCTCACGACTGGCAGACCGAGACCGGCGAGACGCTCACCGGACAGCCCGGCGACTGGCTGGTGACCGACGCCTCGGGGCAGCGGACGATCACCGACCCCAGCTTCCGCGCCACCCATCTGCGATTGGACGGCGACCGCTGGCAGCGCACTGCCGAGGTGGACGCCCGTCCGGTGCGGCCCGGTGAGCGGGTCGAGACCCAGGAGGGCGCGACCACGGCCGGCGCCGACGGCTGGGTGGTGCGGGACGCCGACGGCAACGAGTGGATCGTCCCCGACGCGACCTTCCGCGCCGGCTACCGGCTGGTCGAGTAGGCGGTCAGGCGGCCGGCAGCAGCGGGGGCCGGGAGACGAGTTCCCGGACGAGCAGCCGCCGCTCGCGTCCCTTCAGCCGCCACCAATAGGCGAACCAGGAGACGAGCACGGGCAGCAGCCCACCGATCCAGGCCAGCGGGGCGGCCAGCGCCACGCCGGCGAAGCCGAGCGGCGCCACCAGGAACAGCCCGGCCGCCGCGCGGAACACCAGTTCCATGAAACCGGCGATCGTGGGGACGCCGGTCGCGCCAAGCCCTTGGATGGCGTTGCGCAGCACCAGCAGGCTGGCCAGGATCGGGTACAGCGCCGCGTTGATCA
>CAZLWS010000249.1:0-2932 GCA_964563205.1 uncultured Propionibacteriaceae bacterium | reverse complement strand
TGCTCGCTCTTGAGGCTGCCTTCCCCGAGCTGGTGACCCCGGATTCGCCCTCCCAGCAGGTCGGCGGGCACGCGTCGGCGACGTTCGCCCCGGTGCGGCACCGCATCCCGATGATGAGCCTGGACAACGCGTTCAGCGAGGCCGAGTTCCGGCGCTGGGCCGAGCGCGCGACCGCGCTGGCCGGCGGCGACCTGAGCTCCGGGCTGCTTTGTGAGCTGAAGATCGACGGACTGGCCCTCGACCTCGTCTACGAGCGGGGTCGCCTGGTGTCGGCGGCCACCCGTGGCGACGGTGTGGTCGGTGAGGACGTGACCGCCAACGTCCGCACCATCGCGTCCATCCCGGCCCGGCTGGCCGGGGAGGACCTCCCGGAGATCGTCGAGGTGCGCGGCGAGGTGTTCATGCGCCGAGAGGACTTCGACGCCCTTAACGAAGGGCTGGTGGCGGCCGGGAAGTCGCCCTTCGCGAACCCGCGCAACTCCGCCGCCGGGTCGCTGCGGCAGAAGGATCCGCGGGTCACCGCCAGCCGGAACCTGGCCTTCCTGTGCCACGGTCTGGGCGAGGTGACCGGCGGCGCCGGCATCGACCGCCAGTCGCAGGGCTACCAGCTGCTCGCCGGCTGGGGGCTCCCGACCAGCCCGCACGCGAAGGTTGTGCCCGGCGTGGACGCGGCCTGGGCGTATATCGAGTCGCTGGCCGGCCGCAAGCACTCCCTCGAGCACGACATCGACGGCGTCGTGGTGAAGGTGGACGACCGGGCGCTGCAGGCCCGGCTCGGGAACACCTCCCGGGCGCCACGCTGGGCGATCGCCTTCAAGTACCCGCCGGAGGAGGTCACCACCAAGCTGCTCGACGTCCTGGTCAACGTCGGACGGACCGGCCGGGTCACTCCCTACGCCAAGATGGAGCCGGTCGTGGTGGCCGGCTCGACGGTGGAGTACGCCACCCTGCACAACGCATCCGAAGTGGTCCGCAAGGGCGTCCTGATCGGCGACACGGTGATCCTGCGCAAGGCCGGCGACGTGATCCCGGAGATACTCGGGCCGGTCGTCGAGTTGCGCGACGGCAGCGAACGTCCGTTCGTGATGCCCACGCAATGCCCGTCCTGCGAGGCGGAGTTGCGTCCGGAGAAGGAGGGGGACGCCGACCTGCGCTGCCCGAACACCCGGTCCTGCCCGTCCCAGCTGCGGGAGCGGCTCTTCCATCTCGGTTCCCGCCAAGGGCTCGACATCGAGGTGCTCGGCTGGCAGGCCGCGGACGCCCTGCTCGGCGCCGGGCTGCTGACCGACGAAGGCGACCTCTTCGACCTGGACGAGGCGAAGCTGGCCACGTCGCCGTTCTTCACCAAGAAGGACGGCACGCTCAGCACCAACGGCGCGAAGCTGCTGGCCAACCTGGAGACCGTCAAGACCCGTCCGTTCGCGAAGTTCCTGGTCGCGCTGTCGATCCGGCACATCGGCAAGGGGATCGCGCCGGACGTCGCGGCCGCGTTCCCGTCGATTCAAGCGCTGCGAGCGGCGTCCTACGAGGAGCTGGCCTCGGTGGAGGGGGTCGGGCCGACCCTGGCCGCGTCCATCGTCGAGTGGTTCACCGTCGACTGGCATGTCGCGATCGTCGAGAAGTGGCTGGCGGCCGGCTGTGTGATGGCGGACGAGCCCGCCGAGCCCGTCGAAGGCCTGCCGCAGACCCTCGCCGGCCTGACCGTCGTGGTGACCGGCTCGATCCCCGGCTACACCCGGGACGGCGCGAACGCCGCCGTCACCGACCGCGGCGGGAAGTCGGCAAGCTCGGTGTCGGCGAAGACCGACTTCGTGGTGGTGGGGGAGAACGCCGGCTCGAAGTATGCCAAGGCCGTGCAGCTGGGCCGTCCGATCCTGGACGCGGCCGGCTTCGAGGTGCTGCTCAACTCCGGCGCCGAGGCCGCGGCCGCCGTCGCCCGCGCTGAGTAGGATCGAAGCCATGGACGGGCTGAACACCAACCTCAACCTCAATGAGGGCGCGCCGGCGCGAGTGATGCCGCGGATCGGCGAGTGGGGTCCGCTGGAGGTGCCCGCCACCCGCCAGAAGCGCCGGATGCGCTGGTGGGTGATCCTGATCTTCGTGGGCGTGCTGGCAGTGACCGTCGGCTACGGCTACTGGATCTACACCATGATCCGCTGACCGATCCGGGTGCGGGACCTCAGTTGTGGGCCAGGTAGGCGGCGTAGCTGCCGGGCCTGATCAGCGCGGCGGCGCGAACGGCCAGCAGGATCGCCCCGTCCATGGGCGAGGTCAGCCAGCGCTGCTCCAGTGAGGAGCGATCCGCGAAGCGCAGAATCGGATCCCCTCGGTCGACCCGGGCGCCCGTCTCCTGATAGGAGACCAGGACGGCCTCGGAGTCCAGGAAGAGCTCGAGTTCGTGGTGGAAGGCCTCGGGGGCGCCGTACCAGACCGGCGGGACGGCGTCGCCGAGCATCCCCAGCTTCGCCAGCAGGCCGATCACACTCTTCCGAAGGGTCTCGACCTCGGCGTTGGTGAACACTCCGCCGCAGCCGCTTTCGAGAAGGATCCCCACCGTCCCCCGGGCGCTCACCGCCTCGATCAGCGTGCCCTTCGACCCGTTCAGCTTCACCAAGTAGGGCACGATGCCGTCCAGCAGCCCTTCCGCCCGCGCGTAGAGCGGCTCCTCCCGGGCGGCGACCATGGCGAAGTGGTGGGCGGTCAGATAGTTCCCCCCGCCGTGCAGGTCGACCAACACCGCGGACGTCGCGCTGATGACCTCGGCCAGCCAGGTGAAGTACCGCGCCGAGAACGTGTCGGCGGTGAGGTTGCCCGCCCGGTTCAGGTTCACGTCGTCCCGCGGGGAGGGGTTGCTGCAGGCGTCGAAGGCCGTCGGATTGGCGACCGGGCAGAGAATCACGACGCCCCCGGTGAGCTGGGCGGTGAGATCGTC
>CAZLWS010000248.1:0-2974 GCA_964563205.1 uncultured Propionibacteriaceae bacterium | reverse complement strand
GCGTCGATCTTCTTGCGCAGGTAGGAGATGTACAGCTCGACCACGTTGGCCTGGCCGCCGAAGTCGTAGTTCCACACCCGGTCGAGGATCTGCGCCTTGCTCAGGACGCGGCGCGGGTTGCGCATCAGGAAGCGCAGCAGCTCGAACTCGGTGGCGGTGAGGTTGATCTCCTCGCCAGCCCGGAAGACCTCGTGCGAATCCTCGTCCAGGCTGAGATCGCCGACCACCAGGCGGGATTCCTCGCGGGCGACGGTGGCGCCGGTGCGGCGCAGCAGGCCGCGCAGCCGGGCGACCAGCTCCTCCAGGCTGAACGGCTTGGTGACGTAGTCGTCGCCGCCGGCGGTGAGGCCGTTGATGCGGTCGTCCAGGGCGTCCTTGGCGGTGAGGAAGATGACCGGGACGTCCGGCTGCTCGGTGCGGATCCTGCGCATCACTTCAAGCCCGTCGAAGTCGGGCAGCATGATGTCGAGGACGATGGCGTCGGGGCGCACCTGGCGGGCGACCTGCACCGCCTCGAGGCCGGAGGACGCGGTCGACACCTCCCAGCCCTCGTAGCGCAGGGCCATGCTGAGCAGCTCGGTGAGGCTGCTCTCGTCGTCCACGGTGAGCACCCGGATCGGGGTGCCGTCGGGCCGGGTCAGAGGTTCTTGTCCGCTGCGGGTCAGGATTGCCATAGGTTCACTTTCTCAGCGCCGTCGTTGTGATGGCTAGGACGAAGCTGTGAGAAAGCTGTGTTTGTCGGGGTCGTCGCGCTTTGCGAGAGTTCGGGAGCGGCAGACCCACGGGTAGCCTGTGAGGGTTCCGAATCGAGAGCGACCATGAACACCGACACCCGACCGCGCCACGCGGCGCCGGCGCGCCGCCGGTACCTGCGCGGCGTGCTCGGCATCGTCGGTGAGCTGATGATCACGGCTGGCGTGGTGCTGGGGCTGTTCGTGGCCTGGCAGCTGCTCTGGACGGACGTGGTGGGGGACGGCGAGCAGGCCGAGACGGTCTCCCAGCTGGAGGATGCGTTCCGCGTCCCGACCGACCACGACGACGCGCCCGCCACCCGAAAGCCGGCGGAGTTCGGCGACGCCTTCGCGATCCTGCGGATCCCCCGGTTCGGGCCGGCGTACGCCAAGCCCGTGCTCGAAGGGACGGACCGGCTGACCTTGCAGAAGGGGATCGGCCACTACCCCGAGAGCGTGATGCCGGGCGAGATCGGCAACTTCGCGGTGGCCGGCCACCGCACCACCTACGGCAAGCCGTTCAACAAGGTCGCCGAGCTCAAAGCGGGCGACCTGATCATCGTCGAGACCCGCGAGAGCTACTTCGTCTACGAGGTCTACGAGGATCTGATCGTGGCGCCGACCCAGACAGAGGTCGTGGCGCCGGTGCCGGGCCGGCTCGGCGAGCAGCCGACCGAGGCGTTGATGACGATGACCAGCTGCCACCCGATGTTCAGCTCCCGGCAGCGCTGGGTCACCCACTCCCGGCTGATCCAGACCATTCCGCACGACCAGGGGCTGCCGCCTGAGTTGTTGGAGGTGTCCGGCTGATGTCCCTCTACGGAGCCCTGTGGCGTCTGCTGCCCGGCCCGCTGCCGGTGCGGATCGCACTGGCCGCGATCCTGCTCGCCGGCGCGGTCTATGCCCTGTTCACCTGGGTCTTCCCCGTGCTGGAGCCCTACATGCCCGGCAGTGACGTCACCATCGACCAGGAACCCTGACCGCACCCGTCCCTGTCACCCCGCGCGCGCCACAGCGCCCCGAAGCGCTGACTTGGACTTTGCACACCGACTTCAGTACACAAACTCCGAGTCAACGGCGTGCGTTACGTCACCCGCGCGACTACCTCGCCCTTCCGCCATCCGTGATCCCCGGGCACCCTCTCCGTCATCCCCGCGAAGGCGGGGATCTCCACCCTCGACTCAGTACGCCTGGAAGCCCTTGGTCCCGGCCACCGGGTCGACCCACTGCAGGGTGTGGCCGGTCACCCGGCCCGGACGTGCGGTGGTGGTGGGCTGCTCGATCAGCCGGCGGACCATTCGTCCGATCTGGTTGAGGTCGCCCTGGACGTCCACCTGCACCGTGCCGTCGTCGAGGTTGGTGGCGCGTCCGGCCAGCCCGAGTTCCCGGGCCTCGCCCATCGCCCACCAGCGGAAGCCGACGCCCTGGACGCGGCCGTCGACGACGATGATCGCGCGGTGCATGGGCTCACCCTACCCAGGCTCTCAGGGATGGGCGATGGCCGGACGACGCGATCCGGCCTGGCAGGATGTGCCAATGACCAATCCTGCGCGCGAGGTGCTCACCTGGGAAGGGTTCGGGGTCGCGATCCGCGAACTCGCCCAGCTGGTGGTGGACGACGGCTACCGGCCCGACCTGATCCTGTCGATCACCCGTGGCGGGCTGGTGCCTGCCGGGTCGATCAGCTACGCGATGGGCATCAAGAACATGCACATCATCAACGTCGAGTTCTACACCGGCGTGGGCGAGCGGCTGCCGATGCCGGTGGTGCTGCCGCCGGTGCCCGCCGGGGTGGCGCTTTCGGGCCAGAAGGTGCTGATCGTGGACGACGTCGCCGACACCGGCGAGACCCTGCGCACGGTGCAGGAGTTCTGCGCCGAGCACGTCGCCGAGGCGCGCATCGCCGTTCTCTACGAGAAGCCGCCGTCGGTGGTGCGCTGCGACTACGTCTGGAAGCACACCGCCGAGTGGATCTCCTTCCCGTGGTCCGCCGAGCCGCCGCTCATCGGCGCCTCCACCGACAACTAGGCTTCCGGGTCCAGACCAGCTGTCGTCGCACTTGTTCGCCTTCTTGAACGAGAGCCGAGCAACTGCAGCGTCAGATCGGGTGGTCGGTCGATCGACCGGTCTGGGGAGGGGAACGGCTTGTCAGGCGCAGAATTGCGCTGCTGCCCTAGGGGGCTTGGGTTTTGTCAGAGGCGTCGCATAGTGTCGGCACGCACTGAACTTCCCAAGAGCGGAGC
>CAZLWS010000247.1:0-3016 GCA_964563205.1 uncultured Propionibacteriaceae bacterium | reverse complement strand
GCCCAGGGTGCTGAAGGTGATCATCGAATCCGCTGCGCTCACCGACGACGAGATCGTGCTGGCCTGTCAGTGCGCGGAGGCGGCCGGGGCCGATTTCGTCAAGACCTCCACCGGCTACCACCCGGCGGGCGGGGCGTCCGTCCACGCGATCGAACTGATGGCGCAGACCGTCGGCGGACGACTTGGGATCAAAGCCTCCGGCGGCATCCGCGACCACGCCACCGCCGTCGCCCTGATCGAGGCCGGGGCGACCCGCTTGGGCCTCTCCGGCACCCGCGCGGTATTGGACGGCGCCGTCGCCGAGGGCTCCTACTAGAGGACGTCACCGGTGGCTGAGGTCAGCCTTCGGCCCAGTCGGTTTCTCGCGTCGCTCGTCAACACGTCGCGCGGATCCTCGCACTTCGCGCGTCCGTCGCGAAGCCTCGCTGCCCGCCTCACACCCACTCCGTCGTCCCCGCACACCCACTCCGTCATCCCCGCACACCCACTCCGTCATCCCCGCGAAGGCGGGGATCTCCCGACCCGCGCGTCAGCCCAGCCCGCGCTCGGCCAGCCATTGCGCCAGCGCCGGGTCGAGCCCATCCACGGCTGCGCTCGCGGCCAACTCGGCCAGCGAGTCGTCGGTCAGCGCACTCTGGACGGCGTCCAGCACCAGCACGGCGTCCGGACGCTGGTCGGCGAACTCGGCCGCCACCGCCGCCACCAGCGGATCCGGGGTGAGGATGCCGACCGGGTCGGTGAGCACGTCCAGTCCGGCGAGGTCGATGCTCTCGGTGCGCCGGAAGGCCGCGGCCGCATGGCCGTCAGCGAGTGCGGCAGCCCGTTCGGCGGGGTCGTCGAGCGGCTCCGCGGCGAGCTTGGCCCCGTAGGCGGCCTCCAGCGCCGGCACCCCGGAGGCGCTCGTCATGGCGAACGCGGGGGCCACGACGGCCGTCCCGGCGGGCAGCGCCGCGAGGTCGGTCAGCGAGACAAGTTCGGATTCTGGGTCGACCGCCCACACCAGTCCGCCGTCCACTGCGCTGCTCTCCAGCACGCCGATCGCCGGCGCCACCGCGGTGGCCAGGTCGGTGATCGTCGTCGCGGTGTCGAAGGTGGCGGGCTCAGTGCTGAACTCCTGCAGCCAGGTCGCCGCGTACACCGGCATCGCCATCGGGTGGTTGTCGCCCAGCGCCAGGGTCTCGGTGCCCGGCGTCACCTCGACCACCTCGGCCGGCTCACCGGCGGCCTTCAGCGCCGCCACGTAGAGCGATGCGACAAGCTCGGAGACCGCGGTGCCGTCCGACCCGATCGTGATCACCGGCAGCGGCTCGACCGGATCCTCCGTCACCACCGGCGAAACCACCCCGCAGCCCGTCACCGCCAACGCCGTCACAGCCACCCAGCACCACGTCAAAGCCCGCACCCATCCACCTTCTCAGGAAATCCTCAGATCCGGACGAGCACACGCCCTGCCCCGCCCGATTGCCCACTCCCCAACACTCCAACCCGCCCTCTCCCCACCCACAAGGTGTGGCCGACGTTCCGACATCGGGGATTCCGCCACAGCTTGCCGAACCTGAAAGACGGGAGAGCCCACCCCGTCCCCCACCCCAACAAGGTGTGGCCAAAGTCCCGACATCGGGGATTCCGCCACAGCTTGTTGATGAGGCGGGACGGGGAGGAGTGCTCCAGCGGCATTGGGAACGCAAAGGGGGCCCGGCCGAAAGGCCGGACCCCCTTGCTGGAGCCTTGGTCAGGCGCTCTTCAGGGCCGCCTGGGCCGCGGCGAGCCGGGCGATCGGCACGCGGAACGGCGAGCAGGAGACGTAGGCCAGGCCGACGTTGTGGCAGAACTCGACCGAGGCCGGGTCACCGCCGTGCTCGCCACAGATGCCGAGCTTGATGTCGGGACGGGTCTGCCGGCCGAGCTCGACGGCGGTCTTCACCAGCTTGCCGACGCCGACCTGGTCGAGCCGCGCGAACGGGTCGTTCTCGTAGATCTTCTTGTCGTAGTAGGCGTCCAGGAACTTGCCAGCGTCGTCCCGGCTGAAGCCGAAGGTCATCTGGGTCAGGTCGTTGGTGCCGAAGGAGAAGAACTCCGCCTCGGTCGCGATCTCGTCGGCGGTGATGGCGGCCCGCGGGATCTCGATCATGGTGCCGACCAGGTACTTCAGGTCGATGCCGGATTCGGCGAGGATCGCGTCGGCGGTCTCGACGACGATCTTCTTGACGAAGGCCAACTCCTTCACCTCGCCGACCAGCGGGATCATGATCTCCGGGACGATGTCCCACTCCGGGTGAGCCTTCTGGACGTTGATCGCCGCCTCGATGATGGCGCGGGTCTGCATGGCGCCGATCTCGGGATAAGTGACGTCCAGGCGGCAGCCCCGGTGGCCCATCATCGGGTTGAACTCGTGCAGCGAGGAGATGATGTTCTTCAGCTCGTCGACGCTCAGGCTCATCTCGGCGGCGAGGGCGGCGATGTCGCCCTCGTCGGTCGGCAGGAACTCGTGCAGCGGCGGGTCGAGCAGCCGGATGGTGACCGGCAGGCCTTCCATCGCGGTGAAGATGCCCTCGAAGTCGCCGCGCTGCATCGGCAGCAGCTTGGCCAGGGCGGCCTCGCGCTGCTCGACGGTCTTGGAGACGATCATCTCGCGGATGGCCGCGATCCGGTCCGGCTCGAAGAACATGTGCTCGGTGCGGCACAGGCCGATGCCCTCGGCGCCGAACTCGCGGGCCTGCTCGGCGTCCGCCGGCGAGTCGGCGTTGGTGCGCACCTTGAGGGTGCGGTACTCGTCCGCCCAGGCCATGATCCGGCCGAAGTAGCCGCCGATCTCGGCCGGGACGGTGTCGATCTCCTCGCCGTACACGTTGCCGGTGGAGCCGTCCAGGGAGATCCAGTCGTTCTCGGTGAAGGTGTGGCCACCGAGGCTGAAGCTCTTGCCGTCCGCGGCGAAGGAGATGTCGCCCAGGCCGGAGACGCAGCAGGTGCCCATGCCGCGCGCGACCACGGCCGCGTGCGAGGTCATGCCGCCGCG
>CAZLWS010000246.1:0-3055 GCA_964563205.1 uncultured Propionibacteriaceae bacterium | reverse complement strand
CGGAAGATGCCGGCGAACCAGTCAACGGCGATCAGCAGGCCGACCGCCTCGAACGGCAGGCCCAGGGAGGTGGCCAAGAACATCGCTACCACCGGGAAGCCGCCGGGGACGGTGATCGTGCCCATGTTGAGCAGGATGGCCAGCGCCATGCCCATCGCGATCTGCCCGATGCCGAGCTCCATCCGTCCGGACTGGGCCAGGAACATGACGACCAGCATGTAGTTGAGTACCGCGCCGTAGGAGCCCATGGTGAGGCCGACCGACAGGGTGAAGTTGGCGACCCGCTGGCTGACGCCGACTTTCTCGATCGCGGTCTTCAGCACGGTCGGGAAGGTGACCGCGGAGCTGGTGGTGGTGATGGCGATCAGAGTCTGCTCGGCGAGCTTGCCGGGCAGCTTGGCCGGGCTGAGGCCGGTGCGCAGCCAGACCACGGCGACGAAGAGGGCGGTGACGAGCAGCACGCCGATCAGGGTCGCGCCGAGATACTTCAGCCCGGTGGTGACGACCGCGAAGCCGACGTCGCCGGCGAGCGCGGCGAGCAGGCAGAAGACGCCGATCGGGGCGAGGTACATGACGAACTTGATCATGGTGAGCACCAGCGCCTGGATCTGCTCGAGGAGTTCGAGCAGCTGACGGTTGCCCGTGCTGGTCACGTAGGCGTTGAGGGCCAGGCCGAAGAGCAGCGAGAAGATGATGATCGGCACCATCGCCGCCGAGGACATCGCGGCGAAGACGTTGGTGCTGACGAAGCCCAGGATGGTGTCCTGCCAAGGAGCGGCCTCGGCCTGGTCGGGCAGCGGGGCGCCACTCTCGAAAGTGATGCCGGCGCCCGGCTGGATGACCGTGCCCAGCACCCACGCGATCACGGCGGCGATCAGCGAGAAGCCGATCATCCACTTGAAGGTGCGGAAGGCGAGCTGGCCCATCCCGGAGCCGGTCATCGAGCCGGTGGCGACGATGACGGAGGCCATCACCAGCGGGACGATCGACATCTGGATCAGCCGGATGAAGAGGTCGCCGAGGAACTTGATGTTGGCGGCCCACTCTCCGACGATCAGGCCGAAGGTGATGCCCAGGACGGCCGCGAGGCCGATCAATATGGCGGGGTGTTTGAGATAGGTGAGGTACTTCATGTCGGTCCTCCGAGAAAGCTGCCGGGCGGGTGGGGAGTGCCACCCGATCGCCAAAATGGTATGACCACTTTGTTACGCGAAGTGCGGCGCTTTGTTGCAGTCGGGTTTCCGGGCTGGTCCTCTATCGTGGGCGGGTGACAAAGCTGCAGCTGGCGCTGGACGACCTCGACCGGGCCGATCTGTTCCCCCTGCTCGACCAGGTGGCGGCTCAGCTCGACATCGTCGAGGTCGGGACGCCAATGGTGATCCGCTACGGGCTCGAACCAGTGCGCGCGATCAAGCAGCGGCACCCGCAACTGGCCGTGCTCTGCGACGCCAAGATCATGGACGCGGCCTACTACGAGGCGGCGCTCGCCTTCGAGGCCGGCGCCGACTATGCCACCATCCTCGCGCTCACCGACGAGGGGTCGGTGACCGGCGCCGTTCAGGCGGCCGCCGACCACGGCGGACGGATCATGGCCGACCTGATCTGCGTCCCGGACCTGGTGGCGCGGGCCCGGCGGCTGCAGGAGCTGGGCGTCCACGTAGTCGCGGTGCACACCGGCGTCGACCAGCAGGCCCTGGGCCGCACCCCGCTGGACGACCTGCGCGCCCTCGCCGAGAGCGACCTAGTGGTGCCCCTGGCCGTCGCCGGCGGCGTGACCAGCGAGACCGCCGGAGACTATCTGGCACTCAAGCCTGACATCCTGATCGTCGGCGGGGGCATCACCGGTGCACCAGACCCGGCAGCCGAGGCCGTCCGGCTGCGGCAACTCATCGAAGGAGCGAACCCGTGAGCGTCACCACGAGCCTGAAGGCCATCCTTGGCGAACTGACCGGCAACGCTCAGCTCATCGAGGAAGCCGGGCTCGCCGGCCTGATCGAGGAGATCGAGCGGACCGGTCACATCTTCTTCGCCGGTTCCGGTCGTTCCGGTCTCGCGATCCGCGGCTTCGCGAACCGGCTGCTGCACTTGGGCAAGTCGGTGTCGATGGTCGGCGACATCTCCAGTCCGCACAGCCGTCCGGGCGATCTGCTGATCATCGGCTCGGGCTCCGGCGAGACCGAGAGCCTGGTCGCCCTGGCCCGCAAGGCGCAGCGCAGCGGGGTGCGGATCGGTCTGATCACGATGGACGCCGGCTCGACGATCGGGCAGTTGGCGGACGCCGTGGTCGTCCTTCCCGGCGCCTCGCCCAAGTTGAAGACCGCCAGCGCGATCACGTCCATCCAACCCATGGGGTCGGCCTTCGAGCAGCTGGCCTTCCTCACCTACGACGCGCTCGTCCTCGAACTGATGGAACGGACCGGTCAGACCACCGACGACATGTTCCCCCGGCACGCGGATCTCGAGTGAGGGCGGAGAAGGTGCTCGCTCGCCCTCATGCCGAAGCGGCCACCAAGATCACTCGTGTTTGAGCGCGACGCAACTTCAGGACTCAGGTATGGTCGCGCGCCGGAGGGCGGCGTAGTAGTCCTCGACGGCTCCGGGCAACAGCTCGATGTGAACGATCGTGCCGTTGGCCGCCGGGACGAGGTCGATCACCTGGCCCATCGCCAGGTCCTCGCCATCGCGCAGCGTCAGCACGGCGCCGGGGTAGATCTCCGCGGGGTTGCGCGCCTTGTGAAGCCACGTCCACAGGTTGCCGGTCTGATCCTCATTGCCGAAGTCGAACTCAATGTCGACCAGGTAGTCGCCCACGGCGATCGTGTCCGAACTTGTCATCGGGGCCTCCTTGTCGGTCGTTGCCTCCAATAGGGAATTGTAAGGTCGGGGCGCCCCTGGATCACTGCCTCTAGTTGGGATCGGTCTGCACTTCCTCCAGCGCCGTACTACCGCCAGTGAGCTGGTGGCGCTCCGACGGTCGCTCGATGGCGCTCAGCGTTCGCGCCGGCCTCGGGATCCAGGCCGAACTTCTCTACTGCGACCGCGAAGACGTGCTGTG
>CAZLWS010000245.1:0-3072 GCA_964563205.1 uncultured Propionibacteriaceae bacterium | reverse complement strand
CGCCGGCCCCCGCAGCGCCGGCTCCCGCCCCGGCGGCGCGTTCGGCGGCCGAGAGCCTGGCCGACCTGTCCGCCTGGCAGCAGGTGACCGACGACACCCAGACCTTCCTGATCTCGCTGCCTGTCGGCTGGCGCTCCCGGGCCTGGGTGGAGCCGACCCCCGCCATGGCCTACCCGATGGCGCAGACCGTGAGCCCGGACGGCGGCACCACGCTGTTCAGCGGGGACAGCGGCATCCCGATGTTCCTCGACCCGTCAAGCTCGATGTTCGCGCCGCCTGGGATGGCGCTGCGTCCGCCGACTCCGGCGGTCAACTTCCTGCCCGAGTGGGTGCAGTTCCGCTACGGCTCGCGGCCGGGCTTCCAGCAGCTCGAGGTGCGCGAGGATCCGCAGCTGCGCGAGGTCGCCGCGCAGACCGTCCAGCGCCTCGGGTCACCGCTCACCTGGCTGCACGCGGCCCGGCTCACCGCCGCCTACCAGGGCGAGGACGGACGCCCCGTCCGCGCGATCTTCCTGGCCACCACCCGCGGCGTCGGTCCGGGCTGGATCGCCCAGGTCTACGGAGTCACGACGGTGGCGGATCCGGAGGCCTACGTCCCGGCCGTCCTGAAGCTGGTGGCGACCGCCCAGGCGACCACCGCGCAGGCGCTGCGCAACCAGCAGGAGCAGGCGCGCATCGCCGCCAGCCACGCGAGCGTGATGGAGTCCATCAACGCCGCCACGCGGGCCAGTGAGCGCGCTCATCAGGAGCGCATGAGCGGCATCGAGCAGCAGGGACGCGAGTTCCAGAGCCGGATGGCCGAGCAGCGCGGGGCCAACGAGGCGGCCGCGGCCTCCTGGAGCGCCCAGCAGGCGAGCAGCGACGCCGCCCACGAGCAGTATCTGGGCGGCCTGCGGACGGGCGCCGCGACACCGGACGCTACCGGCGGCAGCGAACAGCAAAGCTTCGTCAACGCGATGCGCGAGGAGACCACCGTCCTGGACGCGCAGGGCTACGCCCATCAGGTCGAGGCCGGCGCCGACCGGTACTACCACCACGAGGCGAGCAACACCTGGGTGGGCTTGCAGGAGCACCAGGACATCGTCGAGGAGACCGGCAACGACGACTTCCAGGAAGGGACGATCCAGCGCTGAGGTCGACCAGGCTGACGAAGCAGCGATCCCTTCCGGTGTCGTCGTGGACGGTCTTTGAGATCCCGGCCTTCGCCGGGATGACGGATGGCTGGTCGAGACGCGCGGGCGCGGGGCGTCCAGGCCGCGGATCCGGAGACGCCGGGTCAGCCGGGCTGGATGACGTGCTCGGTGATGGTGGGCCGGCCCCAGCGGCGCAGGAGTTCGTTGGCCACCGCGACCAGGCCCGGCCAGTCGGCCCGAAGGTCGTCGAAGCCGGCGGCCAGCAGTCGATCCGGCACCAGGTCGCGGTCGAGCAGGAATCGCCAGGTGGCCAGGTTCGTCTCGAGGTACTCCAGGGCGGGGAGGTCCGGGATCGTCCGGACCCCGGAGACCGGGCCGGGGGTGATCGACAGGGTGCGCAGCCGCCGGTGCCCGGCGAGGCCGCTCAGGTCCACCGGCTCGTCCACGCGGTTGACGATCAGCACCTCCGTCTCCGGGGTGACCGAGGCCAGCGTCTCGCTGGTGTGGTTGCCGATCCGCACCTTCAGCCCGGCGGCCGGCGGCAGGTCGCCGCCGTAGCTCTGGGGCGGGTTCGCGACGAAAGCCGTCAACGAGGGCGCCACCCAGCTCGCTCCGGAGTTCGTCTCGTGATCCACGAAGAGGATCTGCCCGATCGTCCCGTTCGGTCCGGGCGCCAGGTCGGCCACGAAGTAGTTGCCGCCCCAGTCGTCGCCCAGCGGCACCCAGGCCGGTGAGAATCCCAGCGCCTGGACGCGGCCGGACGGGTCGGCGCCCACCACCTCGTTCGCCCCGGACTGCCAGCCGCCGCACCGGGCGTCGGCCCGCCAGTACGGGTCCTCCCGGCCGAGCGGGAAGATCCGCATGACGTAGTCGGCCTCGGAGTCCGCCTCCGCACCCGCCTTGGGCGGCCGGATCAGGTCCCCCTGGGCGGCGGCCAGGTAGAGGGCGCGGACGTCCGGCGGCAGGACGCAGCGGTGTCGCTGCTCCCACGTCTGCAGCTGTTCCTCCGACATTCCGGTCGCATCGGGCAACGCCTCCCGCACGATCTGCGCCAGCCACTCCGGGTTCATGCTCTGATCCCACGGGCGGGGATGGATCTCGGGCAGCCGCCGGAACGGCTCCGGCAGCGCGCCGGCGCGCAGCACGACCGCCGAGATCGGCGAGCTGAACCCGGTGTTGACCACCTCCTCGCCCGGAAGCTCGTAGAGGACCACTTTCGGCGGCGTGGTCCGGCCGACCTCGATGGAGACCCCCAGCGGCGCCTGCGGCGCCAGGTCGGAGACCGCGTCCAGGGCGTCCATCGCGGAATACTGGACGCCGTCGCGGCGCAGGTAGAACTCGTCGCCCGACTCGTCGAGGTACCGCTCGCCGCCGCCGAACGAGCTCTGGCTCAGGGTTCCGGAGAAGCGGCTGGAGACCGCGGCTTCCGGCAGGGCGGCGCGCATCCTCTCCAGCGGCTCGGTCCAGGTGGCGGGGGACAGCAGGCGGGGGTCCATGACCGGGAGGATAGCCTGCCCGGGCGCAGCGGCCGTCCGGGGCGGGCGTCGGCAGGCGCCGCCGCCAGGGTCCCTGGCCGGAAACCAGCCCGGTGGCGCCGCCGGGGGGAGGGCGACGCCACCAGGTTGGGCGAAGGATGTCCGGGGCTGGGTGTGGGGGACGCCCGGGAGATCCTCCGAGTCTTGAGTTTCAGGCCGCGTGGCGGCAGCCCCAGGGCTGCAGGCCGGCTTTGGCGTAGTAGCGGTTGGCGACGGTGATCTGCTCCGCGCGGCTGGCCTGATGGGGGAGTGCGGCGAAGTCGCGGCCGCCGTTGGCATTCCAGGAGGCTTTGGAGAACTGCAGGCCGCCGTAGTAGCCGTTGCCGGTGTTGATGTGCCAGCGGTTGGTGGACTCGCACTTGGCGATCCGGTCCCACATGGCGGCGCGGGCCAGGTTGAGGCCG
>CAZLWS010000244.1:0-3121 GCA_964563205.1 uncultured Propionibacteriaceae bacterium | reverse complement strand
GGGAGGCCGATTCCTGATGCCGGACTCGGCCGTCCGGTCCGTCGGGTAGGGTCGGAACCGGAGGTGGCGCAGTGAGCGATCGGATCAAGCTGACCGGCATCGAGGTGCTCGGCAAGCATGGGGTCTACACGTCGGAGAAGTTCAGCGAACAGCCTTTCGTGATCGACGTCGACTGCGTCCTCGACCGCGGGACGGGCGTCGACGACCTCGAGACCACGGTCGACTACGGGCTGCTGGCCGAGCAGGTCGCGGCGGTCGTGGAATCCGATTCGGTCGACCTGATCGAGACCTTGGCCGACAAAATCGCTGCTGAGTGCCTGGCAAAGCACCCGATCATCAAGCGGATCACGGTGACCGTCCACAAGCCGGAGGCCCCCATCCCGGTGCCGGTCCGCGATGCGGCAGTGCAGGTGAAACGGAGGCGCGCATGAGCATGATCGATCTCGACCTGGACACCCTCTCGGGCATGACGCCGTTGCGGCACGTCACCTATTCGCTGGGCTCCAACCTGGGCGACCGGATGGAGTACCTGCAAGGCGCCACCGACTTGCTGCGGCAGACCCCGGGCATGAAGGTCACCGGCGTCTCCTCCGTCTACGAGACCGATCCGGTCGGCCTCACTGACCAGCCGCTGTTCCTCAACATCATCGTCCAGGCCGACTCGACGCTGGCGTCCAATGTGATGCTCGAGCGTGCGCACGCCATCGAGGACGCCTTCGACCGCGTCCGGACGGTGCTGAACGGCCCGCGGACCATCGACGTCGACCTGATCGCGGTCGCGGACCGGGTGACGAACAACGACGTGCTCACCCTGCCGCACCCCAGGGCCCACGAGCGGGCCTTCGTGCTGGTGCCCTGGCTGGAACTCGAGCCGGAGGCCGAACTGGTGGGCCATGGCCGGGTGGCCGACCTCGTCGCCGGACTCGACACCACGACAGTCCGTCGCCGCGACGATCTGGTCATCGACCTCTGATGCCCTCCCCGCCCACGGTGTCGCTGACGACGTGGCGGACGGTCGCCGCGGTCGCGCTGGGCGGCTTCGCGCTCGGCTGGGCGCTCTACTTCTCACTGGATCGGCTGAGCCTCGCCCTGCCCGTGCCCCCGCTGCTGGGCGCCGGCGCGATCGCTGTGGTCGCGGCACTGGTGGGCTGGCAGGCCCGCCGCACCCGGCGGACGATCCGCCGTCGTGAGCCGATGGCGCCCACCGCGGCGGTGGCCCGGCTCGCCCTGGGCAAGTCCGCCCTGCTGGCCGGGGCGGCGCTCGCCGGCGGCTACGCCGGGGTGGCGCTGCACGCCGCCGGGTTCCTGGAGGCCCAGCTGCCCCGCGAACGGGCGATCGGGGCGGCCGTCACGGCGCTGGCCGCCGTGATCCTGGCAGTCGCCGGGCGCCGGCTGGAGCGGGCCTGCGAATTGCCGCCGCCCTCACCGGACGACCCGGCCGCCACGCCGGGCGGCCACACCGGGGAATCCGATGAGGCGGGTTAGGCTACGCCTGTGAGCACGAATCGCCGAGCCGCCGAAGGCGCCACCCTGGGCCGCTATTCCTGGATCACCCTCCTGGTCACGCTGGTGCTCGCCGGCAGCCTTCTCACCGGCGACGTCTGGCTGACCCGCGCGGGCGCCGTCGTCGCGTTTGCCGGCGGGCTGATTTCCTGCCTGCTGGCCTGGCGGGAAGTGAAGACCCAGCGCGCCGGCTACGAACTTCGCTCCACTGTGGAATTACGCCAGCACGGTGAGAAGTTGCGCGCCGAGCGGACGCAGCACCGCCGGCTGCTGGACGTCATGGCCGAACGCAACCGTGAATTGCGCAGCCGGCTGACGGTGGCCACCGCACAGGTGGGGGAGTTGAACCAGGAGGTCGCCCGACTGCGCGGCGACAACGCCAGTCTCCGCTTCGAGCTGGCCCGGCTCAACGAGCACCGCAACGCCGAGATTCTCGCTCTGCCGCGCCGAGTGGCCGGCCCGGTTTCCGATTCCGAGGAAATCCTGTGGAGCGAGGAGAATCTGCCGACCGTGGTCGACCTCGCGGCGATCACCGCTCCTTTCGCCTTGGAGCAACAGCGTCGCGAGGCGCGCTGACCCGGTTTCCCGCCGGCGCGGCGTCCAAACGCGGGATGTCCTCATCCCGCCCGGATGATTCACGATAGCTCCCGGACGAATGGCCGCTTTTCGGAGGATTGCCGAGTGGTATAAGGTGTTTTAAGTCCATACATCAGCGGCAGCCCGCTTTTTGAGAGGAATACCTATGGCTCAGCGCGTGGAAATCGTGCTCACCGACGATCTCGACCAGAGCAAGGCCGACTCCACGGTGACCTTTGCCTACGCCGGCACCACCTACGAGATCGACCTCTCCGACGCCAACCGCGCGGCGCTGGAAGAGTCCCTCGCCCCCTACATCGGCGCCGGCCGCAAGATCTCGTCCAGCCGCCGTCCGGCCGCCTCCCGCCGCCGCTCGGGCGCGGGCGTCAGCGCCAACGAGGTCCGCGCCTGGGCTATCGGCCAGGGCATGGAGGTCTCCTCCCGCGGGCGCGTCTCCAGCGAGGTTCGCGAGGCCTACGAGAACGCACACTCCTGATCGACCGCGAGTCTCCGCGGATCCCGAAGCCTCGGTCCGCGGAGATTCCGCTGTCCAGGGGCGCCGGATTGAGCCGCAGGCGAACACGGGAACTCCGAGCGGCGATAGTCCGTTGACTACACTGAGGGCGTTCCGGCGACGAGTACCCGTCGCAGGACGCCCAGCACCGCTGGATTAAGGAGTTCGCTGCGATGTTCGACCGGTTCACCGATCGCGCCAGGCGGGTCATCGTCCTCGCCCAGGACGAGGCGCGCATGCTCAACCACAACTACATCGGGACCGAGCATCTGCTGCTCGGCCTGATCCACGAGGGTGAAGGCGTCGCGGCCAAGGCGCTGGAGTCGCTGGGCGTCTCGCTGGAGGCCGTCCGCGACCAGGTCGAGGAGATCATCGGCCAGGGCCAGCAGACCCCCACCGGGCACATTCCCTTCACGCCGCGGGCGAAGAAGGTGCTGGAGTACTCGATGCGCGAGGCGCTCCAGATCAATCATCCCTACATCGGCACCGAGCACATCCTGCTCGGCCTGATCCGCGAGGGCGAGGGCG
>CAZLWS010000243.1:0-3144 GCA_964563205.1 uncultured Propionibacteriaceae bacterium | reverse complement strand
TGCGGGTCGCGGCGCGCGTGCTAAGTCTTCCCAGGATGACGAGGGGCTGTCAGTGCCTGGCAACGGCGCTACGGTGGCGCGGTGAACCTCCTCGTAACGCCAGCGCACGCCGACGCGGTGGCCGTGCTCGGTGACTGGACGGCTCCCGACCCGAGTCAGGCGGCACTGGCGCAGACCTACCTCGCCTTCCTCGCGGCGCGGACGGACGCCACGCTGCGCAGCTGCGCTCCGGGCCACCTGACGGCGTCCGCGATGGTCTTCAGCCACGATCTCACGCAGGTCGCGCTGGTGCTGCACGGCATCGTCGGAGCCTGGCTGGCTCCCGGCGGGCATGTCGAAGCCGAGGACGCGAGTCTGGGCGCGGCGGCGGCCCGGGAGGTGCGCGAGGAACTCGGCATCGAGGTGCGCCTGGAGCCCGAGCCGGTCACTCTCGACTGCCACCCGATCACCTGCCGCGGCTACACGACGCAGACCCGCCACCTCGACGTCCGGTTCGTCGGACGGGCCGCGCCGGGCGCCGTCCTGCGTGTCTCGGAGGAATCCCACGATGTCGCCTGGTGGCCGGTGGACGCGTTGCCGGACGGCGTCTTCGAGGAGGTGCGGCTGCTCGTGGCCGCCGGAGGTCGCCTTCTGGCCAGGCGTCCCTAGGGCGTGTATCCGAAGATTCTCGCGGGGAGCTGTCGAATTGGGTCTTGTCCGTTCGCTGTAGGGGTGCAACGGTTCGACAAAGAAAGGACACGACCGTGAAGTACGTCATCATGTTCACCTCCACCCCCGCGCACGACGCCGCGGTGCCGCCCGAGGTCGCCCAGGAGGTCTACGGGCGGGTCTACCAGTGGTTCCAGGACAATGCCGCCGCGATCGAGGACAGCGGCGCCGAGCTGCAGCCGGTCGAGACCGCGACCACCGTCCGCTACTCCGCGGACGGGCCGGTGGTGGTCGACGGGCCGTTCACCGAGGCGCGGGAGGCGGTCGGCGGGTTCAGCGTCATCGACGTCCCCGACCTGGACGCGGCGCTGGCGCTCGCCCGCAGCTGGCCGATGCTCGAGTTGGAGGGCACCTCGGTCGAGATCCGGCCGATCGTCACCGACTACAGCCAGTTCGAGCAGTGACCGGGACGGATGCCGCGCCCCCGCCGCGCGGCGCGGCATCCGACCAGCTGCTGGCCCGCGTGGTGCGTGAGGAATCCGCCCGGATCGTCGCCGCGCTGACCGCATCGCTGCGCAACCTGGATCTCGCCGAGGAGGCCGTGGCCGACGCCGTCGAGGAGGCGCTGCGCGAATGGCGTCTCCGGGGCGTTCCGCCGAACCCGGGCGGCTGGCTCACCCAGGCCGCCAGGCACAATGCGCTGGACCGGCTGCGGCGGGAGCGCCGCTACCGGGAGAAGCTCACCCTGCTCGAACCGGCGACCAGCGAACCCGAGCTGGACGAGCGGCTGCCGCTGCTGTTCGGCTGCTGCCACCCCGCGCTGCCGCCCGAGGCCCAACTCGCCCTCACCCTGCGGGCGATCTGCGGACTGACCACGGCCCAGATCGCCCGCGCCACGCTGAGCACCACCACCGCTGTCGCCCAGCGGATCGTGCGCGCCAAGCGCAAGATCGGCGCAGCCGGCGTCCCGATCCGGATCCCGGAGGGAGCCGAGCGCTCCAGCCGGCTCGACATCGTCCTGACCGTCATCTCGGTGATGTACGCCCAGGCCCACCTCTCCGACGGTGGCGGCGCGGCGGCCGATCGCGACCTCGCCGAGGACGCGCTCTGGCTCGCCAGGGTGGTCTCCACCACCCTGCCGGGCGAGGCCGAGGCGCATGGGCTGCTCGCTCTGCTGCTCTTCCACCGGGCCCGCGAGGACGCCCGCGCGGTCGACGGCGAGATCGTGCTGCTGGCCGACCAGGACCGCGGCAGGTGGGACGCGGGCATGCTCGCCGAGGCGCGGCGCGAGCTCGACCGGGCGGCGAGCCTGCGCCGTCCGGGAAGGTGGCAGCTGCACGCCGCGATCGCGGCCTGCCACGCCGACGCGGCCTCGGCGGCCCAGACCGACTGGCCCCAGGTGCTGGTGCTCTACGACATGCTGCTCGGCTACGACCGGTCGCCGATCGTCCGGCTCAACCGCGCGGTCGCGCTGGCCGAAGTCGCCGGGCCGCAGGCAGCGCGGGCCGAGGTCGAGAGCCTCGAGCCGGCCCTGTCCCAGTACCACCTGTGGCATGCCGTCCGGGCGCACCTGCTGCGTCGGATGGGACGGACGGACGAGGCCACCGCCGCCGACCTCCGGGCCCTCGAACTGACCGCGAACGCCGCCGAGCGGCGGCTGATCGCAGCACGCCTGGCCCGAGTCAGCTAGGCCAGCCGCCAACCCAACTTGCTCGAGGCGCGCTTGTCGAAGGTGACCACTTCCTGGCATCCGGCCCGGGTTGCGGCAGCCGCGATGAGCGCGTCTGCGAAGTCGGCGCCCTGGCGCGCGGCCGAAGCGGCCGATGCCACGGCCGCCGAATCTTCGGCTCGGATCTCGTCCGATAGTGAGAGCGCCGTCAACCGCTTCACGACATCGTCCGTCGCGAGCTTGTACGAGCGAGTCAGCACCCAATGGGTCTCAGCCCACACGACCGTGGCGATGAACCCAGGTTCGTCCTCGGTCAGCCTGTCGAAGATCGCCTTCGCTCGCGGTCCCTGATCGGGATCGTCCAGGGTCAGGTAGCGGACGATGACATTGGTGTCGAGGGCAATCACCGCATCGACTCCGCGGCGGCCGCGGCGATCGCGTCGTCCATCTCCTCGATCGACTTCGGCGGACCGTCGTACCTCAGGGACCCTGCGAGGTCTTTGACCGAACGACGCTCCCGGTGCAGCTCGTATACGCCTTCCTCGTTCTTCAGGAAACTCAGCCGCGCGCCTGGGCCTAGCCCGAGGTCGTCCCGAACCTCCTTCGGGATGGTGATCTGACCTTTGCTGGTGATAGTGCCGACGCTCATAGCAACCCTCCTTACTTCAGTGTAAGGATGTGGCGTTCAAGGTTCAAGCAGCTCGGGGAGATCGGGAAGCAGCCAGGTGGGCAGCTTTTCGTCGGCGAGGTCCTGGACGCGGGTCAGCCACGCCCGTCCGGCCTTGGTGCGGGTGAGGTCGCTGGTCACGATCAGGCCGAGCACCTGG
>CAZLWS010000242.1:0-3172 GCA_964563205.1 uncultured Propionibacteriaceae bacterium | reverse complement strand
GGCCGGGCAGCCGGAGCGGTTCGCGATCCTCAACGAGGTGATCCGGCTCGAGCCGGTGGTCGGTCATCTCTTCCGGCGGGCGACCACAGCCATCGAAGTGGCCGAGGGCGATCAGACCTGGACGATCCCGGCCGGCGAGCTGATCGACCTGTGCATCCGTCCGGCCAACGCCGACCCCGAAGCGGTCGGTTCCGACCCGCTCGACCTTTGCCCAGGCCGTCCGCTCTCGTCCGGGGTGAACGCCGCCGGGCTCAGCTTCGGCGACGGCGCCCACCGCTGTCCGGGCCAGCCTTTGGCGCTGCTGGAAACCGATCTCCTGGTCAGCCGCCTGCTCGCCCTGCGTCCCCGGATCGTCGCCGAGCCCACCCTGGCCTGGGACAACCTGATCGAGGGCTATCAGCTCCGTGGCCTGGTCCTGGAGTTCGAGACCCACTGAGTCGGTCCATCACCGGGAAGACGAGCCCGGACGAGCCGCTCTCAGCCGCCTCACGCTGGTTCTGTCAAGGTGCCGGCCCGACGCCGATCGGTTCCGTCGGGTCCACCGCGACTCGCCGGGGCTGGTCGGCCGGCGACGAGCATGGGGACTGCGAGGGCGAGAAGGCACGACTAAATCGAACTGGTACGCCGAGATCCTGGGACGGTCCACCTCCGATCACCGTCGGCGGTCAGGGGGCTCGGGCGGGATCGACGCCAGGCTCGGGGCGGCTCCGGGCCACACCAGCAGAACCCGGCAGGGAGCGTGGTCGACAACGAACCGGGTGTCGGGGCCGAGGCTGTGCGGACCGAGCCGGCTGAGATCGCCGTCACGGGCCAGCACGAGCAGGTCAAGGCCGTCTGCGACGGCGGTTATCGCCCGCTCCGGCCGCCCGCGCAGCGAGTCGGCACGGCACGGGCGTCCGAGCCGGGTGGCGGCGCGCTCCAGCAGGGTCGTCGACGCGGCCACGGCCTCGGCCGTCAACGTGTCCACCGGATCGCGGCGCCGACCGCGTCCCCACAGACCGCCAACAGCGCCCGCCAGGGCGTCCTGGGCGCCCGCGCCGGCGACGTGCAGCAGCACCACCTCGGTGGTCTCGTCGAGCAACTCCCGGGCAGCATCCACTGCCGCCGGCCAACTGCCCTCCGCCAACCAGATCCCGACCCGCATCTCAGACTCCCATCAGTGTGGTGACCGCCCACAGGACGATCGTGGCGACGACGACGGCGACCGGTGTCGCGACCAGGCCCAGCACCGTGAACTCCCCCAGCGGGGCCTCATGGTCATGAGCCCGGACGATCCGCCGCCACAGCAAAGTGGCCAGCGAACCGACATAGGTCAGATTGGGGCCGACGTTGACCCCGATCAGGACGGCGAGCGCCGCCGGCGTGCTGTGAGCCACGCCGATCGGGAGCAGCACCAACGCCGCCGGCAGGTTGTTAACCAGGTTCGCCAAGAGCGCGGCCAGGCCTGCCCAGCCAAGCAGGGCAAGCAGCCCGGGGCCGGAGGGTGCCACCGCCCGCATCGCTGCGGCCAGGCCGTTGTCGACCACCGCCGCCACCACGACTCCCAGGGCGAGGACGAAGCCCAGGAACGGCAGATTCGCGGCGCCGACCAGTTCGCGCCAGCCGATCGCTCGCCGCCGCAGCGACCGGACCGAGAGTGCAGCGGCGCCGGCCGCCGCTGCCCAGGCCGGCTCGACCCCCACCGCGGAGGCGACGACGAAACCGGCCAGGGTGACGCCGAGGACCAAGAGTGCGAACCGCGGCGGCCGGACGTCCTCCGGCTCGCCGGAATCCGGGGCGGCAAGCGTGAGGTCGCCTGCGAAGAACCACCGGAAGGCGAGATACTCCACCGCCAGCACCGCCAGCCACGGCAGAACCATCAGCCCGGCGAACTGCAGGAATCCAATGCCCATCAGCGACACAGCGATCAGATTGGTGAGGTTCGACACCGGAAGCAGCAGCGAGCCGGCGTTCGCCAGATGGGTGGTGGCATACACGTGGGGGCGGGGACGCACCCCCACCTGCGAGGCGGTCGCGAACACCACCGGGGTAAGCAGCACAACGGTGGCGTCCAGGCTCAAGACAGCCGTGGTCGCCGCGGCGACGGCGAACACCAGGACCAGGAGCCGCTGCGGGCGGCCTCTGCTCGCCCGCACCATGAGGGCCCCGGCGTAGCGGAACAGGCCCTCGATCCGGCACAACTCACTCAGAACCAGCACCGCCGCCAGAAAGCCGGCCACCGGCAGCAGGCTGGCGATCTCCGCCGCCAGCCGCTCACTGCGGATGGAGCCCGCAGCCACCACGATCAGGGCCGCCGGCACCGCCGCCAGAGCCTCAGGCAGCCCTCTGGGCCGGACGATCGCGAACCCAAGGACGCCGATCAGCAGCACGACGGCGAGCGCCTCGGCAGCCGGATTGACCATCTCCCAAGCCTCTCACCATCAGGCGGTGCAGTGGAGAGGTCGTTGCGCAGAACGCCGTTCCGTCACTGGAACCAGCCCGACCCGCTCCGAGGAGGCTAAGTGGGTCTTCGGACGAACTCAGCCACCGGCCTGGGAGTCCCGGACGATCACCGTGCGGGTGATGGTGGTGCGGATCCGCAGCCGCAGGCCTTCCGGGGCGGACTGGCCGGAGCAGCAGCGCCGGATCAGCAGCCGCAGCGCCTCCTCGACGTCGTAGCGATCCAGGCAGGGCTCGCAGGCCAGGAGGTGTTGGCGGATCTCGTCCGCCTCGGCGTCGGTGAGGGCGTGGTCGTGGAACTCGTAGAGCCGCTGCAGGGCGTGATCGCAGGCCTCGTTGGGGGTCAGGTCACTCATCGTCGTCACCGCCGATCAGGCCGTTCTCGCGGGCGTAGTCGGCCAGCAGCCGGCGCAGCTGGTTGCGCCCGCGGTTGAGCCGGGACATCACGGTGCCGATCGGCGTGCCCATGATCTCGGCGATCTCCTTGTAGGAGAACCCCTCCACGTCTGCCAGGTACACCGCGAGCCGGAAGTCGGGGGCGAGCTGGTGCATCGCGTCGGTGACGGCCGAATCGGGCATCCGGTCCAGGGCGTCCATCTCGGCCGACCGCAGCCCGGTCGAGGTGTGCGCCTCCGCGCGCGCCAGCTGCCAGTCGTCGATGCTGTCGCCGCCGGATTCCTGCGGCTGGCGCTGCTTCTTGCGGTAGGTGTTGATGAAGGTGTTGGTGAGGATG
>CAZLWS010000241.1:0-3184 GCA_964563205.1 uncultured Propionibacteriaceae bacterium | reverse complement strand
CAGCCGGGCGCCGAATGTGTCAGCGAGTTCGTCCGGCTGTGGATAACTTCGGCCTCCGGTTCGTTGTCCACAGGCCGTCAAGGTAGCGTTGGACCGTAACCCGATCCGGAAGAGGAACCGATGGCGATCAGTCTTGAAACGGTTGGCGCAAACGCCAAGAAGCAGCACGGCGGCTGCGGCTGCGGCTGTTCCGGCGGCACCCCCGAACTGGTGCTGAGCTCGATCCCGAAGATCATGCGCAGCGGCGCCGTGCTCGGTGGCCTGAACAGCCTGCGCTCCGAGCAGCAGGTGGTGCTGGTGGCCAACCATTCCCCCGCCCCGCTGCTGTCGGCGCTGGAACGGCTGGCGCCGGACGCCTTCGACGTCGTATACCTCGAGGAAGGTCCCGAGACCTGGCGGGTGGAGGTCACCCGCCGCTGAGCTCCGCTGCCTGCTGGGCGGTCGTCCGCGGCCAACGCCCGGGCGGTACAATCCAGCCCAAGGCCCGGCAGGAGTGAGGCCTGCCCGCGGTTGGGGGGAATGGGATGGCGAACGCAGCTTCGGCGCGACCTCCGGCCGCCCGCCGCCCTGGCAGTCGGACCCTCGCCTGGATCGCGGCTGCCGCCCTCGCGCTCGCAGTCACGTCGCCCGCGCCGGTCGCCGCCCAGGAGCCCGACCCGATCCACTCGCCGTCGGCCGCTCCGGCCACGCCCTCTGCCGAACTGACCTCGCCACCGCCCGCCGAGCCCGACTCCCAGTCGACGGAGCCAGTCGAACCACCAGCCGGCGAGCCGGCTCAGGCTGCAGAACCGCCGGCTCCCCAGCCCGCCGAGTCCGTGGAGCCGCCTGCTTCGTCCGCGGCGCCGCCGGCCGAGGTGCTCGAACTCCCCGCGACAGTGCCGCTGAAGGGCGTGCTCCTGGTCACTCCGGTCGAGGCGCCTGCACAGACCGGGGCGCCTCGTCAGGCAGACTCCGGCCGCACCGTCCGGCTGGTCACCGCGGAGGGCGCCTCGGTCGAGCTGACCGGCGAGGCGGTCGCCGAGGCACGATCGGGAGACCGGTTCCACGGGACCGTCGTGGTCGAGCAGGCGGTCGCGGACGCCGTCGAGGAGCAGGCGCCTGAACCGCTCCCCCGGAAGGCGGCCGACCTGGCCGAGCTGGTGGCGGACGCCAGCGCCGGCCTCGACCAGCCCCTGCAGGTGATGGCGGCGTCGACCAGCACGATCGTGAAGCCCTCCTCGACGGCGAAGGCGCACACCGTCGACGTCATCTACCTGCACGCCGAGGGCCAGCCGACCCCGTCCTCCGCAGACGCCGAGGCGGCGGTCGCGCGGCTCAGCGAGTTCTGGAACTCCGAATCCGGAGGGCAGATCTCGGAGATCTCGCTGTCGGGCGAGCTGATGACGAGGACCGTCGCCGCCTCCCTGTTGTGCGAGGCCGAAGAGCTGTGGTCCTACGCCGCCGGGCCGGAAGGCTTCCAGCGCACCTCGACCCAGCCGGCCGGCACCCCCGACTCCTACTACTGGGCCGGCTCGCACACCGCCCACCTGGTCGTCCTCGTCCCCGGCGACTCCTGCGGCGAGGGGAACGGCCTGGGCACCATCGGCAGCGCCATCCACTCCGGGGGCGCCACCTGGGCGGCGGTCGACCCCGCCGACCCGCTCACCTGGGACGGCGTGGTCTTCCACGAGATCGGCCACAACCTCGGCCTCGACCACTCCGGTGCCACGATCTGCGCCAAGCCGATCGTGGACGGGCCCTCCTGCTCGATCTCGGAGTACGCCGACTACTACGACGTGATGGGAGGCGGCTACAGCTCCGGCCCGTTCACCAACAGCAAGAACGTCGCGGCGCTGAACGTCGGCCACAAGGCCCTCTTGAACGCGCTGCCGCGCGGCTCCGACCTGCTCACGGTCGAAGCCAAGGGAGGCCTCGACCAGCAGTTCACCCTGGCTCCGGCGGGCGAGACGACCGGCCTTCGCGGCCTGGAGGTGGTCGATCCGCTCAACGGCGACAAGCTGTACGTCGAGTACCGCTCGGGCGCCGGACGGGACGCCGCCTCGTTCTACACCGTCTACTCCGCCGCCCGTCCCTGGAATCCCACCTACGCCCCCGGGGTGCGCGTCCTCAAGCTCCGCTCCGCCGCGCAGGGCGGCGGCACCACGGTGCTGCGGCGGTGGCAGGACAGCACCGCGGCCCTGTCGTACCGGGCCGGCGACGAGTTCCGCTCGCGCACTGCGAACGCGGCCGGGGAGGAGGGCGTGCGGATCACGGTGACGTCGGCGACCTCGGACGAGGCGGTCGTGGAGGTCAGCTTCGCCACGCCGCCGGTCGAATCCCGGGCCCCGACGATCTCAGGCACGCCGCGCATCGGGATCACCCTGACCGCGTCCCCCGGCTCTTGGACGCCGGGCGCCTCGTTCGACTACCAGTGGCTGGTCGGCGGGACGGACGTCGCCGGCGCGACCGACCGCGCCTTCGTGCCCCGGACCGCCGACCTCGGCAAGGTCGTCGAAGTCCGGGTGACCGGCGCGCTGGCCGGCTTCGAGTCGGTCACCCGTACCTCCGCGGCGACCGCCAAAGTGCTGCCGCTGCTGAGCCTGAAGACCCGCAAACCGACGATCTCGGGCACCCCGCGGATCGGCGTCAAGCTCACCGTCAAGCCCGGCGCATGGACGGCGGGAACGGCCTTCAGCTACCAGTGGCTGGTCGCCGGCAAGGCCGTGAAGGGGGCGACCGCGTCCACCTTCGTTCCCCGCAGCTCGGACAAGGGCAAGCGGATCACGGTGCGGGTGACCGGCGCCAAGCCGGGCTACCGCAGCGCGACTGCCACCTCGAAGTCGAGTTCGAAAGTGCTCAAGCTGCGGACGCTGAAGACGGACACCCCGAAGATCAGCGGCTCCGCGAAAGCGGGCTCCCGGCTCACCGCCAAGCCCGGCAAGTGGACCTCAGGGACGAAGCTGACCTACCAATGGCTGGTGGGCGGCGCGGCGGTGGCCGGCGCCACCTCGTCCAGCTTCGTCCCGCAGCCCGCCGACCTCGGCCGGACCGTCAAGGTGACGGTGACCGGCACGAAGGCCGGCTACAAGACAACGTCGAAGACCTCCAAGCCCACCCGAGCGGTCAGCTGAGCCGGGGCGGCGGCTCAGCCCGGGACGATGCTGACCAGCTTCGGAGCGCGGACGATCACCTGACGGATCCCGCG
>CAZLWS010000240.1:0-3205 GCA_964563205.1 uncultured Propionibacteriaceae bacterium | reverse complement strand
CCCCGAAGCCGGACAAGCAGCCCAAGAAGAAGCACCGCCGCAAGGACGTCTCGCTGATCGTGATCTGCGCCCAGGTGCGCGATCCGGGCAACGCCGGGACGGTGATCCGCTGCGCGGACGCCTTCGGCGCGGACGCGGTCATCCTCAGCTCGGACTCGGTCGAGGTGTACAACCCCAAGACCGTCCGAGCCTCCGTGGGCAGCCTCTTCCACCTGCCGATCGTGGTGGGGGTCGACCTGGCCGAGGCGATCGCGGCCTGCCGCGAGGCGGGGATGCAGATCTTCGCCACCGACGGCGCCTCCGGCACCGACCTCACCGACCTCGACGCCGACCTCGACAAGCCCACCGCCTGGGTGATGGGCAACGAATCCTGGGGGCTGCCGGTGGAGCACCTGGAACTGGCCGACCGGACGGTCGCGGTGCCGATCTACGGGCACGCCGAAAGCCTCAATCTCGCGACCGCCGCCGCGGTCTGCCTGTACGCCAGCGCGAGCGCGCAGCGGGCGTCCAACTGAAAGGACCAACCATGGCGCTGGACGAAGCGTCCATCGGCCAGTTGGTCGCGCAGGCGCTGGACGCCTTCGCGACCGCCACCTCGACCGCCGAGCTGAAGCAGGCCCGGCTCGCCCACATCGGCGAGCGTTCCGGCCTGGGCATGGCCAACCGCGAGATCGGCAGCCTGCCCGGCCCGGAGCGCAAGGACGCCGGGCAGCGGCTGGGCGCCGCCCGCGCGGCCGTGGCCGAGGCCTTCGCCGCCCGGCAGGCCGAGGTGGAGGCGGCCGAGCTGGAGCGCGTCTTGGTCGAGGAGCGGATCGACGTCACGTTGCCGGTCGAACTCGGCCCGGAAGGCGCCCCGCACCCGATCACCGCGCTGATGGACCAGCTCTCCGACGTCTTCGTCGCGATGGGCTGGGAGATCGCCGAAGGCCCCGAAGCCGAGGGGGAGTGGCTGAACTTCGACGCCCTCAACACCGGCCCCGACCACCCGGCGCGCGCCACCAGCGACACTCTCTTCGTCGAGCCCATCGACCACCACGTGGTGCTGCGCACCCAGACCTCGCCGGTGCAGATCCGCGCCCTGCTGGAGCGTCCGCTGCCGGTCTACATCGTCTGCCCGGGCAAGGTGTACCGCGCCGACGAGTTCGACGCCACCCACGTCCCGGTCTTCCACCAGATCGAGGGGCTGGTCGTCGACAAGGGCATCTCACTCGCGCACCTGAAGGGCACCCTGGACCACCTGGCCAAGTCCATGTTCGGCGAGGACGTGGCGACCCGGATGCGTCCCCACTTCTTCCCGTTCACCGAGCCTTCGGCCGAGGTCGACCTGCAGTGCTTCGTCTGCCACGGCGCCTCGGTGGGCGACCCCGAGAATCCGTGCCGCACCTGCAAGTCGCAGGGCTGGATCGAATGGGGCGGCTGCGGCGTGGTGAACCCGCGGGTGCTGGCCGCCTGCGGCATCGACACCGACGTCTACTCCGGCTTCGCCTTCGGCATGGGCATTGAGCGGACGCTCATGTTCCGCAACAACGCCGCCGACATGCGCGACATGGTGCAGGGCGACGTCCGGTTCAGCCGGTCACTGAAGGGGGTTGCGCGATGAGGGCGCCATTGGGCTGGCTGCGGGAATGGGCCGCGCTGCCGGACGGTCTGACCGGACGGGAACTGGCCGAGGTGCTGATCCGCGCCGGGCTGGAGGTCGAGACGGTCGACGAGTCCGGGGCCGACATCACCGGGCCGGTCGTGGTCGGCCGCGTGCTGGCGTCCGTCGACGAGCCGCAGAAGAACGGCAAGACCATCCGCTGGGTGCAGGTAGACGTAGGCCCGGAACACAATGAGCCGCACGATGACTACGCCCAGGGCTGCCGGTCGGTGGTCTGTGGGGCGCACAACTTTGCGGTCGGTGACCTGGTGGTGGTCTCGCTGCCGGGTGCCGTGCTGGCCGGCGGGTTCGCGATCAGCGCCCGCAAGACCTACGGGCACCTCTCCGACGGCATGATCTGCTCCGAGCTGGAGCTCGGCATCGGGCATGACCATGACGGCATCATCGTGCTGCCCGCGGACGCCGGGCTGGCGCCGGGCGACGACCCGTCCGGCGTGCTGCTGCTGCGTGACGACATCCTCGACATCGATGTCTCGCCCGACATCGGCTACTGCCTGTCGATCCGCGGGCTGGCCCGCGAAGCCGCCCAGAGCCTGAGCCTGGCCTTCACCGACGTGGTCGACCGGGCCACCCCGGCGACCAAGGCCGACGGCTACCCGGTCGTCCTGGACGATCCGTCCTGCCCGCTCTTCGTCGCGCTCACCGTCACCGGCATCGACCCCGCCCGGCCCACCCCGCGCTGGATGGCGCGCCGGCTCGCCATGGCCGGGATGCGCTCCATCACGCTGGCCGTCGATGTCACCAACTACGTGATGCTGGAGACCGGGCAGCCGCTGCACGCCTACGACGCAGGCAAGCTCGCCGGCCCGATCCGGGTGCGCAAGGCCGTCGCGGGGGAGCAGATCGTCACCCTGGACGACGTCACCCGGACGCTGCACGCCGACGATCTGCTGATCGTCGACGACTCCGGCCCGATCGGCATCGCCGGCGTGATGGGCGGCGCCACCACCGAGATCGACGGCGCCACCACCGACATCGTGCTGGAGGCGGCCCACTTCGACTCCTCCAGCATCGGCTGGACGCTGCGCCGCCACAACCTGCCTTCGGAGGCGTCCAAGCGCTTCCACCGCGGCGTGGATCCGAACGCCGCCTATTCCGCCGCCCACCGGGCCGCCCAGTTGCTGGTCGAGCTCGCCGGCGGCACCCTGTCGGCAGCCGAGACCGTGGCCGGGGCCGTGCCCGACATGCCCGCTCAGACCATTCCCGCCGACCTTCCGTCCCGCATTCTCGGGACGCCGGTGAGCACCGAGCAGGTCCTTGAGATCCTCACGGCTTCCGGCGTCGCGGTATCCGTCATTCCCGCGAAGGCGGGAATCTCAGAGCCCGATCCAGTGGCAGGCGAGCCCGAGTCGGTGGCTGAGGTCGGCCCGTCAGGGCCGAGTCTCGAAGCCCCCGCGACCCTTCGAGACTCGCTCGTTCCGAGCGACCTCAGGGATCGCTCCCTCCACCTCGTCCCGCCGACGTGGCGTCCCGACTTGCGCGACCCCTACGACTACGTCGAGGAGGTCGGCCGCAAGCTCGGCTTCGACTCCCTGCCGCCGCTGG
>CAZLWS010000239.1:0-3206 GCA_964563205.1 uncultured Propionibacteriaceae bacterium | reverse complement strand
GAGCGGATCGCCGGTCTGGGTCTTGAGGAACTCGCCGGTCCGGGCCAGCTGGCGCTCGTCCTGCATGGCGATGGTGAGCCAGCGGCCGTCCTTGGTCGAGACGATGACCGGGGCCGACTCGGCCTCGGCGGCGTGGCGGCAGGTCTGCCGGTGGATGGGGGATCGGCGCATCACCCAGGTCATCAGGTCGACCTCGGTGGTCTTGGCGACCGCCTCGTGCACCGCGCAGCTGACGACCTGGCCCAGGCCGGTCTCCCGGCGTGAGAGCAGGGCCGCCGCGATGCCCATCATCAGCTGCTCGGCGGCGATCTGGTAGGCGTGCCAGGCCTGCGGCGCGACCGGCGGCAGGTCGAAGCTGCCGTCCGGAAGCGCGTCGTAGCCGCAGTTCATCACGACCCCGCCGAGCGCCAGGTGGACCAGGTCGGAGCCGTGGTAGCCGCTCCACGGGCCGGTGTCGCCGAACGGGGTGAGCCGGGCGATCACGAGATCCGGGTGCTTCTCGGTGAGGGTGGTGAGCGGGAGCCCGAGGGCATCCCAGTCGGCCAGCGGGTGCTGTCCAGCAGGACGTCCGCCTCGGCGAGCAGGTCGGTGAGGCGCTGTGCGGCGTCCGGGGCTTCCCAGTCGAGGACGATCGAACGCTTGCCGCGGTTGTAGTTCCAGAAGTGGAGCGAGGCGTCGGGGTCGGGCTGATCGCCGAGGAAGGGCCCCAGGCGGCGGGACGGGCTGCCCTCCGGCGGCTCGACCTTGATCACCTCGGCGCCCAGGCCGGCGAGGATCAGCCCGCAGTAGTCGATGGTCTCGTCACCTGCTTCGAGCACCCGGACTCCGGTCAGCGGGCCTTCGACATGCGCGGTTTCGTGCCTGGGCGCCACGGTTCTTCCTTTCAGCTGGTGGAGTTGGTCGGCCCGGCGGGCCTCGTGGGAGGTCAGGCGTCGAGTGGCGCGGCGCCCAGCAGGACGACCCCGTCCGCGGAGCGAGTGAAGGTGATCCGCACCGGGGAGTCGACGTCCACCTGCCGGGCGTCGTCCTCGGTGAGGCGGGTGGTGAGCAGCGGGCCCTCGTCCGTCCGGACGATCGCCACGCAGTAGGGGGTGTCGCGGTAGCCCGGGAGATAGGCCTTGTGGAAGCGGACCCAGGACCAGATCCGTCCGGTGCCCGCGCTGGGCGTCCAATGGACGTCGTCGCCGAGGCAGGTGCGGCAGTACTTCGCCGGCGGGAACTGCCAGGAGCCGCAGGTGGCGCACAACTGCAGGTTGAGGACGCCGTGGTCGAGGCCCTCCCAGTAGGGCTGGTTGACGGGGGTGATCGCCGGGGCGTGCTGGGCGATCGAGATGCGTTCGCTGTCAAGCATGCGCAGGCTCCTTCCGCGGGCAGAGTGGCCGGGTCATGCGCGGGCCAGCAGGTGCGAGGTGACGATGGGGGAGGGGCAGATGTACTGGACGACCTCGCAGTCGGGCACCTGCCGGTCGCCGCACTCGCCGCGCAGCTGGCGGACGGCCTCGACGTGCAGGTTGAAGCCCTGCATGTACGACTCCGAGGTGTGTGCGCCGCTGGTGTTCACCGGGCAGCGGCTGGAGCCCAGGGTGAGGCCGTCGGCCTCGGCGTAGGCGCCGGCCTCACCGCGTCCGCAGTAGCCGAAGCCCTCCAGGCCGAACAGGACCGCGGGGGCGAAGTTGTTGTAGATCTGCACGCAGTCGACGTCGCCGGGGGTGAGTCCGGACTGCTCGTGCAGGTCGCGGGCCGCGCTCTGCGAGGCGCCGAAGAAGAAGTCGTCGCTGGCGTAGCTGGCGCCCACGTCCCCGCAGGAGGCGGTTGCCTTGAGCTCGACGACCGGTGCGCGCAGGTCGCGGGCGCGTTCGGCAGTGGTGACGATGAGCGCGACGGCGCCGTCGTTGATCAGGCAGTAGTCGAAGAGGCGCAGCGGCTCGGTGATGAAGCGGGAGCCGAGGTAGTCGTCCATCGTCAGCGGGGTGCGGAAGACCGCCCGCTCGTTCAGGGTCGCGTGGTGGCGGCTGGAGACCGCCACCTGACCCAGCTGCTCGGGGGTGCAGCCGAAGTCGTGCCGGTAGCGGTTGAACATGGACGCCACCTGCGCGCCCGGGGAGGTCATGCCGTGCAGCAGACCGTAGGGGTCGGCGCCCTGACCCTCGGAGCCGTAGTCCTCGCCGCGGGTGCGTCCGTTGTTGGAGTAGATGACCAGGACGGTCTCGGCCAGCTTCGAGGCGACGGCCATGGCCGCGTACTGCACCGCCAGGCCGGACTGGCGCCCCTCGCCGATCAGGTAGTTGACGAACCGCGGCCGGCGCAGCCCGAACTTGGAGCAGAAGTACTCGTAGTGCACATCCCGGACGCAGACCACCCCGTCGATCGCATCCTTCGCCAGCCCGGCGTCGGCCAGCGCATTCCGGGTCGCCTGGATCGCCAGATCGTACGGATCCCGAGCGCCCACGACGTCCCGCTCCCGGTACAGCGCCGAGTAGTCGAGGTCACCCACCCCCGCGATCGCGATCCCCCGAGGGAAGTTGCTCGCCATGCCTTGGGCCTCCATTGCCGCAGAAGTGTTAGATCGATCTACCAACACTCTGTCACGCGCCCACGCCACCTGTCTACCCCCGGGGCGGCGTGCGGCGGCGTGGGTTGCTGCAATCGATCACCAGATTTGGTCGAAAGGGTCGGTCGCTGGCCCGCTGTCCCGACTCGTGAGGGCGTCAACGAACGCCCCGTCCGTCATCCCCGCCTGTCCGTCATCCCCGCGAAGGCGGGGATCTCCGCTGCGAGCTACGAAGCCCGCGCGATCCGTTCCCGCAGCGCGGCCAACTGGGCCTCCAGCTCCACCGGCAGCCGGTCGCCGAACTGGGCGAAGTACTCCTGAGTGAGGTCGGCCTCGCGCGCCCACGCCTCGGGGTCGAGAGCGAAGAGCCGCTCCAGATCGCCCTCGGGCAGCTCCAGCCCTTCGACGTTCAGGTCGCCCGGGGCGGGCAGGCGTCCGGAGATGCCGTCCACCGCGTCCAGTTCGCCGGCGACCCGGCGCAATGCCCACTCGATGGCGCGGGAGTTGTCCCCGAAGCCGGGCCACAACCAGTGCCCGTCGTCCGCCTTGCGGAACCAGTTCACCTGGAAAATGCGGGGGGCGTTGTCGCCCAGGCGGGCACCCATGGTGAGCCAGTGGCCCCAGTAGTCGGCCATGTTGTAGCCGCAGAACGGCA
>CAZLWS010000238.1:0-3221 GCA_964563205.1 uncultured Propionibacteriaceae bacterium | reverse complement strand
ACTGGTCGTAGCGGAACCGCGGCAGGGTGCCGCGCAGCCAGACGAAGACCGAGATGAACAGCTGCACCTTGATCGCGAACCAGACCGGGCCCAGCCACGGGTTGTTCAGGAACTCCACCTGGTTCAGCGGCCACGGCGGCAGGTAGCCGCCGAGGAAGAGCGTGGTGGCGATCGCGGAGACGGTGGCCATGTTGATGTACTCGGCCAGGAAGTAGATCGCGTAGCGGAAGCCGGAGTACTCGGTGATGTAGCCGGACACCAGCTCGGATTCGGCCTCTGGCAGGTCGAACGGAGCCCGGTTGGTCTCGCCCACCATCGAGATCACGTAGATCAGGAAGCTGGGGATCAGCGTGACGAAGAACCAGTTCGGCATCCCCCAGGCGTCGAAGCCGAAGGGCTGCAGCGGCAGCCGCTGCGCCTCGACGATCTCGGAGGTCGACATCGAGCCGGCGTAGAGGAAGACGGCGACCAGCGAGAGGCCCATCGCGATCTCGTAGCTGATCATCTGCGCTGAGGAGCGCAGCGCGCCCAGCAGCGAGTACGGCGAGTTGGACGACCAGCCGGCCAGCACGAAGCCGTAGATCGCCACCGAGGCGACCGCCAGGAAGACCAGGACGCCGATGTCGAGCTCGGCCAGCTGCAGCCGGGTGGTGACCCCGAAGATCTCCACCTCGCCGCCGAAGGGCATCACGGCCCAGGCGGTGAAGGCGGCGGTGCCGGCGATCAGCGGCGCGATGGTGAACAGCGCCCGATCCACCATGTGGGGCATGAAGTCCTCCTTGATCAGGAGTTTCATGCCGTCGGCGAGGGCCTGGGCGAGGCCGAACGGGCCGTTCAGGATCGGGCCGAGCCGGTGCTGCATCTTGGCGACTAGCCGCCGCTCGTACCAGACGTTGAAGATCGTCCAGACCAGCAGGACGACGAACAGGACGACGACCTTGATCAGGACCAACCACCACGGATCGTTCATCGCGCGACACCTCCCAGGCCTAGTTGCACCGTGTCGCCGGCCAGCACCCCGTACTCGCCCAGCGAGATTCCGGGAGCGTTGGTCGGCACCCACACCGTGCCCTCCACCATGTCCTCGGCGACCGCCACCGGCAGGCTGAAGACCCCGCCCTTGGTGGCGATCAGCGTCGTGCCGCCGTCGGTGAGCCCGGCCGCCGCGGCGGTCGCCGGGCCGACCCGGGCCACCGCCGGCTTGGCGGTGGCGGCCAGCGCCTCCTCGTAGTCCATCCCGCGACCGCCGTCCAGCATCTCCCGCCAGGTGGCGAGCTTGACGCCGTCCTCGGCCTTCGCCGGCTTCCTCGCAGGCGTCGCGGACTGAGCCGTCCGCTCGCCCTCCCAGGCGCCGAGCTCGGCGATCTCCTCGGCGGCCGCCCGGACGGTGCGGACGCCCAGCGGCTTGCCGAGGGCGTCGGCCAGGGCGGCCAGGACGCGCAGGTCGGTCATCGGGGCGTTGGCCTGTTTGATGACGGTGTTGACCGTGCCGGGGCGGTGCTCCCAGTTCAGGAAGGTGCCGGCGTGCTCCTCGATCAGGGCGACCGGGAAGACCACGTCCGCCCGTTCGGTGACCTCCGACAGCCGGTTCTCCAGGCTGATCACGAAGCCGGCCGCCTCCAGCGCCTCACGGGTGGCTGCGGCGTCGGCGAAGTCCTTCGGCTCCAGCCCGCCGACGACCAGGGCGGCCAGCTCGCCGGACTGCGCGGCGGCGAGGATGCCGACGGCGTCCAGGCCGGGCGTCCCGGGCAGCGATTCGACGCCCCAGGCCGCGGCGACGTCCACCCGGGCGGCCGAGTTGGCAACCGGACGTCCGCCCGGCAGCAGGGTCGGCAGGCAGCCCGCCTCGATCGCACCGCGATCACCGGCCCGCCGCGGCACCCAGGCGTAGCGGGCGCCGGCCTTCGCGGTTGCCTCGACAACCGCAGCGAGCAGCCCCGGCACGGTGGCCGCGCGCTCCCCCACCAGCACGATGCTGTCGCCGTCCAGCGTGACGCCGGCCAGCGCCGCCGCCTCGTCGCCGGGGGCGGTCGCCACCAGGGTGGCGTTCAGCTTGGCGGAGCCGTTGCTCGTGTAGGGGGCGACGGCGGTGACCTTCAGCCCCTTCTTGCGGACGGCCTTGCGCAGCCGCAGGAAGACCGCGCCGGTCTCCTCCTCCGGCTCGTAGCAGACCAGGACGACCTGCTTGGCGGTCTCCAGGTCGGCGTAGGTGACTCCTTCGCCGAGTTGCCGTCCGGCGATCTGGCTGGTGAGGAAGCCGGTCTCCTCCTCGCTCAGCGGCCGGGAGCGGAAGTCGATGTGGTTGCTGCCCAGCACGGTGCGGGCGAACTTGGCGTAGCCGTAGGCGTTCTCGACGGTCAGCCGGCCGCCGGTCAGCACGCCGACCGAGTCGCCGGCCGCGGCCAGCCCGGCCACCGCGGCGTCGATCGCCTCCGGCCAGCTGGCCACCTTCAGCACCCCGTCGCGGCGCACCAGCGGCCGGGTGATCCGGTCCTCGCCGCGTCCGGAGACGAAGGCGAACCGGCCCTTGTCGCAGTTCCACTCCTCGTTGACCTCGGGATTCGCCCCGGCCAGCCGGCGCTTCACCTGGAAGTGCCGGTGATCCACCCGCAGCGAGCAGCCGCCCGCGCAGTGCTCACAGGTCGAGTCGGTCGACACCAGGTCGAAGGGGCGGCTCTGGAAGCGGTAGGAGACGCTGGTCAGCGCGCCCACCGGGCAGATCTGGATGACGTTGCCCGAGAAGTAGGAGTTGTAGGGCTCGTCGGCGTAGCGGCCGACCTGCTGCAGGGCGCCGCGTTCCACCAGCGCGATCAGCGGCTCGGAGAACCGGGTGCAGCGGGCGCACAGCACGCAGCGCTCCCGGTCGAGCAGGATCTCGGCCGAGATCGGCACCGGCTTGGGGAAGGTGCGCTTGACGCCCTCGTAGCGGCTCTCGCCGGCGCCGTTGCTGAGCGCCTGGTTCTGCAGCGGGCACTCGCCGCCCTTGTCGCAGATCGGGCAGTCCAGCGGGTGGTTGACCAGCAGCAGTTCCAGCATGCCGGTCTGGGCCTTCGCCGCGACCGGGGAGGTGACCTGGGTGCTGATCTTCATCCCGGGGGCGCATTCCAGGGTGCAGGAGGCCTGCGGCTTCGGCATGCCGCGGCCGTTGCCCATGTCGGGCACCTCCACCAGGCACTGCCGGCAGGCGCCGACCGGGTCGAGCAGCGGGTGGTCGCAGAACC
>CAZLWS010000237.1:0-3233 GCA_964563205.1 uncultured Propionibacteriaceae bacterium | reverse complement strand
CTACGACCAGGCCAACGCCAACGGCATCCTCGGCATCACCCGGGCCCGGGACGCCGGCTTCGACGTCTGCCACTTCAACCTGCACAAGACCTTCTCCACCCCGCACGCCTGCGGCGGGCCGGGCGCCGGCGCGAACGCGGTGGCGGAGCACATGGTCCCCTTCCTGCCCGGCCCGGTGCTGGTGAAGAACGGCGACCGGTTCGAGTTCGACGGTGATCGTCCGCTGTCGATCGGGAAGGTCGGGCCCTTCCACGGCACCACCGTGAACATCGTGCGCGCCTACGCCTGGATGCGCGCGCTGGGCGCCGAGGGGCTGCGCGAGGTGGCCGAGATCGCGGTGCTGAACAACAACTACCTGCTGACCAAGGTGCGCCAGATCCCTGGCGTGACGGTGCCTTACGCGAGCGGGAAGCACCGCATCGAGCAGGTGCGGTACTCCTGGCAGGAGCTGTTCGAGGAGACCGGCATCACCTCGGAGGAGGTCGGGATCCGGGCCACCGACTACGGCATGCACTACTGGACCAGCCACCACCCCTGGATCGTCCCGCAGCCGTTCACCCTGGAGCCGACCGAGTCGTACTCGAAGGCCGAGCTGGACGAGTACATCGCCGTCCTGGCCGACATCGCCCGGCAGGCCCGCGAGGAGCCCGAGGTGGTCCGCACCGCCCCGCACAACCAGACCGTCCACCACACCCACCACGACGACCTGGACGACCCGGAGCGCTGGGCCACCACCTGGCGCGCCTACCGCCGCAAGTACTTCGGTGAAGGGTGAGGTCCGCCTCGGCCTGGTGATCAACCCGGTCGCGGGGATCGGCGGACCGGCTGGCCTGAAGGGCAGCGACGGCGTCGAGGTGCAGCGGGCGGCGCTGGAACGGGGGAGCGTGGCTCGGGCCGGGCGGCGTGCGGCCGAGGCGCTGGCCGCGCTGGACGCCGCGGCTTCTCAGGCGGTTCTCACTGCGGGGGGCGCGATGGGCGCCGACAGTCTTCGCGCCGCGGGGGTGCCGCACGAGGTGGTCTGGGAGCCCGGCGGATCGACCACCGGCGCCGACACCACGGCTGCCGTCGCCGCGCTGGTGGCGGCCGGTGCCGGGCTGATCCTCTTCGTCGGCGGGGACGGCACCGCCAGGGACGTGGCCAACGCGGCCGGCGAGGCGCCGGTGCTCGGCGTGCCGGCCGGGGTCAAGATGTACTCCGACTGCTTCGCGGTGAGCCCCGCGGCGGCGGGCCGGCTCGCCGTGCGCTGGCTGACCGGGGAGCCGCTGGCGCTGCGTTCTGCCGAGGTGCTGGACATCGACGAGGAGCAGTTGCGCGCCGGCAGGGCCGTCCCGCAGTTGTACGCGGTGGTGACCGTTCCGGAATGGAAGGGCAGCACCCAGGCCCGCAAGACCGCCACCCCGGCCGGGGAGAAGGCGCAGGTGGCGATCGCCGCCGCGGGCGCCGTCCGCACCCTCGAACCGGGGGTCTCGTACCTGCTCGGCCCCGGCGGCACCATGCTCGAAGTCGCCCGCCAGCTGGGCGTCGCCGCCTCCCCGCTCGGGGTGGACGTGGTGCGCGACGGCGAGCTGGTGCTGGCCGACGCCGCCGAGGCCGACCTGCTCAGTCACCTGGACGGCCGCCCCGCCCGCGCCCTGGTCACCGTCATCGGCGGGCAGGGCTTCGTCCTGGGCCGCGGCAACCAGCAGCTCTCCGCCGCCGTGCTGCGCCGGCTGGCGACCCCCGACCCGCTGCTGGTCGTGGCCAGCGAGAACAAGCTGATCGGGCTGACGGGGCGTCCGCTGCTGATCGACACCGGCGATCCGGCGCTGGACGCCGAGCTCAGCGGCTACCTGCGCGTCATCACAGGACCCAACACCCAGGCCATCTACCCGGTGGCCGCCGCGACAACCCAAGGAGAGTCATGCGACTAGCAGGCAAATCAGCGATCGTGACCGGCGCCGCCGGCGGCATCGGACGGGCCACCGCGCTGGCCATGGCGGCCGAGGGCGCCAAGGTCGCCGTCGTCGACCTCAACCCGGCCGGCGCGCAGGAGGTGGCCGAGCAGATCCGCGCGGCCGGCGGCGAGGCGGTGGCGATCGTCGCCGACGTCGCCTCCGAGCCCGACATCGAAGCGGTCGTCGCCCAGACCGTCGAGGCCTTCGGCGGCGTGAACGTCGTCTTCAACAACGCCGGCATCATCCGGCGCACCACGGTGCTGGAGACCTCGGTGGAGATGTGGGATCAGGTGTTCGCGGTGAACGTCCGCTCCATCTTCCTGATGTGCAAGCACGTGGTGCCGGTCATGGCCGCGGCGGGCGGCGGGTCGATCGTCAACACCGGCTCCGGCTGGGGGCTGAAGGGCGGCGGCCGGGCGGTTTCCTACTGCGCCTCCAAGGGCGCGGTGGTGAACCTCACCCGCGCCCTGGCCATCGACCACGGCCCGCAGGGCATCCGGGTGAACTCGGTCAACCCCGGCGACGTCGACACCGGCATGCTCCGCGACGAAGCCCAGCAGCTCGCCCAGGACACCGCCAGCTTCCTCGCCGAGGCCGCCGACCGTCCGCTGGAGCGGATGGGCCAGCCCGAAGAGATCGCCGCCGCGGTGGTCTGGTTGGCCAGCGACGAGGCCAGCTACGTCACCGGCGCCGCCCTGAGCGTGGATGGCGGCGGCAACGCCTGACCGCACGACCGCCGGGTTGGGAAACCGGCTTCGCCAGTGCGAGGATCGAGTGTGCCGCAACCGGAGGAGGGCCAGCAGCCGCTGGCGGGTGACCACAGCCTGGACTTTCGCGCCGGCGCCGGCCCGGACGCACCGTGGAACGCGCGCCCGTTCGTGGGCGCCGTGTCGCGGACCGCGGGACGGCTCGCGGCCCGGCCTGGCGCCCGGGGGCTGCTGAGCTGCCCGGTGCCCGTGACGCTGGCCGAGATCCAGCCGGGCGACCGCCTCGTGTACTACGTCTACCCGGAGTTCGTGCCCGGACGGCTCTCGGCGACCGGCCGCCTGGCGTGGCACGAGGGCGGCTACGCGGCCACCGGAGTGGCCGTCGACCTCACCCTGAGCGACGGACGCACCCTCGCCGGCAGCGACCTCACCGATCACCACGGGTTCGCCGCCGACGCGGAGGCGCAGGGGCGCTCCCGATCGATCGGCGTCGACCAGTGGAACCGGAAGGAGGTCGACCTCACGCCGTTCGCAGGCGCTCAGATCGAAGCCGCGCGGGCAACGGTGAGCGCCCACGGCGCACCAGACGAGG
>CAZLWS010000236.1:0-3238 GCA_964563205.1 uncultured Propionibacteriaceae bacterium | reverse complement strand
CTCGACCACATCCTGCCCAACGACTGGCGCGGGGTGCAGCTGGACCGGCTTGAAGCGGAGGTGACCGATGGCTAAGCAGGAACGCTCCGAGCGCCTGGACACCCCCGGCCGCCGGACCGGCTGGCTGCCGAAGGTGAAGGTAGGGGACGACGCCTTCGGCGACTTCGCCGAATCGGCCGCCCGCTACATGGGGACCGGCAAGTTCATCATCTGGATGTCGGTGTTCATCATCGGCTGGATCCTGTGGAACGTCTTCTTCGGGTTCCCTGACGAGTTCCCTTTCATCTTCCTGACCCTGCTGCTGTCCCTGCAGGCCTCCTACGCCGCCCCGCTGATCCTGCTCGCCCAGAACCGGCAGGAATCCCGCGACCGGGTGAGCCTGGAGCACGACCGCGAGGTCGCCGCCCAGTCCCGCGCCGACATGGACTTCCTGGCCCGCGAGATCGCCTCGCTGCGCGCCCGCATGAACGACGTCGCCACCCGCGACTTCATCCGCTCCGAGCTGAAGGACCTGCTCGCCGAGCTCGAAGAACGCCGCGAGGAGCCCTCCGAGCCCGCCGAGTAGGCCACCGCACTAGAGTTGAGACATGTCTGTCGTCAGCGCCGTGAATGAAGCCCTCGCCACCGTCATCGACCCGGAGATCCGGCGTCCGATCACCGAACTGGGGATGGTGGAGTCGGTCGCGGTGGCGGACGGTCGCGCGGCGATCACCGTCCTGCTGACCATCGCGGGCTGCCCGCTGCAGTCGACCATCCAGAAGGACGTGACCGCGGCGGTGCTGTCGGTCGACGGGGTGGAGGACGTCGACCTCACCCTCGGCGTGATGAACGACGAGCAGCGCGCGGCGCTGAAGCAGCAGCTGCGCGGCGGCGTCGCCGACCGGGAGATCCCGTTCAGCCGTCCCGACAACCGCACCCAGGTGATCCTGGTCGCCTCTGGCAAGGGCGGAGTCGGCAAGTCGTCGGTCACCGTCAACCTGGCGATGGCGCTGGTCGCCCGCGGGCGCACGGTGGGCGTGCTGGACGCCGACATCTACGGCCACTCGATCCCGCCCATGCTGGGCCTGGCGGAGGCCTCGCCGACCTCGGTGGACGGCATGATCCTGCCGGTGCCCGCGCTCGGGATGCAGGTGATCTCGATCGGCATGCTGAAGGCCAGCCGCGACCAGGTGATCGCCTGGCGCGGACCCATCCTCGACCGGGCGCTGCAGCAGTTCCTGGCTGACGTCTACTGGGGCGATCTCGACTTCCTGCTGGTCGACCTGCCGCCCGGCACCGGCGACGTGGCCCTCTCGCTGGGCCAGAAGCTGCCCAAGGCGGAGGTGCTGGTGGTGACCACCCCGCAGCAGGCGGCCGCCGAGGTGGCCGAGCGGGCCGGCACGATGGCCTCCATGCTGGAGCAGCGGGTGATCGGCGTGGTCGAGAACATGGCCTACCTGGACGTCACCTGCCCGCACTGCGACGAGATCCATCGGGTGGACGTCTTCGGCGCCGGCGGCGGCGAGGCCGTCGCCGAGACCCTCACCGAACGGCTCGGCTACGAGGTGCCGCTGCTGGCCGAGATCCCGCTGGATCCGGCCATGTCCGCCGCCTGCGACGACGGCGTCCCGCTGGTGGCCACCGACCCGTCCCACCCGTCCGCCGCCGCCCTGGCCGGAGTGGCCGACGTGCTCGCCTCCCGCCGGATCAGCCTGATCGGCAAAAGCCTCAACCTCACCCCCGTCGGCTGACCGGGACAGGGGACGGCTCCTGTCCCACGTCCTGGCTAGGCTGGTGCCTGTGACCGCAACCCGTCGTACCGTCCTCGCCGTACCCGGCTCCTCCGACCGCTTCATCGCGAAGGCGCGGGGTCTGGGCGTGGACGCGCTCTTCCTCGACTTGGAGGATGCGGTCGCGCCCGCGGTGAAGGTGGAATCCCGCGCCCGGATCGTCGACGCGCTGAACACCGGGGAGTTCGCGGCGCCGCTGCTCACCGTCCGGGTGAACGGCTGGGAGAGCCCATGGACCTACGGCGACGTGATCGAGGTGGTGACCGGCGCCGGCGCGCGGATCGATGCGCTGGTGCTGCCCAAGGCCCAGAACGCCGCCCAGGTGCAGGCGCTCGACCTGCTGCTCACCCAGGTCGAGCACACCGCGGGGCTGCCGATCGGCCGGATCGGCCTGGAGGTGCAGATCGAGGACGCCGTCGGCCTGTCGCACGTCAACGAGATCGCGGCGGCCAGTCCCCGGCTGCAGAGCCTGGTCTTCGGCCCGGGCGACTTCATGGCCAGCCTCGGGATGGGCGGGCTCAACGTGGGCGCCCAGCCGGCCGGCTACCCTGCCGACGCCTTCCACCACGTCCTGATGTCGATCCTGGTCGCAGCCCGCGCCCACGGGTTGCAGGCGATCGACGGCCCCTTCGTCGCCATCCGCGACGTCGACGGGTTCCGGCACTCGGCCGAACTCAGCGCCGCGCTTGGCTACGACGGAAAATGGGTACTGCACCCGGCACAGGTGGAAGCCGGCAATGAGATCTACTCGCCCCGTCCGGCCGACTTCGAGCGGGCGCTGCGCATCCAGCAGTCCTACGCCGAGGCGACCGCGGTGGCCGGCGGGGCAGTGGGCGCCATAGTGGTGGACGACGAGATGGTGGACGAGGCCGGGGTGAAGCTCGCCGCGGCGATCGTGGCCCGCGGCCGCGCGGCCGGAATGGAGGCGATCCGATGAGCCAGCAGAATCCTCGGCTGACCGAGGTGTTCAAGCTGGAGTTCCCGCAGTCGATCGGGATCTTCGGCAGCTACGAGGAGGCGCAGAAGGCGGTCGACTTCCTGGCCGACGCCCATTTCCCGGTGCAGAACCTGGCCATCGTGGGCACCGACCTGCGCTCGGTCGAGCGGGTGCTGGGCCGCCGCACCTGGGGGACCGTGATCGGCCAGGGCGTGCAGAGCGGCATCTCGACCGGCCTGATGGTGGGCCTGATCATGCTGCTGTTCACCCAGGCGCCGAACTTCCTCGCCCTGTTCGCCTCGGCGCTGGCGATCGGCATCGTGATCGGCATCGCGTTCTCGGTGCTGGGGTACTGGATGAGCCAGGGCAAGCGCGACTTCACCTCGGTGAGCCGGACGATCGCCACCCGCTACGAACTGCTCAGCGAGCACAAGGTCGCCGGCCAGGCCCGCGATCTGCTGGCCAACCTGCCCGGCGCCCGGGCCGCGCAGTTCGCGCCCCAGCCCGGCTACCCCGCGGCCTATCCGCCCGC
>CAZLWS010000235.1:0-3257 GCA_964563205.1 uncultured Propionibacteriaceae bacterium | reverse complement strand
CGGCTCGGCGGCAAGACCGGCGACAACCTGCTGATCATCCTCGAGTCGCGCCTCGACAACGTCGTGTACCGCGCCGGCCTGGCCAACACCCGCCGGCAGGCCCGCCAGCTGGTCGTCCACGGCCACTTCCTGGTCAACGGCAAGAAGGTCAACATCCCGTCCTACCGGGTGAGCCCGTACGACATCATCGACGTCGCCCCGAAGTCGCTGAACACGCTGCCGTTCGTGATCGCCCGTGAGACCCATCACGAGCGTTCCGTGCCGGGCTGGCTGACCGTCCGCCCGAACAAGGGCCGCATCCTGGTGCACCAGCTGCCGGTCCGCGAGCAGATCACGATCGACGTCCAGGAACAGCTGATCGTCGAGCTCTACTCCAAGTAAGCCTCCTCGGGGACGCCGGTTCGCCGGCGTCCCCGAAACCCGCCCGGGACCGACCCGGGCGGTCGCCATGACTGCCGTCATATAGCGGTCGGCAGGAAAGGAACCACAACTCCATGCTCATCGCACAGCGTCCGACCCTGACCGAAGAGGTCGTCGACGACTACCGCTCCCGCTTCGTCGTGGAGCCCCTGGAGCCGGGTGTCGGCTACACCCTCGGCAACTCGCTGCGGCGCACGCTGCTGTCGTCCATTCCGGGCGCGGCCGTGACCAGCATCAAGGTCGAGGGCTCCCAGCACGAGTTCTCCACCATCGAGGGCGTCGTCGAGGACCTCACCGAGATCATCCTCAACCTCAAGGGCCTGATGCTCTCGTCCGAGGAGGACGAGCCGGTGGTCATGTACCTGCGCAAGACCGGTGCTGGCGACGTGACCGCCGCCGACATCACCCCGCCGGCCGGGGTGGAGATCCACAACCCGGATCTGCACATCGCCACCCTCAACGAGGACGGCCGGATCGAGATGGAGCTGGTCGTCGAGCGCGGCCGCGGCTACGTGTCGGCGTCCCAGAACAAGTCCATCGACGCCGAGATCGGCCGGATCCCGGTCGACTCGCTGTACAGCCCGGTGCTCAAGGTCACCTACAAGGTGGAGGCCACCCGCGTCGAGCAGCGCACCGACTTCGACAGCTTGATCGTCGACGTCGAGACCAAGCCGTCCATCTCGCCGCGCGACGCGATGGCGTCGGCGGGTAAGACCCTGGTCGAGCTGTTCGGCCTGGCTCGTGAGCTGAATGTGGACGCCGAAGGCATCGAGATCGGCCCGTCCCCGGTGGACGAGCAGTTGGCTGCCGACCTGGCCCTGCCGGTCGAGGAGCTCAAGCTCACCATGCGCAGCTACAACTGCCTCAAGCGCGAGGGCATCCACACCGTGTCTGAGCTGGTCTCGCGTTCGGAGCAGGATCTGCTCGACATCCGCAACTTCGGCTCCAAGTCGATCGAGGAGGTCAAGCTGCGGCTGCACGAGATGGGGCTGTCGCTGAAGGACAGCGCCCCCGGCTTCGACCCGCTGGCCGCTCTGAGCCAGTACGACGCCGCCGACGACTTCGACGATCAGTACTGATCGATCACCGCCACACAGGAGAACGACAATGCCAAAGCCCACCAAGGGCCCCCGTTTCGGCGGCAGCCCGGCCCACCAGCGGATCATCCTGGCCAACCTGGCCACCCAGCTCTTCGAGCACGGGAAGATCACCACGACCGAGGCCAAGGCCAAGCGGGTTCAGCCGCTGGCCGAGCGGCTGATCAGCAAGGCCAAGCGCGGTGACCTTCATAACCGCCGGCTGGTGCTGCAGACGGTGACCGACAAGGGCGTGGTGCACGTCCTCTTCACCGAGATCGCCCCGAAGCTGGCCGACCGCGAGGGCGGCTACACCCGGATCACCAAGATCGGCCCCCGCAAGGGCGACAACGCCCCGATGGCCGTGATCGAGATCGTCACCGAGTCGGTCGAGGAATCCCGGAAGGCCAAGAGCAAGGGCGCCGCCAAGAAGGCGGAGCCGGCGAAGAAGGCCGAGCCGAAGAAGGCGAAGAAGGCTGAGGAGAAGGCCGCTGAGGCCGCCCCGGCCGAGGAGGCTGCCGAGGTCGTCGAGGACGCCCCCGAAGCCGTCGAGGTGGCTGAGGTCGAGGAGGCCGCCGACGAGGCGGTCGCCGAGGCTGCTGAGGCCGCCGAGGACACGAAGGCCTGAGCCCCAGGTTCAAAGCGCCGTCCCACCCCCGGGTGGGCGGCGCTTTGCCGTTCTCCACGGCCTGGAGTCGCGTCTCCTGATGCGGTTGTTCGCCTTCTCGTCCGAGATGCCGAAGAACCGTGACGAGAGACTCTGGTGAAGCGGGCCTCGGTGCGCAAAGATCGGCCCATGGCAGATGAGGAACGTTTGACGCTGTCGCTGGACGGCGAACTCTCCCAGGCGTTGCGGCGCGCAGCGCTGGTCGCGGGAGTCTCCACGGACGAGTGGGCGGCCCAGGTGCTGGCAGAACGGCTCGGCATCGAACTCCCGGGAGTCGCCGAGGTCGCGGACGCCGACCTCGAGGCTTCGGAGCCGCAGGACCTGGCTCCCGAGCCGCTGGCGGAGCTGACGGCCGCCGAACCGGTTGCCGAACTGGTCGCCGCGCCTGAGATAGAAGCTGAGCCGGACGCCGAACTCGAGGCCGGGCCGGTCGTCATCGAGCCAGCACCCGTCGTGGAGCCGGAAACGGTGGCCGAGCCGACCGTCGAGTTCTCCGAAACGGTGGTCGAGACGGACGCCGTGTTCGAGGTCGCCGAACCGCACGAAGACGAGATCGCTGACTCGCCGGTGGCGGATCTGGTTGAGGAGCCGGTGGCCGAGGAGGTCGAGGCGCCGGTGGAGCACGTCGAGGTCTCGGCGCCGATTCCGCCGGTGCCCGCCATGCCGCTCCCGCAACACCCGCCGGCGCCGAACCCGTCCTACCAGCAGGCGCCGTCCGGCTACCCGCCGCCCGCGCCGGTGGGGCAGCCGCCCTATCAGCCGGCGGCTCCGGGACCCTACCTGCCAGCGGGCGCGGCCCCCTACCCGCAGGGTGGCCCGGCCTATCCGCAGGGTGGTCCGGCCGCGCAGCCGCCATACCAGCAGCCCGTCCCGCCGGCGTATCCGCCGGTCGTGCCGATCCCGCAGCCGCCCTATCAGGCCGGTCCGGGCTATCCGCCTGGCGGCCCGATCGGGCAGCCGCCGTACCAGGCCCCGCAGTACCAGCAGGCAAGCCAGCCACCGCAGCCGGTGCCGCCGCCTCCGCCCCCGCCACCGCCGCCGCCGGCCCCCGCAGCGCCGGCTCCCGCCCCGGCGGCGCGTTCGGCGGCCGAGAG
>CAZLWS010000234.1:0-3280 GCA_964563205.1 uncultured Propionibacteriaceae bacterium | reverse complement strand
CCTCGACCTCCTCGAAACGGCGGTCCATGCCGCGGACGCAGTACCAGGCGACGTGCACCTGCTCGTCGATCGGCTTGCCGCGGCTCTCCTTGACCGCCTTGGTGACCTCCTTGATGATCTCGGCGTCGTCCTTGCCGATCTCCAGGCCGCGGGTGTCGATCACGCCGAGGCTGCCCCGCTTGTCGAGGTAGACGTGCGAGCCCATGGTCACCGGCGCCCCGATCCCCGTGGCGGCCACCGGCTCGCCGAAGATCGCGTTCACCAGGGTGGACTTGCCGACCCCGGTTTTGCCGAAGATGGCCAGGTTGATGCGTCCCAGCTGCTCGGCCTGTTTGTCGAACTCTGCCCGGAAGGTCTCGGTGAACCACTGCGTCACGCCGCAAGCCTAAGGGGTGCGGGCTACCCGCCCCAGGTGGGACGTCCCGGATTGAACCCTTGGATGGCAACCCAGTTCGCCATTCCCCGCCACGCAAATCTGTCATTCCCGCGAAGGCGGGAATCCCGCAGCACGTCCCACCGAGATCCCCGCCTGCGCGGGGATGACGGAGTGAGGGTCAGTCGGCCGAGGGGCCGGCTTCCTCGACTACCTTGACGGGCTGGCCGGTGAGGATGGCCTCGATGGCGTCGGCGGTCACCTCGAAGTAGCTGCGGCCGTCCGGGGCGATGGTGTCGTGGTCGAAGTAGTTCTTGGCGTTGGTGTGCACCATAGGGCCGAGCACGATGACCTCCGAGCGTCCGTCGTCCCTGGCCCGCGTCCAGGGTGAGCCGACGGCCCAGGGCCAGCGTCCGGGGAAGATGATCCGGCCGAGGCGTTCCAGCGGGTCCTTGCTGCCGCGCAGGTGGGTGAAGTGCTGCAGCCGGTCGAGCCCGGTGTCGTCGGAGAAGACGCCGCCCAGCGAGATCACCCGCAACGGGAGGTCGACCATGCTCAGGTAGTTGGCGGCGCCGAGGGAGATCTGCGCGCCGCCGCTCCAACCGAGCAGGGTCACCGGGACGCCGCTGCCGAACGGGTAGCCGTGGCGGCGCAGGCACCGGATCACCTCTCGCGCGGTGCCGATGTTGTAGGTGGGGCCGTACCGGCGGTCGGCGCACACCAGCACCTGAATCGCGTTCCGGGCGTTCACCAGCAGGGTGAGCATGCTCTCCGGCTTGGCGATCCGCAGCTTCGCCACCTGGCGCCATAGGCCGGCCAGCACCCGCTGCGCGGTGAGCCCGTTGTTGTCGACCGAGTACGGGAAGACGTCGCGGGCGACGCAGAAGGTCGGCAGCCGCCGCGCCAGCTCCTCGGGGAGCGGGATCTCCTCTTTCGGGATGCTGGTCGGGTCGATGGCGCCGATGCCGGAGAGGTAGATCACGTAGTGCTCGTAGGCCGGCTTGTCGCCGGCCGGGGCCTGCGCGAGGAGCTTCCGCGCCTCGTCCGGCACCTCCTCGGCGCCCTTCGCGCGCCACCAGCCCAGCGACTCCAGCGGGCCGTACAGCAGCGCCAGGAAGATGACCACCCCGATGGCGAGGAGGAGGTACCCGATCATGAGGCACGCTCCTGCGGCAGGCCGAGGTCGACCTCGACCGGGCTGAACATGTGGCCGGCCAGCAGATCGCTCGCGGTGATCATGGTGGGCAGGCCCGTGGTGAGCCGCCAGACCGTCCGTCCCAGCGCCGCGATCGGACGGGCGAGCAGCCAGGAGACCAGCTGCATCGCGGCCCAGCCGACCGCGATGATCAGCAGCGCCGTCCAGTGGCTGACCTGGTAACGGACCTCGACGATCACCCACAGCGCGATCAGCCCCCAGGCCTGCAGGATGCGCGCGATGCCCGGGCCGAGGTACGGGATGAACTCGAAGAAGCCGAACACCAGCGGCGCGGTGGCAAGCAAGACCGCCCAGGTGGATCGGCCGATGTCGGGGGCCTGACCGGTGACCAGGTAGGCGACCAGCGCGATGATCAGCGCCTGCACGGTGTACAGCACGAGGAAGCCGACGCCGTTGAACGCCAGGCTGAGCCCGAACCGCACCCCGCGCACCTGGTTCAGGAACAACACCACGCTGTTGCCCAGCAGGGTGGAGGCGCCGGCCAGGAGGGCGATGGTGATCGCGATCCAGGAGGCGTTCGCGTCGTCGGCCAGCCAGCGGGTGTTCTCGGCGTCCAGCGCCCACACTCCCCGCAAGGCCCGGCCGACCGAGTCGATGAACTCCCAGACGCCCATCCGCAACTCCTTCCGGCAGCACGAACGCTAGCACCCCTTGCCGGGCCGCCGGAGGCCCCCGATTTCGGTGGTTGACGCCGGTGGGATGGGCGGCGTCGGGCGTCCGTCCGTCCGCACTGTAAAATCGGCAAGCTTGTCTATAGAACCCGGAGCCCGCATGTCTATTCGCGCTGACCTGCGCAATGTCGCGATCATCGCCCACGTCGACCACGGCAAGACCACCCTGGTGGACGCCATGCTGTGGCAGTCCGGCGCCTTCCGTGCCAACCAGGACGTCGAGAAGCGCGTGATGGACTCGATGGATCTGGAGCGGGAGAAGGGCATCACCATCCTGGCCAAGAACACGGCCGTGGACCACGTGCAAGCCGACGGCTCGACGATGACCATCAACATCATCGACACCCCTGGCCACGCCGACTTCGGCGGCGAGGTCGAGCGCGGCCTGGAGATGGTCGACGGCGTGCTCCTGCTGGTGGACGCGTCTGAAGGCCCCCTGCCCCAGACCCGGTTCGTGCTGCGCAAGGCGCTGGCCAAGAACCTGCCGATCATCGTGGTGATCAACAAGGTCGACCGTCCGGACGCCCGGATCGCCGAGGTCACCGACGAGGTCTACGCCCTCTTCCTCGACCTGCTGGACGACGACGAGGCCCACCACCTCGACTTCCCGATCATCTACTGCGCCGCGAAGGCCGGACGGGCGTCGATGGAGCAGCCGGCGGACGGCACCCTGCCGGATTCGGAGAACCTGGAGCCGCTCTTCCAGCTGATCATGGACACCATCCCGGCCCCGACCTACACCGAGGGCGCCCCGCTGCAGGCCCTGGTCACCAACCTGGACGCCTCCCCCTACCTGGGCCGGCTGGCGCTGTGCCGCATCGTCGAAGGCACCCTGAAGCGCGGCCAGCAGGTCGCCTGGTGCCGCCGGGACGGCTCGGTGAGCACCGTGAAGCTCTCCGAGCTGCTGATCACCAAGGCGCTCGAGCGCGTCCCGGCCGATTCGGCGGGCCCGGGCGACATCGTGGCGATCGCGGGCATCCCCGAGATCACCATCGGCGAGACCCTGGCCGACCCGGCCGA
>CAZLWS010000233.1:0-3295 GCA_964563205.1 uncultured Propionibacteriaceae bacterium | reverse complement strand
TGCGGCTGGGCGGCGGGCTGCAGGTGCGGCGCCTGGACGGGCGGCTGCATCGGCTGGGGCTGCGCTGGGTGCTGCGGGAAGGCATGCCCCGGCTGCGGCTGCCCCTGCGGCGGCTGCAACGCCCACTGCTGCGGCTGTTGGAACGCGGGCTGAACGGGCGCTGGCTGCACGGGACCCTGCTGCCGCGGCGGGATCGGGACGCCCTGCCCCGCCAGCCAGTGCAGCAGATCTGGGTAGGCCGCCGGATGAGCGGCGACCTGCGGCCACAGCGAGGGCTGGACAGCGGCGATCGCGGCCAGTTCTGCGGCCGGCAGGCGGGGGTCGTTCAGCGCGGAACGGGCGTAGTCGGTGTTGCTCCAGTCGGTCATCGCAGGCTCATTCCTCGAAGGGGTTGTCGATGGTCCCGGTAGGAATGGAGTCCTGCCCCGCAGGCAGCTCTCGATCCATCATCAACGAGTAGGCGTACCACCAGTTCCGCTTGATCTGGATCTTCGCAGGCTTGGTGCCAGCCTTGTTCTTGAACTCCACATACCGCCCGGTCGGCCCGAAGGAACGCTTCGTTCCGAACCAGCTGTCACCGGTGGCGTAGACAAGGCGGTAGTTGCCGGGAGGCAGTCGCATCATCAGCTTCTTGCCCTTCCGGATGAATGCCGACACTGCCGGCTTCTTCGATCCCCACTTGAAGAAGGTGACGTGAACGTCTGCTCCGCTCCCGACGTCGACGGTGACCTGCGATCCGGACTTGCCCTTCACCAGCAGTCCGGTTCCGGGGCGCTTCTGCTCCTCGATGGTCCGCTTGGCGAGTTCCGCCAGAGCCTCCGCGATCGCGTCGGAGCGCACCTTCTCGAGATCCTCCGGCGCCGGGAACGAGCCCGGCTCGGCTTCCACGCGGTAGCGGTAGGCCTGCTCGGCGAGGTTGTCGGCGAGGGATTGCGAGAGCAGGTAGATGCCCGGGTCGTCCGTGGTGCTCACCTTCACTGTCGCGTTGGTGGTGACCTCGTCCGCGGTGACGTCGGTGACGGTCTCCATCCGCGCCTCGAAGTCGGCTTGGGTGACCTTGCCCCAGATCTTGCCCGTGCCATACGACTCCAGCGCCTTCCGGACCTGGTCGAGGACCGCCGCCTTGGCGTCCAGGTGACGGACGGCGACCTCGAAACGTCCGTCCCCGGCCGGCTCGACCCGGTCGATCGACGCGTTTCCGGCCAACGCCGGGGAGAGCCCGGTCACCTGCGGCAGGAAGTCCCAGGCGTGGACGACCACCATGGTGCGCTGCCACTGCTTGGTCGCCTCGGCGGCGCGGACGAAGAGCTCGAGGTTGGCCTGCTCCAGCGGCTGGGCGAAGACCTGCAGCGCAGGCTCGTCGACCTCGACCCACAGCGAGGAGTCCTTGCCGTTGACGGTGACCGGGATCGAGGTCTCGACGTAGCCGACCGCGTCCTTGTTGGCGGCCAGCCAGTCCTCCCAGGCGACCCGGCCGGTGTCGCCGATCGCCTCGGCCGCGGCCGCCGCGGTCAGGAACAGCTCTGTGGAACCCGGCTCGGCGTTGACCTCGGCTGTGGCCGTGCTCAGGTCGGGAGCGAGGATGGGGATCATCACGCGGGATTCTTCGCCGGCGGCCGAGACCGCCTTCGACACGTCCGGGGTGAGGACGCCGATCAACTGGGGCGTCGTCTGCGTCACCGAGGTCGCAATCGCCTCCTCGATGGGCCCGACCCGGGCGTCGGCGCTGCATCCCGTCAGGACGAGTGCCATCGTCGTGGCCAGGGTGGTGGTGAGGGCGAACGCCCGCACTGGCCTTGAGCGACTCATATCGACTCCAATTCTGTGCTTGTGACGCCGGCCTCCCGAGGTGGGGTGCGGAGGATCCGGTGGGTCGATCGTGCCAGGTATCGGGCCACAAAGCCCAGCCGCACCGGAAATGGACGCCGCTAGACTCTGGCGAATGGCGAGTGATTGGTCCGCGGACGTCATCTGGTGGCACGTCTATCCGCTCGGCTTCGTGGACGCCGAGCGCAACGCCGTCAGCGAGGTCTCCCACCGGCTGCCGCAGCTGCTGAACTGGCTCGACTACGTCGTCGAACTGGGCGCCAACGGGCTGCTGCTGGCACCGGTCTTCGCCGCCGGGTCGCATGGCTACGACACCCTCGACCACTACCGGATCGACCCGCGGCTGGGCGACGACTCCGACTTCGACGAGCTGGTCGCGCAAGCGACCGCCCGCGGCGTCCGGCTCTGCCTGGACGGGGTGTTCAACCACCTGGCGCGCGACCACGAGATCGTCCGGCGCGCGATCGCGTCCGGGCCGGGCACGCCCGAGGGCGACTGGATCAAGTGGTCGGACGAGGGCTACCCGTGGAACTTCGAGGGCCATCCCCGGCTGGTCGAGCTGAACCTGGCCAACCCGGTGGTGGCGCAGTACGTGGGCGACGTGATGATCCACTGGCTGGATCGCGGGGCCTCCGCCTGGCGACTGGACGCCGCCTACGCCGCGGGCGCGGACGCCTGGCGTCCGATCCTCGACCGGGTGCGGGCCGCCCACCCGGAGGTCTGGGTGCTGGGCGAGGTGATCCACGGGCCGTACGAGGAGTTCGTCGCCGGCTCGGGGGTCGACTCGGTCACCCAGTACGAGCTGTGGCACCTGACCTGGACGGCGCTGAAGGACCGCAACTTCTTCGCCCTCGACTGGGCCCTCAAACACCACCGCGAGCTGGTGAAGCTCTTCCTGCCGCAGACCTTCCTGAGCAACCACGACGTCACCCGGATCGCCACCCAGCTGGACGACCCGCGGCACGTCCGGCTGGCGGTGACGCTGCTGATGCTGCTGCCCGGGGTGCCGTCAATCTACGCCGGCGACGAGCAGGGCTTCACCGGGGAGAAGCAGGAGAACGCCTACGGCGACGACGCCGTGCGTCCGCCCTTCCCGGAGTCACCGGAGGGCCTGCTGCCCTTCGGCGCCGACCTGCACGACCACTACCGCGCCATGATCGCGCTGCGCCGCCGTCACCCCTGGCTCTCCGGCGCCGACGTGACCACCTCGGCGGTGTCGAACACCTCGATCACCATCCACCTCGCCGGGGACGACCAGCGCCTGGAGCTGCGCCTCAACATCTCCGACGAACCCGTGGACGGCGTCCCGCCCCACTCCTGGCAGGTCAGCTGACCCGGGCTCTCATACCCGCTGGGCGACCAGCGCGCGCGTTCCTTCCGGGGTCGGGGTGAGGACGATGGTGGCCGAGTTCGGCCCGGCGAGCTTGAGCCGGCGGCGCAGCACGGCGGGGTCGACGTCCAGGCCGCG
>CAZLWS010000232.1:0-3314 GCA_964563205.1 uncultured Propionibacteriaceae bacterium | reverse complement strand
CTCCCGTCCGGCCCCGGGATCGGGTCCCCATGGGGGTCGAAGGAGGGATAACCCAGCAGACGGTCGATCCGGGTCAGGAAGTCGTCGGAGACGGCATGCTCCAGGCGTTCGGCCTCGTCGTGCACCTCGTCCCAGCCGTAGCCGAGGGTGGTGGCCAGGAAGCACTCGATCAGCCGGTGGCGACGCACCATCGCCATCGCCAGCCGCACCCCCAGCTCGGTCAGCACCACCGGACGGTACGGCTCGTAGGCCACCAGCCCCTGGGCCTCCAGCCGGCGCACGGTCTCGGAGACATTGGCCTGGGTGGTGCCGAACCGGGTGGCCAGGCCTTTGGTGGTGATCGGCGGCTCGCCCCACTCGGTGGCCGCCCAGATCACCTTCAGATAGTCCTGCGCGACCGGGGTCAGCGCGTCGACCTCGGTCACCCGACACCCGTCAACTGCAGGACGATCAGCGCCAGGTTCAGCGCCACGATCAACGCGACGACCACCCAGGCGGTCACCCGCAGAAGCCGCGAGTTGGCATAATCCCCCATCACCGAACTCTCGCTGGTCAGCTTCACCAGAGGCGCCAGCGCGAACGGGATCCCGATGCTGAGCAGCACCTGGCTCAGCACCAGCGACCAGGTCGGATCGGCGCCCAGCCCCAGGATGACCAGCGCCGGCACCAGCGTGACCAGCCGCCGCACCAGCAGCGGGATCCGGACGTGCAGCAGCCCGGCCATGATGGTGGCCCCCGCGTAGCAGCCCACCGAGGTGGAGGCCAGCCCCGAGGCCAGCAGCCCGATGCCGAAGAGCACCCCCACCACCGGCCCCAATGAGGCGGTGATCGCGGCATGCGCCCCCTCGATCGAGTCGGTGCCGGGCACCCCGGGCAGGCTCGCCGCGGCCAGCAGCAGCATCCCGATGTTCACCGCCCCGGCCACCAGCATGGACGCGACCACCTCCCACCGGGTGGCCCGCAGCACTAGCGACAACTCCTCGCCCACCACAGCCCCGTGCCGATCCCGCGCCAGCGCCGAATGGACGTAGATCGCGTGCGGCATCACCGTGGCGCCGAGCATGCCGGCCGCCAGCAGCACCGAGGCGCTGCCCTCGAACCGCGGCACCAGGCCGCCCGCGACGTCCGGCCACGAGACCGGGCTGACGAAGAGCCCGGCCATGAAGCCGATGGTGATGACGAGCAGCAGCCCCATCACCACGAACTCGAAGGGACGCTGGCCGCGCCGGTTCTGGATCACCAGCAGCAGCATCGACACCCCGCCGACGATCAGCCCGCCCCACAGCAGGGGCAGCCCGAACAGGATCTGCAGGGCGATCGCCCCGCCCAGCACCTCGGCCAGGTCGGTGGCGGCGGCGACCAGCTCGGCTTGGGCCCAGTAGGCCAGCCGCGGCCCGCGCCGCAGCCGGCCGCCGAGCAGTTCCGGCAGGCTGTGTCCGGTGACCAGGCCGGCCTTGGCCGACAGGTACTGCACCAGCACGGCCGCCGCGTTCGCCGCCACCAGCACCCAGACCAGCAGGTAGCCGTACTGGGCCCCCGCGGTCAGGTTGGCGGCGACATTCCCGGGGTCGACGTAGGCGATCGCCGCCACGAAGGCGGGCCCCCACAACCAGGGCATCCGGCGGCGCAGCCGCGCGACTGCCACCGGGGGTGCGGACGTCACGGGCTCCATGGAGTTAAGGTACCTGAACTTTCCTCGGGCCGCAGCGCCATGGCATATATCACCGGAACCTGAAAATTCCTCCCCTCCGGCGAGACGTTTTCGCGTCGGCCGCTGCCAGTCGTTACCGTAAGCCGGTGACTGAATACTCCACGCTCGACACCGAACTGCCTGAGGGCCCCGCCCGCGCCGACGAATCCCCCGATACCGTCGCGCATCACCTCGGCCCGGTCTTCCAGCCCACCCACCCGCTCGCCCTGGCACCGGTCACGGCGCCGCCGCATTCGGTGGACGGCTTCGTCCGGCAGTTCCTGAACGAGCTGAACACCGGCCAGGGGGTATCGCTCTCCCAGTCCAGCGTCAACGACCAGTACCTCGCGCTGGCCCGGACGGTCCGCGCCTACCTGATGGCGCGCTGGCTGGAGACCATCCGCAAGCAGCGGCAGAGCCCGGTCAAGGTGGTCGGCTACCTGAGCGCGGAATACCTGCTCGGACGCCAGCTCGACAACGCCCTGCTCGCCACCGACCTGGAAGAGATCGCCGCAGCGGCGATGGCCTCCTGCGGGCTCGACCTGGAGACGCTGCGCGCCCAGGAACTCGAACCGGGCCTCGGCAACGGCGGCCTCGGCCGGCTGGCGGCCTGTTTCATCGACTCGCTGGCCACCATGAGCGTGCCCTGCATCGGCTACGGCATCCGCTACGAGTACGGCATCTTCCGGCAGACCTTCGTCGACGGCCGCCAGGTCGAGCAGCCCGACACCTGGCTGGCGCTGGGCAGCCCGTGGGAGTTCCCGCACCCCGAATCGGCCGTGCAGGTCGACTTCGGCGGCCACACCGAGCAGTACACCGACACCGACGGCGTCGAGCGCAGCCGCTGGGTGCCCGCCTGGAACGTGCTGGCCATCCCCTACGTCTACACCGTCCCCGGCTACCTCAACGGACGGGTGAACACGCTGCGGCTGTGGAGCGCCCAGGCCACCAAGGCCTTCGACCTGTCGATCTTCAACTCCGGCGACTACGCCGAGGCCGTCCGCGCCCAGACCTTCGCCGAGAACATCACCAAGGTGCTCTACCCGGAGGATTCCACCCCCCAGGGCAAGGAGCTGCGGCTGCAGCAGCAGTACTTCTTCGTCGCCGCCTCGCTGCGTGACTTCATCGATCGCCACCTCGGCCCGGACGCGGATCTGCGCACCCTGCCCGAGCGGATCATCTTCCAGCTCAACGACACCCATCCGGTGATCGGCGTCCCCGAGCTGATGCGCATCCTGGTCGACGAGCGCAAGTTCGAGTGGGAGGACGCCTGGGAGATCACCAAGCAGTGCTTCGCCTACACCTGCCACACCCTGCTGCCCGAGGCGCTCGAGGTGTGGCCGGTCGACCTGCTGGGCCGGCTGCTCCCCCGTCACCTGGAGATCATCTACCGCATCAACGACGACTTCCTCGCCGAGGTGCGCGCCACCTACCCCGACGACGAGCTGCGCGCCCGCCGCATGTCGATCATCGCCGACTACCCCGAGCGGGCCGTCCGGATGGCCTACCTGGCCACCGTCGCCGGCAGCAAGGTGAACGGCGTCGCCGCCCTGCACTCCCAGCTGCTGCGCGACAAGGTGCTGCCCGACTTCTCCGAGTACTGGCCGGAGAAGTTCACCAACGT
>CAZLWS010000231.1:0-3344 GCA_964563205.1 uncultured Propionibacteriaceae bacterium | reverse complement strand
CCGACGGCGCCCAGCGCGACTGCGAGCCCGGCGACCCGCAGACCCCCGCCGCGAAGGCCGGGATGATGGACGGCGACACGGTGATCGAGTTCAACGGCATCGCCATCACCGGCTACGAGCAACTCAGCGGCCTGATCCGCGCGAACCTGGACGGTGAGGCCCGGATCGCCGTCGAGCGGAACGGCGCCCGCGTCGACCTCACCCCGGTGAAGACCGTCGTCACCGGCGTCCGCGACACCTGGGATCCGTCGAGGATCGTGCCCGCCGGCTTCCTGGGGGTGTCGCCGGAGTTCGTCCTCACCAAGGGCGGCCCGGTCGAGGCGCTGGTGGACATGGGCAAGCTGGCCGGCCAGAGCCTGGTCGCCCTCGTCCAGCTGCCGGTGAAGGTGTGGAACCTGACCGTCGGACTGGTCACCGGGCAGCAACGGGACATCTACGGTCCGATCAGCATCCTGGGCGCCAGCCAGATCGCGGGTCAGGTGATCGCCGAGGACGGCATCGGCTGGCAGGCCAAGGCGGTCACCTTCGCCTCGCTGCTCGGCTCGATCAACCTCTTCCTGGCGCTGTTCAATCTGGTTCCGCTGCCCCCGCTGGACGGTGGCCACATGCTGGGGGCGGTCTGGGAGTGGCTGCGCCGCAAGGGCGCCCGGCTGCGGGGACGAACCGATCCCGGCCCGTTCGACACCGCCAAGCTGCTGCCGGTCGCCTACGGGGTGGGCGGGCTGCTGCTGTTGAGCGGCATCCTGCTGATCCTGGCCGACATCATCAGCCCACTGCAGCTGTTCTGATAGTCCGAACCGCATGGGCGAAGGTAGGCTGACCGGCGTGCCGAACCCGCGCCGGCCGCGACGAATGAGGAGTAGATGACCGTCAACCTGGGGATGCCCGCCGTCCCTGCGCCCGTGCTGGCGCCGCGCCGTCCGACCCGGCGGATCAACGTGGGCAAGGTGCCCGTCGGCGGCGGCGCGCCGGTCTCGGTGCAGTCGATGACCACCACCAAGACCACCGACATCAACGGCACCCTGCAGCAGATCGCCGAGCTCACCGCCACCGGCTGCGACATCGTCCGGGTGGCCGTTCCCAGCCAGGACGACGCCGACGTGCTGCACATCATCGCCAAGAAGTCGCAGATCCCGGTCATCGCCGACATCCACTTCCAGCCCAAGTACGTCTACGCGGCGATCGACGCCGGCTGCGCGGCCGTCCGGGTGAACCCGGGCAACATCCGCGCCTTCGACGACCAGGTCAAGCAGATCGCGGCCGCAGCCAGCGACGCCGGGGTGTCGATCCGGATCGGCGTGAACGCCGGCTCCCTCGACAAGCGGCTGCTGACCAAGCACGGCGCGCCGACCGCCGAGGCGCTGGTCGAGTCGGCGCTATGGGAGGCCAGCCTCTTCGAGGAGCACGGCTTCCGCGACTTCAAGATCTCCGTCAAGCACCACGACCCGGTGGTCATGGTCCGCGCCTACGAACAGCTCTCGGAGGCCTGCGAGTACCCGCTGCACCTCGGCGTCACCGAGGCCGGGCCGGCGTTCCAGGGCACCATCAAGAGCTCGGTCGCCTTCGGCGCGCTGCTGGCCAAGGGGATCGGCGACACCATCCGGGTCTCGCTCTCCGCCCCGCCGGCCGAAGAGGTCAAGGTCGGCATCAAGATCCTGGAGTCGCTCAACCTGCGGCCCCGGCACCTGGAGATCGTCTCCTGCCCCTCCTGCGGGCGTGCCCAGGTGGACGTGTACACCCTGGCCGAGCAGGTCACCGCCGGCCTGGAGGGCATGGAGGTGCCGCTGCGGGTGGCCGTGATGGGCTGCGTCGTCAACGGGCCCGGCGAGGCCCGTGAGGCCGACCTCGGGGTCGCGTCCGGCAACGGCAAGGGTCAGATCTTCGTCAAGGGCGAAGTCATCAAGACCGTCCCGGAGGCGGACATCGTCGCCACCCTGATCGCCGAGGCCAACCGGCTCGCCGCCGAGGCCCCCGTGGGCGAATCCGGGTCGGTTCAGGTCAGCGTGGGCTGAGCCGTGCCGGCCCGGATCCTCACGGTGGCCGACGCCCCGGTGGTCCGGGAACTGCTGGCCGGCGACCCGGTGGCCACCGTCTTCGTCGGCTCCCGGGTGGACGTCGGCGTGCTCAGCCCGGCCGCGCCGGGGGTGTTGTGGGGCTGGCCGTCCGAGCGTCCGATCGCCCTGCTGCACATCGGCGCCAACCTGGTGCCCATCGCCCCCGACCTCTCCGCCATCCCCGCCTTCGTCGAAGCCGCCGGACGCCGCCGCACCTGCCAGTCGATCGTCGGGCCCAGCTGGCTGGCGCTGCCGCTGTGGGAGGCGCTGTCGCGGCGCTGGGGAAGCAGCTACAGCGAAGTGCGCGAGGTGCGCCGGCGGCAGCCCGTCATGAGCCTGTCCACCGCCCCGCTGATCGAGGCCGACCGGCGGGTGCGCCCGATCTCCACCGGTGAGTTCGACAGCTACCTGGAAGCCTCCATCGCGATGTACACCGAGGAGGTCGGCAACGACCCGCTGGCCTCCGGAGGCGGCGCCGGCTACCGCAGCTACTGCCGCTGGCTGGTCGAGACCGGACGCGCCTTCGGCATCGTCGAGGACGGCCGGGTGCTCTTCAAGAGCGACGTCGGCGCCGCCAGCGGCGGGGTCGCGCAGATCCAGGGGGTGTGGCTCGACCCGGCGCTGCGCGGCCACGGCCTGGCCGCGCCCGCCATGGCGGCGGTCGCCGAGTACGTGCTGGCCGACTACGTCACCGCCTCGCTGTATGTCAACGACTTCAACCGCCGCGCCATCCGCTGCTACCAGCGGGTCGGCTTCACCGAGGTCGGCGAGTTCGCCACCATCCTGTACTGATTCGGGAGGAGCGGGACTGCCTCGCTACGCTTGCCCGGTGATCACCCGACTTTCGAGCCTTTTCGTCCGCACCCTGCGTGAGGATCCCGCCGACGCCGAACTGCCCAGCCACAAGCTGCTGGTGCGGGCCGGCTACATCCGGCGGGTCGCGCCCGGCATCTACTCCTGGCTGCCGCTGGGGCTGCGGGTGCTGGCCAAGGTGGAGCAGATCGTCCGCGAGGAGATGGACGCGATCGGCGCCCAGGAGGTCCGCTTCCCGGCGCTGCTGCCGCGGGAGCCCTACGAGGCCACCGGCCGCTGGACCGAGTACGGCCCGAACCTCTTCCGGCTGCAGGACCGCAAGGCCGGCGACTACCTGCTCGGGCCCACCCACGAGGAGATGTTCACCCTGATGGTGAAGGACCTCTACTCCTCGTACAAGGACCTGCCGCTGTCGCTGTACCAGATCCAGACCAAGTACCGCGACGAGGCCCGGCCGCGGGCCGGCCTGCTGCGCGG
>CAZLWS010000230.1:1431-3411 GCA_964563205.1 uncultured Propionibacteriaceae bacterium | reverse complement strand
GCGGCGCAGGCGTCCACCAGGTCGCGGGGACCGGCCAGGAAGAGGTACTCCAGGTTGCGCAGGTGGCCCACCCGGCCGACCTTCTGGCCGGCGGGGTTGTAGATGCCGATCTGGGCGCCGATGTAGCGGCGGCGGTCGAAGGCGAGCAGGCGGACCTCCTCGAAGCCGCCCTCGTGCAGGGCCGTGGTCATTTCCTCAGGGGTGACCCAGGACTCATTGTTGTACGACACCACGGCCAGTTCGGCGTCGATCGCCGCCAGCAGCCGGCGCAGCTCGCCGGGCATCTCGCGCTTGCGGTTGTAGACGCTCTTGGTCGCGTCCTGCTGGGCGTCGATCCGCTTGCGCGCCACGCCGTAGGTTGCCGGCGCATCCCACCGGATCAGGGTCTCCCAGATGTGGTAGTTCGTGAAGTAGCGGTGCTGGTTGTAGGGCGGGTCGAGGTACATCAGGTCGGTTCGCGGCAGTTCGCGCGCGAGATCGAGGGCGTCCCGCCGCGCGGACGCGCCCGGCCCGGGCAGCAGTCCGGGCAGCCGCAGTTCGAGGTCGCGGGAGGCCCGCGGCGCCCACTCCTTCAGGTAGGCCATCTGGACGCCGGTGGTCGAGTCCACCCGGTCGGCTGCGAGCAGCAGGCTGGTCAGCAGGACGGGACGCAGCCAGCCCCCGAACCGCTCTTCGATGGCGTCCCGAATGGCGTCGATGCGTTCGCCGTTGCGGGGCTGGAAGTAGCGGGACTCCTCGCAGAAGGTGCGGGTGACGTAGCCGCGCCGGCCCGGCAGCCGGTTCAGCTCGGCGATGGCCTCGCGGGCCTCGTCGAGGTCGGCCAGGCTCGCGTCCGTCCCGATGTAGCAGTCGGCCAGCACCTCGGAGTAGGCGGCGAGGTCGTTGGCCAGCACCCGCAGCCCGCGGCGCTTGAACTCCTGCGCCACCCGGGTCGTCCCGGTGAACAGATCCACCGCGGACGACGCCCCGGACTCGGCCGCGATGTCGCCGAGCGCCGGAACCAGCGTCCGCTTGCTGCCGAGGTACTTGATCACTGCCGGGTATCCTAGCCCCGGAATTTCCGGGCATGATATAGGTTCCCGGTAACGCCACCCGAGGAGAGTGACCATGGTGGGCTCAGCCCCGGCAACCCGCCGGACCGCACAGAAGGACGCGGTCTGGCAGGCGCTGGAATCCGCTCCCGGCTTTGTCTCCGCTCAGGATCTGCACCAGCAGCTGGTCGCCGCGGGCGCCTCGGTGGGGCTCGCCACCGTGTACCGCCAGCTGGCCTCCCTGGCCGCCGAGGGGCGGGCCGACACCATCCCGGACGCCGGCGGCGTCCTCTACCGGGTGTGCGCGCCGGGCGGCCATCACCACCACCTGGTCTGCGAGTCCTGTGGCAAGGCGATCGAGATCGAGCCCCCGCTGGAGGAGTGGATCCGTCAGGTCGCCGCTGACAGCGGCTACTCCGTCACCCGCCATGTCCTGGAGATCTTCGGCACCTGCCCCGACTGCGCCGGTCGCTGATCGGGTGGGCGGGGTGGGGCGGTCCCTCGCACCCTTCCAGCTGGACTGTTGCGGCTTGTCAGAAACCGTCCCCCGACGAGGGCCAGATGTTCCACCGGTCAGCTGGCGGGGCTGCCTCAGTTAGGGTGGAGGCGAAAGCGAGGTAGTGGTGTCGAGCGTGACGAAGTTGACCTTCATTGTTGGCGGAGTGCTGGTTGCTGTGGGTGTGATCTCCTACGTGGCCTCCGGTGCGGCCAGTTTCACGGCGCTGATCCCGAGCGGACTCGGGGTGCTGTTGCTGGTGGGTGCGGTGATCGCACGGAAGCCGAACCTGCGCCGGCACGCGATGCACGTCACCATGCTGATCGCCCTGATCGGCATCATCGCCACCTTCGCGAACACCTTCCGGCTGGGCGAGGTCTTCGCCGGCACCGCCGAGCGGCCCCTGGCTGTCATCGCCAGCGCGATCACCTTCGTGACCCTGCTGGTCTACCT
>CAZLWS010000230.1:0-1331 GCA_964563205.1 uncultured Propionibacteriaceae bacterium | reverse complement strand
GTGATCACCAGCACCGGACGATCGGCGCTGGTCGTCCACAGGTCGTCGACGAGCGCGGTGGCGGTCGCGGTGTCGAGGTGCTCGGTGGGCTCGTCCAGGATCAGCACCTGGTAGTCGCCGACAAGGATGCGGGCCAGGGCGACCCGACGCGCCTCGCCGCCCGACAGGGTGGCGCCGGCCTCTCCAACGATCCGGGACGGGTTCAGGTCGAGGCCGGCCCGGGCCAGCGCGCCGGCCACCTGCTCGGCGGTGGCGTCGCGGTTCCCGATCCGGACGTTCTCGTCGATCGTGGTGGTGAAGAGGTGGGCGTCCTGGGCGAGGTAGCCCACTCGTCCGGCGACCTCTATCTCGCCGGCCACCGGCGGGATCAACCCCAGGACGGTGGCCGCGACCGTGGTCTTGCCGACGCCGCTAGGACCCACTAGCGCCACCTTCTCACCAGGTTCCACGGTGAGGCTCAGCCCGGTCACCACCGGGGGATTGCCCGGCCAGCCGGCGGCGAGCCCGTCCAGCCGCAGGCCCGGCCGCGCGACCGGCGCGCCGAGGTCGGTGCGATCACCAGAGCCGACCGGCGGGGCGTCCAGCACCTCGCCCACCCGGTCGAGCGCCGCCCGCGCCCGGGTGTGGGTCTGGGCGGAGGCGATCAGGTTCGCCAGCGCCTCGTGCAGCGCGAGCGGAGTCAGCACCAGCACCGCGAGCATCACCGGCGCGAGAGTGCCCTCTGCCACCTGGTTGCCGCCGATCACCAGGGCTGCGATCACCGCCGTCCCGGCCGCCAGCACCTGGACGCCGCTCGCCACCGCGCGCACTGCCGCCGACCGGTCGGCGGCGCGGCGGAGTGCGCCGTCGATCTCCTGGAACCGCTTCAGCCAGGCCCCGTCCGCGCCGTAGGCGACGAGGTCAGGAGCGGTCCGGGCGATGGCATGGACGGCCTCCGCCAGCCGGCCGCGCAAGGGCAGCATCGCTGCGTCCGCCCTGGCCGAGGCCCGGCGGGCCAGGGCGGGGACGACGAGGCCCGCCAGCGCCGAGGTGGCGAGCAGAACCAGCGCGGCGCCGGGGGAGAGGATGCTCAGCACGCCGGCGGTCGCTAGCAGCACCAGCGCCGAGGAGGCGAACGGCAGCCACACCCGCACCACCAGATCCTGGATCGACTCGACGTCGGCGATCACCCGGGTCAGCAGGTCGCCGCGGCGGCGGCCGAGCAGGGTGGTGCGGGCCAGCGCGGCATAGGTGTCCAGCCGCAAAGCCGACTGCAGCCGCAGCGCGATATCGTGCCCCGCCAGCCGCTCGGCGTAACGGAAGGCCCCCCGTCCGATCCCGAAGGCGCGGAC
>CAZLWS010000229.1:0-3457 GCA_964563205.1 uncultured Propionibacteriaceae bacterium | reverse complement strand
GCGGCCTTGATCGGCACCCAGATCGAACGGAACGCCATCGCCAGCAGCACCAGCGACAGCCCGACCACGAAGAGGCCGAAGGGCAGCAGCGCGTCGCCCAGCTTGGTGCTGACGTCGAGCTGGATGGCGGTGATGCCGGTCACCGCGGTGTCGACCTGCCATTCGTCCACCCAGCGCTGGTGCTGGGCGCGCAGCAGGTCGACCAGGTCGCCGGTGGCCGGGTCGTCCGGGCCGGTGGTGGGGATCACCTGGATCATCGCGGTGTCGGCGTTGGCATTGGGCACCGCCACCGCGACCATCTCAACCCCCGGCAGCGCCTCGACCTCGGCGCGGATGCCGTCGATCGCCTTGATCGGGTCGTCCAGCTCGACGACGGAGCCGGTGATCACCAGCGGTCCGTTGAAGCCGATCCCGAACTCCTGGGTGACCAGGTCGAAGGCGACCCGGTCAGGCTCCCCGGGCGCCGCCCGTCCGGAGTTGGGCAGGGCGAGCTGCAGATCCTTGGCCGGGTAGGCCAGCGCGCCCATGCCGACCACCACGATCAGCACGGTGACCAGCGGCCACTTGGTGACCACGCCCACCCACCAGCGCGAGGCGCGTCCCGGTTCGCGGGGGGCGCGGCCCTTCCGCGGCGCCTTGGGCCGCATGCGCTCGCCCAGGAAGCCCATCAGGGCGGGCAGCAGGGTCAGCGCCAGCAGCACCTCGATGCCCACGCCGACGGCGGTGAAGACGCCCATGATGCCCAGGAAGGGCAGCCCGGCGATGCTCAGCCCGACCAGGGCGATGATCACGGTGGCGCCGGCGAAGACCACGGCCGAGCCGGCGGTGGCGACGGCGCGGGCGGCGGATTCCTCGACGTCCAGGCCGGTGGCGAGCTGGTCGCGGTGCCGGGAGAGGATGAACAGGGCGTAGTCGATGCCGACCGCCAGGCAGAGCATCACCACCAGCATCAGCGTGGTCGAGCTGATCGAGATGACGCCGGCCGAGATCATCACGATTGTCACGCCGAGGCCCACACCGGTCAGCGCGGCCCCGATCGGCAGCAGCGCCGCGATGAAGCCGCCCAGCACCACCACCAGGACGATCAGCGCCACCACCACGCCGAGCGCCTCGATCAGGCTGATCTCGGGCAGGTGGATCGAGAAGACGTCGCCGCCCACCGCGACCGTCGAGCCGGGCAGGGTGGTGGTCAGCTCCTGGGCCGCTTCGACGAGTTCGGCGCGCTGCTCGTCGGTGAAGGTCGAGATCGTCCCCTCCACCAGGACGCGGACCAGGGCGTGGCTGCCGTCCGCGCTGATCAAGCCGTCGATGTACTCGCTGAACGGGGACTGGGTTCCCTTGACGAAGGGAAGTTCGGCTTCGAGGTGCTCCAGGTACGCCTCGATCGCCGCCTGGTTGGCGGGGGAATCGACGCGGGTGCCGGCCGGTGCGCCGACCACGACGGTGGCCGAGGCGTCCGCGGCCTCGGGGAAGGTGACATAGAGCGTCTCCAGCGCCAGCTGCGAGCTCGACCCCGGGATCGAGAAGGTGTCGTCGTAGCTGCCGCCGACCGCGACGGCGAGGACGCCGAAGAGCGCCAGCACGGCCAGCCAGGCGGCGAGCACCCGGCCGCGCAGCCGGTAGCAGGCACGCCCGAGGCGATAGAGGAAAGCCGACACGGTTGCTCCGTCCAGACGACCACGGAAAGTTCGATGCATAACTGTATCCGATACGCATCTGTATCCAATACGGCTGTGTATCCTGTGGGCGTCAGGAGGAACCTTGTCGACCACCATGAGCACCCGCCGGGCCCACACCCGGGACCGGTTGCTGGACGCCGCCGTCGCGCTCTTCGCCGAGAAGGGGGTGCTGGGCGCCTCGGTGGAGGAGATCTGCGAGCGGGCCGGCTTCACCCGCGGGGCCTTCTATTCCAACTTCGATTCCAAGGACGAGCTGGTCCTGGCCGCCATCGAGCGCAAGGGCACCGAGATCCACCGCTCGGCCGCCGCCGCGGTCGATTCGATCCCCGACGCCCGGGTCGAGCCCGGCTCGACCGACGCCATGATCCGCCAGGCGATGCTGGTCTTCCAGGCCAGCCAGGCGCTCAGCCCGACCTGGCTGCTGGCGCGCAGTGAGATGCGGCTCTACGCACTGCGCAACCCCGCCCTGCGAGAGCCGCTGCAGGCCGTCGAGCAGCGCGTGAACGACCTGCTGATCACCGCGATCGAGGCTGCGATCGCCCGCCAGGGGGCCACGCTGGCGATCCCCTCTCGTGAGTTGGTCCGGGTGCTGGAGGGGTACTACGAGGCGCTGGCCATCGAGGCGCTGGTCTCCGGAAATGGCCTCGAAGGCCCCGAATGGGCCGAGCGGCTGGCCGACTTGACCCGATCTCTGGTCCGCTTCGATCCGGCCCGTTAGGCTCGTCCCGAGACGTTCCCCGATCCCGGATCGAGTCCGGGCGAAGGGCCACGCGTCCGCCCCCAGACCTAGGAGAGAAGAGCCAGATGACCAGCCCCGCCGCCGAGACCGCCAAGACCTCGAAGCTCACCGTCGTCGGTGCCGGCTCGGTCGGTTCGTCGATCGCCTACGCCTCCCTGATCCGCGGCTCCGCCCGCCGGATCGCGCTCTACGACATCGACACCAAGAAGGTGGACGCCGAGGTCAAGGATCTCGCCCACGGCACCCAGTTCACCCCCACCTCGGTCATGGAGGGCGGCTCGGACATCGAGGTCGCCCGCGACTCCAACGTCATCATCATCACCGCCGGCGCGCGGCAGAAGCCGGGCCAGACCCGCCTCGACCTCGCCGGCATCAACGCGGGGATCCTCACCGACATGGTGCCCAAGCTGCTCGAGGTCGCGCCGGACGCCATCCTGGTGCTGGTCACCAACCCCTGCGACGTGCTCACCGTGGTGGCGCAGAAGGTCAGCGGGCTGCCCAAGTCGCGGGTGCTCTCGACCGGGACGATCCTGGACACCTCCCGGCTGCGCTGGGCGATCGGCCAGCACGCCAAGGTGCAGCAGCGCAACGTCCACGCGATCATGATCGGCGAGCACGGCGACACCGAGTTCCCGATCTGGTCCAGCGCGACCATCGGGCTGATCCCGATCCGGGATTGGAAGGACGACAACGGCAACCGGCTCTTCACCGAGGAACTGCTCGCCAAGATCACCTATGACACCGTCCACGCCGCCTACGAGATCATCGAGGGCAAGGGCGCGACCAACTACGCGATCGGCCTGGCCGGCGCCAGCCTGGTCGAGTCGCTGCTGGGCAACCAGCGGATGATCCTGCCGGTCTCCTCGGTGCTGGACGACTACCGCGGCATCTCCGGCGTCGCCATGTCGGTGCCCAGTCTGGTCACCCGCGACGGCGTCGAGACCGTCTACGAGTTCCCGATGGACGCCCACGAGATCGGCCTGCTGCACAAGTCCGCCGACGCGATCAAGGCGACGTTGAAGGCCATCGGCTTCTGAGC
>CAZLWS010000228.1:0-3461 GCA_964563205.1 uncultured Propionibacteriaceae bacterium | reverse complement strand
ATGATCTTCCTCAACCTCTTCGCCACCCTGATTCTGTTCATCGCGGCGTGGCTGGCCACCGAACCCGAACCTGAACCCGACGTCGAGGAGGCGGTCATCATCACCGAGGATTCTGAACCGTCAGAGACCAAGCCCGGTCAGCTGTACGTCTCCGCCAAGGTCGCCGAGCAGTCCATGGGAGTCGGCCTCAAGACCGGCTACCTCGTGGGCGCCGCGACCGGCCTCGGCCTCGGCGCGCTCATCGTCGGCGGTCTGCGCGTCCTCTTCCGAAAGCGCTAGACGCCACAGCGCCCGCCCTCGGTGAGGACGGGCGCCGGCTCGCGAACTCAGTGCTCGGCGGGCGGCGCGGCAACCGGGGCCGGCTGGCCGATCTCGGCGAGCAGGTCGAGGTACCACTGCTGGGTGATGTCGAACGGCTTGCCACCGGCGATCCGGTCGAAGGCGATGACGCTCAGCACGTCGCCGTTGTCCTCATCGTGGCCGATCACGCCGGGCTCCCCGGCCAGCGCCGAGTCGACGGCGAGGTCGGTCATCGACTTGATCAGCGCCAGGTCGAAGTCGTTGGCGGCGGCGGACCGGGAGTAATAGCCGGACTTCTGCACCAGCACCTTCTCAGCGCCCAGCATCTCGGCGAACTGCTTGCTGAACCAGGCACCCGGGTTGATGCGCTCGAGCCGGATATGGCCGAAGGCGTCACGGGCGACCTCTTCGCCGTTGCGCTCCAGCTCGGCGACGATGTCGGCGATGCCGGCGCCCTCGGAGAGGAAGATGTTGACGCAGCCGACCTCGTCCATCACGTGCAGCAGGCGGTCGGCCTCGGCCTTGATGTCGATGACGGCCTCCGGCAGCAGGATCGCGTGGACGTCCCAGGCCTTGGAGCTCAGCCCGATCTCGGGCAGCCACTGCTGCTCGCCGATCCAGCTGTGGTACTTCTCGGCGGTGGCGGCGGTGAGCCAGCCGCAGTTGCGTCCCATGACTTCGTGGACGATCAGGATGCGGGTGCCGGCGTTGTGCTCGGCGAGGACGTTCTTGGCGAACCGGGCCCCCATCTCGGCGGCGGTGTCGGCGCCCAGGGACTGCTTGATCGGGTAGACGTCGTTGTCGATGGTCTTCGGCAGGCCGACCACGGTGAGGCCGTAGTCGTGCTCGGCGAGGTAGGCGGCCAGGTCGGCGGCGGTGGTGTTGGTGTCGTCGCCGCCGATGGTGTGCAGCACGTCGACGCCGTCGGCGACCAGGCGGTCGGCGGCCACCTTCAGCGGGTTCTCACCCTCGGCGACCAGGCCGCGCTTGACCAGGTCCTTGGCGTTGGTGAGCTTCACCCGGGAGTTGCCGATCGGGGAGCCGCCGAACTTGTGCAGCAGGGCCGCGTTGTCGCGGACGACCTGGGTGACCGGCAGGTAGTCGCCGGTGAGCAGGCCCTGGTAGCCGTTCTTGTAGGCGATGATCTCCACTTCGGGAGCCAGCTGGGTGTAGCGCTCGATCAGGCCGCCGATGGCGGACGACAGGCAGGGCGCGAAACCGCCGGCGGTGAGAAGGGCGACTTTCTGAACCATCGGAGCAGATCCAATCGGTAGGGGTCGAGACAACGCCCTCAGCCTAACGGGAACCCCTGCCCGCCGTGCAGGGTGTGCCGCGATCCGACTGGGCCAATCCGAGCGGACCAATCCGACCTGGCCAATCCGACCCCGACCCCTACTCCGCACAAACCGGGCAATCCAGGCCCGGTCTGTGCGAGAGAGGTGAAGCCGGCCGGAATCACCCGGTTTCTGTTGGAGACCAGCGGCGAACTCGAGCCGGGCAGACCGGGGGGCTGTTGCCGGCCCGGTCCGACAGTGCACAATGGAGCCCCACCCACCCCGGGAGGTTTACATGCGTGACGAACGCGGTCAAGCACTCTCCACCTTCGTGGCGGCATCCCTGCTCGCCCTGCTTCTGATGTGCGGACTCGTCGTGGACGGCGGCGCGCAGGCCCAGGCCGCCACCCGCGCCCAGGCCGCGGCCGCGCTGGCCGCCCGCGCTGCCGTGGACACCACCGCCACCGCCCGCCTCGCCGGGCGGCAGCCCGACCTGGGCAAGGCGATCGCCGCCGCCCGTGCGGTGCTCGCCCAGCACGAGGTGGAGGGCGACATCGTGCTCCGCGCCGGTCAGGTCGAGGTGCGGACCACCACCCGGGTGGGAACGGTCTTCCTCAGCCTGATCGGCATCACCACCCTCGGCGCCAGCGGCTCCGCCACCGCCGAGCTGCAGACCGGCTGAGATCCCGGGTCAAGCCAAGGATGACGTGGTTGGGAAGGCGAGACGGCTCAATCGCGAGACAACCCGGCAACTCCCTTTCGTCATCCCGGGCGAAGACCCGGGATCTCACAACGCAATCACCACCCACCCGAAGCCGAACTCTCAGGCCAGGGTCGCCTTCATGCGGGAGACGGCTTCGGTGATGAGCTCGGGACTGGCGGCGAGGTTGATCCGGACCCACTGGCGGTGGGCGGGCGAGAAGTTCGCACCGGGCGAGAAGGCGACCCGGCCGCGCTCCAGGAAGGCGCGGGCGGGGTCGTCCAGGCCCAGGGCCGAGCAGTCGACCCAGGCCAGGTAGGTGCCCTCACCCGGGCGATAGACCGCGCCGGGCAGGTGCTCCGCGAGCAGGGAGGCGAGCAGCCGCTTGTTCGCCGCGATCTCGGACGACACCTCGTCCACCCAGCCCTGAGCCTCGCGCATCGCGGCGGTGTGGGCGATCGCACCCCAGTGGCCCATCGCCTGCAAGGCCATCGGCGGCAGCTTGCGCAGCAGCGGCCCGGTCTCGGTGCCGCCGATGATCAGGCCGGCCTTGAAGGCGGCCAGGTTCCAGGCCTTGCCGGCGGACGTCGACACCACGGCATGCTCCCCGCCCGGCACCGCCAGCACCGACACGAACGGCACCCCGGGGTCGACGAGCCGGGCGTGGATCTCGTCCACCACCAACTGGACGCCGTACTGCACGCAGAGCCCGGCTACCGCGGTGAGCTCCTCGGCGGTGTGGACCGTCCCGTGCGGGTTGTGCGGGGAGCACAGCAGGTAGGCGGCCGGACGCTCGGCGAGCGCGGCTTCCAGCGCGGGCAGGTCGAGCCGGTCGGCGTCGTTGAGCGGCACCTCGACCAGCCGGCGTCCGTAGCCGGTGACGACCTGCCGGAAGGGCGGGTAGATCGGCGGGTTGATCACCACGGCGTCGCCGGGCTGGGTGGTCACCGACAGCACGGCGAGGATGCTGTTCATCACGTCGCCGCCCTGCTTGATCTGCCGGTCGGCATCCAGCTCCAGCCCCCACACCGAGGAAGCCATCGCCGCGAACGCCTCGGCGTAGCCGCGTCCGTAGGGGTAGCCGGTGTCGCCCCGCTCGGCTGCCGTGGCCAGTGCCTCGATGACCGCCGGGTGCATCGCCACGTCCATCTCGGCCACCCACAGCGGCAGCACGTCGGGATCGTAGG
>CAZLWS010000227.1:0-3501 GCA_964563205.1 uncultured Propionibacteriaceae bacterium | reverse complement strand
GAACCGGGCTGTCAAGGGCCATAGCGGCTCGTTGCCAGCGGGGCGGTCAGTGGCGATGAGGCACTCCACTAGAGATACAGGCGGCGGAAAGTGATGAACGCTAGGGCGCTGCTCAGGGTGGCCGGCTGGTATCCCGGCCGAGCGATCGAGGTCGACTTGTCCGTTCAGGCGCTCATGATCGCCGGCTATTGGGTCACGGACGCGACTGTCCAGCTTCTGCGGGAGTACACAGGCCTAGATGTGACTTCGGCGGATGCTGCGCGTGGACTCTGGATCGATGGCACGCGGGCGGCGGCATGGGCGGACCTCGACTGGTGCCGTGCATACGAGGCGGAAGCCGGCGTCGGCCTCGTGCCGTTCGGCGGCTACTCCCACATGACCCTGCTGGTCGATGAAGGCGGCTCGGTGTGGGGTGGCTACGACGCTGAGTTCGGCAGGCTGGGCGGTTCTCTGGAGGATACGGTGGACGCGCTTCTGGTCCGTCCGGGATCCGTGAGGCTTGATCGTCGGATCGGATAAGCGCTGTTGGGAACAGCGGACAGGCAGATCACTTGCTGGATCGTGAGAGCCCACACGAAGTGCTTCTGGAGACTCCGATCGTCCTATTGCTGCTAGGAGGTTCAACCGCGCCCGGGCGCGGGCGTGCCGAGGGCGCGTTCCCAGGAGGTGGCGGCGAAGCGGTTGACGGCGATGGTGGCGATGGCCACGCCGGCGGCGCTTGCTGCGGCCCAGATCACGGCCTGGGTGGCTGAGGCGTCGGGGTCGTCCAGCTTCGGAGGCTCGTTGCCGGTGGCGGCCTTCCAGGCTGCGTTGAGGGCCTTGTTGACCACCAGCGCGGCGGCGGCGCCGACCAGCCCGGCGTAGACGTTCCACATCAGCTTGCGCGAATCCATGGCGCGTCCCCTTTCCTTGGGTGAGGCCCATCGTAGGGGGCGAAGTCGAGCCTCGACAGGCCGCGGCTGTCCTCTTCCGCTAGGTTGGCGGGGTGCGGTATTCCGAACGGCTCCGGGCTCCGGTGAGCTGGTGGGTGATCGGGTTGTTCTTCGCGGTCAGCTTTGCGACGGCGGTGGGGTTCGTGCTCGATCCGGTGGTCAGCCTGGTGGGCGGCGGGCTGGCGGCGGCGCTGGTGACGGCGGGCCTGGTCTGGTACGGCAGCGCGGCGATCACGGTGGACGACGACGGGCTGCGGGCAGGGCGGTACCGGCTGGAAGCCGTCTACCTGGGCGAGGCGATCGCACACTCCGCGAGTGACACCCGGGATCGGCTCGGGCGCGGCGCCGACCGTCGGGCGCTGCTGGTGGTGCGCGGCTACATTCCGACCAGCGTCGAGGTGGCGATCGCCGACCCGGCCGACCCGCACCCGTACTGGCTGATCTCCACCCGGCGTCCGGACGAACTGGCGGCGGCACTCACCGAGCTGCGAGATAGGATGCCGCGGTGACCGCAGACGAGCTCGTGGTGGCACTGCAACGGCTTGATCCGGCGGTGCCGCTGCCGCGCTACGCCCACGACGGGGACGCCGGCGCCGACCTGGCCACTGCCGAGGACTGCACCCTCGCGCCGGGGGAGCGACAGCTGGTCCGCACCGGCGTCGCGCTCGCCATCCCCGACGGCTGGGTGGGCCTGGTCCACCCGCGCTCCGGCCTGGCCGCCCGGCACGGGCTCACCATCGTCAACGCGCCGGGCACCGTCGACGCCGGCTACCGGGGCGAGGTCATGGTCTGCCTGCTGAACACCGACACCCGTCACGAGGTGCGGCTCAGCAGGGGAGACCTGATCGCGCAACTGGTCTTCCAGCGGGTCGGGCAGGCGAGCTTCGTCCTGGCCGGCGAGCTGCCGCCCAGCACCCGCGGGGCGGGCGGCCACGGGTCGACCGGCGGCATCCGGCAATGGCAGTCAGAACAGCAGGACCCCCAGAAGAAGGCAGAGTGATGTTTGGGAGAAACCGTCGCGCAGCGACCCCCGACGAACCGGTCGAGCCGGACGAGACCGTCCTCGACGAGACTGAGGAGTCGGTGGAGTTCGACGCCGAGGAACTCGACGAGGAGGCGCTCGCCGACGAGGGTTTGGACCTGGTCTCCTTCGACGACCGCGAGGACGGCCCGTTCGACATCGACGAGGTCGAACTCGGCGACGACGAGGTGCAGCGCATCGACTTGGGCACCCTGATCCTCACCCCGTGGCCAGGCCTCAACCTGCAGCTGCAGGTGCAGGAGGCGACCAAGCAGGTGCAGGCGGTCACCGGCGTCTGGCGGAAGTCGGGCATCGAGGTGACGCTCTTCGCCGCCCCGGCCAGCGGCGGCCTCGCCGCCGAGCAGCAGGAGGAGCTTGCCGAGCAGGCCCAGGCCGCCGGCGGCAGCGCCGAGGTGGCCGCCGGCCCGTTCGGCCCGGAGCTGCGGCGCATCTTGCCGCAGACCGGCCCCAACGGGGAGCAGCTGTTCCACGTCTCCCGGGTGTGGTTCGCCGAAGGCCCGCGCTGGCTGCTGCGGGGCACCCTGCTGGGCGAGGCGGCGCTGCCGGACGGCGACGCGAAAGCCCGCCCGTTCGTGGAATTCTTCCGCAATCTGGTCGTTCGTCGGGGAACCAAGCCCATGGTGCCGGGCGACCTGCTTACCATGGACCTGCCCAAGCAGAGCTAGGGCTGAACCGGAAGGCTGGACCGGTGGCGAATCCACTGCTGCGAGCGCTGCGCCGCTGGGGCGCGTCCAACGAGGAACAGGTCGCGCAGGAACGGCAGAAGAAGGTCGAGGAATCCGGCGCCACCCGGATCAGCGCCGCCAAGGACCGCGAGCGGGTCCTGCTACGCGGGTTCGTGACCGCGCTCACCATGGAGCCCCGCGGCGGCACCCCCTGGGTCGAGGCCACCTTCAGCGACGGCTCCGAGGCGATCACGGTGATCTGGATGGGCCGGCGCGAGATCCCGGGCGTCACAGCCGGGCGGGAGATGAACGTCGAGGGCCGCGTCCTGGTGGTGGACGGCGAGCGCCGCATGTACAACCCGCGCTACAGCCTGATCGCACCGGCCTAGGGGCTGACCGGCTTCGGGGGCTTGGGGGCCAGGTAGTGGGCCAGGTCGGCCTCGGCTCCGCCGCCGGCCACGAACAGCAGTTCGTCGTTGGCCTCCAGCGCGGCGTCCTTCTCGGGGGCGCGGGCGTCGCCGTCGCGGATGATCGCGACCAGCACGGCGTCCCCGGGCAGGTCGAGATCGGCCACCCGGCCGCCGACCCGCGGCGAATCCGCCGGCAGGGTCATCTCCACCAGGTTCGTCCGGCCGCCGCGGAAGCTCATCAGGCGCACCAGGTCGCCGACCGTGACCGCCTCCTCGACCAAAGCGCAGATCAGCCGGGGTGTCGAGACTGCGACGTCGACGCCCCACTGCTCGTCGAAGAGCCACTCGTTGGACGGGTGGTTGATGCGGCCGACCGTTCGCGGCACGCCGAACTCGGTCTTGGCCAGCAGCGAGTGCACCAGGTTGGCCTTGTCGTCGCCGGTGGCGGCGAT
>CAZLWS010000226.1:0-3518 GCA_964563205.1 uncultured Propionibacteriaceae bacterium | reverse complement strand
AGGACCGCCAGCAGGAACTGGAGGATCTCCAACACAGCTTCGTCCGCTGGAGCGGTCGAGAGATCTGGTGGACTCCAGCGCTGGTCGTCGACCGAGTTGCCCGCAAGCTCGGGCTGTAGTCGTCACGCCCGTGAGAGCTGGCGCGTCCGCGCTTGTCGTCAACCGGGTGGCCAACACGGCCACGCCGGCTCCCGAGGTCGCGCATGGCGGAGCCGGCGCGCTACGGCTTAGCGGTTTTGGGCTGGAGAGACAGGCCGGCGATGCCCGTGCGCTACGAATTGGCTGCTCTGAGCTCGCCTGGAGGTCCCACAACCACCAACTCGTCGCGCAGCGGACGCTCGTGCCGCGCCACCGACTGGCATATCCACCGTCTGACGCACCGGCGGCCTGATTGCGAGGGCGGCACCCCGGTCTCCCGCCGGCTGGCTCGCCAGAACATGGGAGGCCGCCGGACCTGAGCAATGCCCAGGTGTCGTCACTCCCCTCCCGGGTCCCGGTAGACTCGCCGGGCAATATCAGCCGGAGTGGTGGAATTGGCAGACACGCAGGATTTAGGTTCCTGTGCCTTCGGGCGTGAGGGTTCAAGTCCCTTCTCCGGCACCCAAGCTCAATCGCCGAGGTCGGGCCAGTCGTCGCGCGGGGCGATCGGGTCGCCGGGGTGGATGATCGCCGACCAGTGCGGCCGGTCGAACTTCTCCTCGATGCCGGTGTAGCGGAAGCCAGTGCGCTGCGCGATCACGGCCGAAGCCCGGTTGCCGATGAAAGCGTGCCAGTGGACGGCGGTGGCCTGGAACGGCGCATCGGCTGAGAACGCCAGGGCGACCAGCCGGGCGACGGCCGCCCGCATCAACCCGAGGCCCCGAGCCTCGGCCCCCAGCCACCAGCCGATCTCGACGGCGCCGTCGCCGGCCGAGCGCAGGCCGATGCTGCCGTGCAGGCCGGCCAGCGGCGAGTCATCGCCTATCCGGACGCCCCAGACCACCTCCGGGCCGCCCCTTTCCGTGGTGTACGTGCCGTTGGCGAGCTGCCGCCAGGCGGTTGCGGCGAACTCATTGACGAAGCGCTCGGCGTCCGCCAGGGAGTACGGGCTGGGAACCGTCGTCCAGCGCGGGATCTCGGGATCCTGCACCAGTTCACAGACGCGTTCGGCGTCGGCGGCGGTCAGCGGTGACAGGACGACCGGGAGCCCCGCGCGGGTCGCGGTGGTCAGGCGCCGGAGATCCATGATCCTGGCCTCCGGCTGCTCAGAAGCCAAGCTCGCGGCGCAGCTTGGCGACGTGCCCCGTGGCGCGGACGTTGTACTGCGCGACCGCGACCGTTCCGACGCCCGCGGCGTCCACGTCGACCACGAAGGTGGAGCGGATGACGCCTTCGATCTGCTTGCCGTAGAGCATCTTGGCGCCGAAGGCGCCGTACTCCTTGAGCACGACCTTGTCGGGGTCGGCCAGCAGCGGGAAACCGAGGCCGGAGTGCTCCCGGAACTGGGCAAGCTTTGCCGAAGAATCGGGAGAAATCCCGACCACCTGGTAGCCGGCCTTGGCCAGATCGCTCAGCGCGCCGTCGAAGTCGACCGCCTGGATGGTGCAACCGGGGGTCATCGCGGCAGGGAAGAAGTAGACGATCACCCGGCCGCCGGCGTAGTCGGCGAGCGAGACCGGCTGCCCGTCGGCATCCGGCAGGGTGAAGGCGGGCGCGATGTCTCCAGGTGTCAGTTTGGCCATGGGGTCAACCTTAGTGCTTGCGGAAGGGCGAACCCGGGCGGGTTCGGAGGCAATGCCGGTCGCGGGGCAGCGAAGGTGCCGGTTGGGGGAATAGGGTTGCCGCAGGCACCTGGATTGGAGGATCCCATGGCTGAGGCGACCCGCACTCGGGCCGAGATCGAGGCCGAACTCGACGCGGCCCGGGATCGACTTGCGCAGAACATCGCGAGCCTGGTCAACCAGGTGCACCCGCGGGCGATCGCGCATCGCGCGGTGGCCGACGTTCGCGGCGTCGTCACCCAGCAGGTCCACGAGGTGAAGGCCCAGTTCATCGCCAAGGACGGCTCGCTGAACGTCACCCGGGTGGCGCTGGTGGGCGCAGCGGTGGCCGGGGCGGTGGCCTTCTTCGCGGTCGTCCGCTCGATCACGCGGCGCTGACTCCGGGCCGGAATTGTCACGGGCCTCTCGCTGAATATCCTCGCGAGAGGCCCGCCGTGCGCCGCCAGGGACTCGAACCCCGAACCCGCTAGTTAAGAGCCAGCTGCTCTGCCAGTTGAGCTAGCGGCGCGCGAGGAATGACTCTAGCGCAGATCACGCCGAGGTAAGAAATCGGCGGCGGAAGCAGCCTGGCTAACCCGAGCTCAGAGCGGGGTCGTCCAGGGCGAAGCTGCGGACGGGGCCAGGTCCGGTCTCGGCGGTCTCGAAGCGGACGGTGATCACGCCATGCCCGCTCCCCCAGACCCAGCCGGGCCCAAACTCGTCATGGACGATGTCCGCGCCGGGCTGCCAGCTGTGGCCCTGCCGGCCGGCCGGCTCCGGCGCGACCCGCTCCTCTACGTCAATAGAGCGGTCGGCCAGGTCGAACAGCGCTTCTTGCGCGACGCCCACCAGGCCCGAGACGCCCACCCCGGCCAGCCGGGCGCCGGCGCTGGTGTCGACCCCGGCGAGCAGTTCGCGGGCGACCTGGCGGATGACCTCCACCCGGTCGGTGGCCCCCAGCAGGGTGCGCGAGCGGGTGACGGACGAGAAGTCGGGCCAGCGCAGCTTGAGGGTCACCGTCCGGGCGAACAGGCCGGCCTTGGCGAGGCGGCCGGCGACCTGGGCGGCCTGACCGTCCAGAATCGAGGCGAGCGCAGCCGGGTCGGAGATGTCGGTGGCGAAGGTGTCCTCCACGGAGATCGACTTGGTCTCCCGGTCGGGCTCGACCGCGCGGTCGTCGCGTCCGTGGGCCAGCTGGAACAGGCTCTCCCCCGCCGAGCGTCCCAGCGCCCGGACGAGTTCCGCCTCCGACAACTCCTGCAGGTCGCTCACCAGCTTCACCCCGAGCCGAGCCAGTCGCTCCATGGTCGCCGGGCCGACCCCGGGGATCGCCCGCGCGGGCAGCGGCGCGATGGTGGCGACCTCCGTGCCGGGGGTGACCAGATGCACTCCGTCCGGCTTGGCAAGCTCGGTGGCAACTTTGGCGATGAACTTGGACGTCCCCAGCCCTACGGACGCGGTGAGCCCGCCGGTCTGTTCGCGCACCTGCGTTCGCAACTCTTGGGCTAGCGCGATCAGGTCGGAGTCGGCCAGCGAGCGGGCCGGGCCTGCGGCCACGTCGACGAAGGCCTCGTCCAGGCTCAATGCCTCTACAGCCGGTGAGACTTCGCGCAGCAGCCCCATCACGACACTGCTGGCCGCCCGGTAGGCGCCGAACCGTCCGGCCAAGAAGGCGGCGTGCGGGCAGCGCCGCCGGGCCTCGTGCATGGGCATCGCCGAGTGCGCCCCGAACGGCCGCGCCTCGTAGGACGCCGTCGACACCACCCCGCGTTGGCCGAG
>CAZLWS010000225.1:0-3552 GCA_964563205.1 uncultured Propionibacteriaceae bacterium | reverse complement strand
ATCCACAACGAGCGCTTCACCGTCCGCCTGGTCGACGACATCCGCAAGAGCATCGAGACCGGCGACTTCGAAGCCTTCAGGACGGAGTTCCTGGGCGCCTTTTATTCCGGACGCCGCTGACGCGCCGTCCCTCGTGACCCACTCCAGACCGTTGGGTCGGAGTTTGTGCACCGAGTTCGGTAGGCAAACTCCGAGCTAGAGGTTGGCGGATGGAGGGTTCAGGGGCGAATCAGCGTCAGCGGACTGATCTCGGCCAGGTAGTCGAAGTCCCGGTCGCGGTGGAGCAGGGCGACCGATCGCCGGATGGCGACTGAGGCGATGAGGCAGTCGACGAGGCTGCGAATGGGGTGGCCGTTCTGCCGGGAGGCGACGTACAAGCGCGCGGCCGCCCGGTAGTCGAGCCGGGAGTCCACGCTGACCAGCGGGAGTCCGTCCACGAGCGTCCCAATGCTCTCTTCCAGCTTTGGGGTCGTGGCACCCGCCAGCAGCTCCATGATCACCGGCTCGGTGGTCACCAGTTCGGCATCCTGTGAGATGAGTTCGGTCAACTGCTCAGCGACCGGATCGGCCGTCCCGCGGAGGTATTCGACCCAGGCGGACGTGTCGACCAGGATCACTTCTCTGCCCACGGGTCATCGTCCCCGCGCACCGCCCGAAGATCGGCGTCCCAGCCGATCCCCTTGAGTCCGAGGAGGAAGTCCCTGGTCAGCGGCACCCCGACGAGCCGACGCAGCGCGAAGTCGACCGCCGCCTTTTTGGTCGGAAGGTCGTATCTGCGCATGGCCTCGTCGACCAGAGCGTCATCCAAGTCGATATTGGTGCGTGTCATGCACAAAGCGTACACACGATTCGGGAGCCGGAGCGGAGCGGCAGTGCTTGACCACGCGGTGGCGGTGGCTTAGGGTCCCGTTCGAAGGTTTGTAACCCGGACGGGGCAAGATCTGGTCGCTGCGGCGTCCAGGTCTTTTTCATTTTCCGGGCCAGGACGTGAGGAGGCGTCATGGCTGGTGTCGAGTGGGGGGCTTTGGGTCGGGAGATCACCGAAGCCGTAGGCGGAGCAGGCAATGTGCGGACGGTGAACCACTGCGCCACCAGGTTGCGGTTCCAGCTGCGCGACCGGGCGGCGGCCGACCGCGAACGGCTGCAGTCGCTGCCCGGGGTGCTGTCGGTGGTGGACGCCTCCGGCGAATTGCAGGTGGTGATCGGCAACAACGTGGCCCGCGTGTACGAGGCGCTCGGCGTCACCGGGACGGAGGCCCCGGCCGACGAGCCGGCCGAGAAGGGCAACCTCGCCAGCCGGACGATGGAGCTGATCTCCTCCATCTTCGCGCCGGTGATCTGGCCGCTGGCCTCGACCGGTCTGTTCAAGGCGCTGCTGGTGGTGCTGACCCAGATCGGCTGGCTCGATCCGGCGAGCACGACCTACACGATCCTCAACGCGGCGGCGGACGCCTTCTTCTACTTCCTGCCGATCCTGCTGGCCGTCGCGGTCGCCAAGCGGTTCGGCGCGAACATGTACATCTCCATGACCATCGGCGCCGCGCTGGTCTACCCGAGCATCGTCGCGCTGGGCTCCAGCCCGGATCCGGTGACCTTCCTCGGCATCCCGGTCGTCATGATGAGCTACGCCTCCTCGGTCATCCCGATCGTGGTGGCCGTCTGGGTGCAGTCCTACCTCGAGCGCGGCCTGCAGCGCATCCTTCCGGACGTGGTCCGCAGCCTTCTGATGCCGCTGCTGACCTTGGCGATCATGGTTCCCCTGGTGCTGCTCACCATCGGCCCCGCCTCCACCTGGCTCAGCCAGGCCATCTCCGGCGGCATCACCTGGCTGTGGTCGCTGAGCCCGCTGCTGGGCGGCGCGCTGCTCGGCGGCCTCGTCCAGGCCCTGGTCATGTTCGGTCTGCACTGGGGGCTGGTCCCCGTCATGATCAACGACCTCACCACGCAGGGCTTCTCGTTGATCTTCGGCCCGCTCATGCCGGCCGGCCTCGCCCAAGCCGCGGCCGCGCTGGCGGTCATGCTCCGCAGCCGCGACAGCGAGCTGAAGAAGGTGGCCGGCTCGGCCTCCCTCTCCGGCTTCCTGGCCGGTGTCACCGAGCCGGCGATCTACGGCGTCAACCTACGGCTCAAGCGGCCGTTCGGCTTCGCCCTGGCCGGCGGCGCCGTGGGCGGCGCGATCGCGGCGGCGGGGGGCTCCGGCTCGAAGTCGTTCATCTTCCCGGGCCTGCTGGCCATGCCGGCGCTCTCCGAGGTCGGCAACTTCACCCTGCAGCTGATCGGTTCGGCGGTGGCCGTCGCCATCGCCTTCGGGCTGACGTACGTCATGGGTGTGAAGGAGCCGAAGGGGACGGCGGCGCCCGCCGCCCAGCCCGCGCCCGCGGCATCCCGGGTCGTCACCCGCGACATCCTGGCCCCGGTCTCGGGCAGGATCGTGCAGCTCGCGGAGGTCAGCGACAAGGTGTTCGCGTCGGGCGCCTTGGGCAAGGGCGTCGGCATTGATCCGGACAACGGGACCATCCACGCCCCGGTGACCGGCGCCGTGGTCACAGCCATGAAGACCGGCCACGCCTTCGGCCTGCGCACCGATGACGGCGCCGAGGTGCTGGTGCATGTCGGCGTGGACACCGTCCAACTGGAGGGAAAGCACTTCTCGCTGTCCATCGAGGCCGGTGACCGGGTCGAGGCGGGCGCGGTGGTCGGCACGGTGGATCTGGCTGCGGTCAAGGAAGCCGGCTACGACACCACCGTCATCCTCACCGTCACCAACAGCGCTTCCTACGGCTCGGTGGTTCCGTCCGCGGCTGAGCGGGTCGGCGCGGGACAACCCGTCCTCGCTGTGGAAAGGTGAGACCCGGGGTCGTCGAAAGGCGGCGGAGGTGATGCCGACGTGCGCGTGGTCAAGGTTCTGAACAACAACGTGCTGCTCGCCGCCGAGGCGGACGGCAGTCCGGTGATCCTGACCGGCAAGGGGCTCGCTTTCGGCGTGGACATCGGCCAAGAGCTGTCGGCCGACCGGGCGACCCAAGTCTTCCGGCCGGAGGCGGGGGAGTCACCCGCCACGATGGCGTCCTTCCTGGTCGACCTGCCGCCCGAGCGGCTCGCGCTGGCCGCTCGGCTGCTGGAGCGGGCCTGCATCGAGTTCGGGACGGAGTTCCGGCAGAACAACGTGATCCCGCTGGCCGACCATCTGCACTACGCCCTGGAACGGCACGGACGCGGCGAGGCCATCGAGTACCCGCTGGCCGCGGAGGTGCCGCACCTGTTCCCCGCCGAGTACGCCTTCGGGCTGCGGGCGCTGGCGGTCACCTACGCCGAGACCGGGGTGCGGCTGCCCGACGGCGAGGCCATACCGATCGCGTTGCACCTGGTGAACGCCCAGTTCTCCACCCCGGACATGCGCCGCACGATGATCGTCACCGAGCTTCTCGACCAGGTCTTCGACGTGCTGGACGAGTTCTTCCCGACAGTCGATCGGCGGTCGGTCAGCGCCGCCCGGTTCATCACCCATCTGCGCTACTTCTTCGCCCGGCACGCCTCAGGCAGGTCGGTGGA
>CAZLWS010000224.1:0-3585 GCA_964563205.1 uncultured Propionibacteriaceae bacterium | reverse complement strand
GCGGACAGACCGGCGGGATGGACCGGGACGGGTTCCGCAACCTGGGGAACAGCACCATTGCAGGCATCCCCACCCAGGTTCTGGTGGTGCTGATTCCGGCGTACCTGATCGTCGGAGCGCTGCTGGCCTGGACGCGGTACGGCCGGACCATCTACCAGGCCGGCAACAACGAGAAGTCGGCCGCGCTGGTCGGCATCAACGTCACCGGGCTGCGGCTGTCGCTCTACTGCTGGAGCGGCCTGCTAGCCGCACTGGCCGCCGTTGTGAGCAACTCCTGGCTGCTCACCGCCCGTCCCTCCGCCGGCCTGAACCTCGAGTTCCAGGCGGTGACGATCGCGGTGCTGGGCGGGATCCACATCTTCGGCGGCCGCGGCAGCCTGGGCGGCGTCGCGCTCGCGGTGCTGCTCGTCATCGTGGTCAACTCGGGCCTGCAGCTCGCCGGCTTCTCGCAGACCATCCAGGCCGGCGTGCTGGGCGCGCTGCTGGTGATCTCAGCCTTGCTTCCGGGTCTGGGCAACCTCCGCCTGATCGGGAGACTCCGAAGACGCGGCGACGCCGCGGGCGGCCTCTGAGCCGCGTCCCGCGTCCAACTCATCGAGCGCCTGCCTTGTCGCCGAGGGCCTGCCCCCAGGGGGTGGCCCTCGGCGCGAAGGGAGGCCCTCGATGGAACCGGCGGCGGGTTTGGCGGCAGGATGGGGGCATGACGGAGTGGGTGGCGCTCTACGGCGCTGACGGACGTCCCACCGGGGAGGCAGTGACCCGGGCCGAGATGCGGGCGCGGAATCTGTGGCACGGTGCGACCGCGATCGTGGTCCGGGACCCGGACGGACGGGTCTACGTCCATCGCCGCACCGACGCCAAGGACGTCTACCCGGGCCGCTACGACTTCGCCGCCGGCGGGGTGCTGCAGGCGGGCGAGGATCCCTACGAGAGTGCGCTCCGCGAGGCCGAGGAGGAACTCGGCGTGACCGGCGTCGAGTTGCGTCCGCTGTACGAGGCCGACTACGCCGACGACCACACCCGCTACCACGCCTACTGCTACGAGTGCACCTGGGACGGCCCGATCCGCTGGCAGCCCGAGGAGGTCGCCTGGGGCGAGTGGGTCACCCCTGCCCGCCTGCTGCAGATGCTGGACGAACTGCCCTTCATGCCCGACACCGTCGCGAACCTGCGTCCCTGGCTGGATTCGCTGCGGTGACCTGTGGCACCCTGGAGCGGTCCCCGCGGAGGTTCCGCAATGCCAGGGGACGCCGGATGAGGACGAATATGCGCGACGTGGGAAGCACCCCGACCCAGCGCTGAACCTCGCCCGCAGGCAGGTCGGCGCATCCCACCGACCTGGAGTTTCACTATGCCTGCCCCGCCCGCGGTCGTTCTGGACGACCTGACTTTCGAATGGCCGGACGGAACCCCGGCCCTTACCCGCCTCACCGGCGTCTTCGGACGCGGCCGCACCGGCCTGATCGGCGCCAACGGCGCCGGCAAGTCCACCCTGCTGCGACTGATCGCCGGACTCCTGGCGCCGAGCGCCGGAACCGTCGCTGCCACCGGCACAACCGACTACCTGCCACAGCAGCTCACGCTCGAGGTGGACGCCACCCTGGCCGGCCTGCTCGGCGTGCGTCCGGCGCTGGACGCCGTCCGCGCCATCGAGGCGGGGGACCCCGATCCGGCCCTCTTCGACCTGGTCGGCGACGACTGGGACATCGAGGCCCGCGCCCAGGCCGCCCTGGCCGAGGCCGGCCTGCCCACCGGCCTCGACCGTCCGGTCGCCACCCTCTCCGGGGGCGAGACGGTGCTCGCGGCACTGGTGGGCATCGGGCTGCGCGGGGCGTCCGTCGCGCTGCTGGACGAGCCCACCAACAACCTGGACGCCGCCTCCCGCGCCCGGCTCCACCAGCTGGTCCGCGGCTGGCGGGGCACGCTGATCGTCGTCAGCCACGATCTCGAGCTGCTGGAACTGATGGACGCCACCGCCGAACTGCGCGACGGATCGCTCACCGTCTTCGGCGGTCCCTACAGCGCGTACCGGGGCGCTCTCGCACGCGAGCAGGAGGCCGCCCGGCAGACTCTGCGAACCGCCGAGCAGGTGCTGCGGGTCGAACGCCGTCAGCGCATCGAGGCGGAGCAGAAGATCGCCCACGCCGAGCGACAGGGACGCAAGGACAAGGCCAATCGCCGCTACGTCCCGGCCGCGATCAACGACCGCCGCAACTCGGCGGAGAAGTCCGCGGGCGCCCGGCGGGGCATGCTCGACGCCAAGGTCGCCGCAGCCGCTGCGGCGGTGGAGCAGGCCGAGGCCCGGGTCCGCGAGGATGACCGGATCCGGGTCGACCTTCCTGACCCAAGGGTTGCGGCCGGTCGCCGGCTGGCAGAACTGACCGGCTCCGACGGCCGGACGGTGGTGATCCAGGGTCCGGAGCGGATCGCCCTCACCGGCCCGAACGGCGTCGGCAAGACCACCCTGATCGAGCAACTGGCGGGGACTGGCCAGTCGGCGCCTCCGGCGGGCGCCCGGGCGACCGGGCGAGCGCTGACCGACCGGATCGGGTACCTGCCGCAGCGCTTGGACGGGCTGGACGACCGCGGCAGCGTGCTGGCGAACGTCCAGGCGGCGGCGCCGGGTCAGCCGCCCGGCCTGCTGCGGAACCGGCTGGCACGCTTCCTGCTGCGCGGGGAGGCGGTGGAACGCCCGGTCGGCAGTCTCTCCGGTGGGGAGCGGTTCCGGGTGGCGCTGGCGCGCGTCCTGCTCGCCGAGCCGCCTGCCCAGTTGCTAGTGCTGGACGAGCCGACCAACAATCTCGACCTGACCAGTGTCGAGCAACTCGTCGATGCACTGATCGCCCACCGCGGCGGGCTGCTGGTGGTCTCCCACGACCGGGGCTTCCTGGCCCGGCTCGGGCTGGACGCCGAACTAGCCCTCGACCCGGCGGGCAGGCTCGCACGGCTGTCGTTCGTGCCGGGCACGGTCGGCCTTCCGGACGTCGGCTGAAGACCTGAAGACAGGGGTGCCGCTGCTTGAGCGGCACCCCTGCTCCGGAACTTCGGTGATCGGTCCCCCCCGAGCCGGATCACCTGGCTTGCAGCTCCCCCCGGACTGCTGTGCACAGCGTCGTTCCGATAACACAGAGCAGCTTCGGCCTCGCCTGATACATCGGGCCGGAGGAATTTCTTCCACAGCCTCAGAGCGCCCTCGACCGGGCTCGGCTAGAAGCCCGATCCGTGGCATTGGAACGGGGCGGTCACGCCGGTGCGCACGGCCGCGCGAGCCAAGGCTTCGGACGCCGGGCGCCCCGCGGCCAGCTCGGTGTGCATGGCTCCCAGCAGCTCGCAGGCCAGGTCGTCGGCCACCACCACCGGCGTGGCGATCACGCAGCCGGCGCCGGCGTGCAGCCAGGCCCGGGTCATCCCGATCGCCTCCTCGCCCCAGCGGACGGTGGAGCGCCCCAGCTCGCAGGCCGACAGCACCACGACGTCGGGCACCCGCCCCATCTGGTCGATGTCGTAGCCGAAGAGGGTGCCGTCGGCCAGCTCCAGACCGGAGAACAGCGGGTTGTCCACGGCGTGGCGGCCGTGCGCGGCCAG
>CAZLWS010000223.1:0-3617 GCA_964563205.1 uncultured Propionibacteriaceae bacterium | reverse complement strand
TGCGGCTGCAGACCTGCGACGACGCCCTCGGGCTGATTCCCCACCTGCTCGGCTTCCATCCCGAGGAGTCCCTGGTGGTGTTGGTGATGGAGGGCGGCTCGCTGAAGGTGACCGCCCGGCTTGACCTCGCCGAAGCCTCCTCGCCGGATGGGATGGAGGCCGTGCTGACCCGGATCTGGTGCCAGTTCCCGACCGCCGACGCGTGGTTCACGGTGTACACCGCCCACCGCGACTACGCCTGGGCGGTGCTGCGGCGCTGCGACGCCTTCCTGCCGGCCGGCCGCGGCCGGCGGCTGCTGGCGGTGTCAGGAAGCACCTGGCAGGCGGACGGCCCCGACGGCCCGCGCGGGGTGCACGACCCGGGCTGCAGCCGTACGGCGGCCGAGGCGGCCATGCACGGGCTGGTCGCCCGGCGGTCCCGCGCCGAACTCGCCGCGCTGCTGGACGGGCCGCCGGCCGCCGACGCCGGCAAGCTGGTCGCGGTCGCCCGCCGGGTGGGCGCCGAGATGGCTGCCGAGCCGATCAGCCGCTGGCCCGAGTTGATGGGCAGAGCGCTGGAACGCTTCGACACGACCCGGAGGGTCGACGACTCCGACGCCGCCCGGCTGGCGATCCTGGCCACCCACCCGCCGGCCCGCGACGTGGCCTTGCTGATGATGGAGCGGGAGCGCGAGGAGCACCAGATCGACCTGTGGCGGGGAGTGGTCAACCGGACTCTGGCCGTCCACCAGGGCCATCCGCTGGCGCTGCTCGGCATGGCGGCCTGGATCTCCGGGGAGGGAGCGCTGGTGTCGGTCTGCCTGGAGCGCGCCAGCCGGCTGTCGCCGCCGACCGGCCTGCTGGGCATCCTGGACGCGTTGGTCAGCAACGTCGTCCCGCCCAGCTACTGGGACGAGCTGCGTCCGGAACTGCTGGCCGCCGCCAGCCGCGAGGTGAAGCTGGCGGTGCTGCGTCCGGCAGCGGGGTAGGGGCGGCGCGAACGGGGAGTGCTCTCCACGCGGGTGATGTCGTATGATTTCGGCATGCACCGCACTGTTCTGCTGCTTCGATAGCCGCGACTCTCGATTCCGAGTCGCGGCGCCCCCTGACGAGCCCACAGGCCGAGGGGGCTTTTTCATGCAGCCGATCAGCCCACACCGAGGAGAAGAACGTGACCACCGAGCAGGTCCGCCAAGGCTACGACGCCGCTGTCGCGCAGGAGCGCTGGCAGCAGTTCTGGGAGGAGAACCGGACCTTCGCGCCGCTCGACGACGGCAGCCGGGAGCGACGGTACGTCCTGGACATGTTCCCGTACCCCTCCGGCGACCTGCACATGGGGCACGCCGAGGCCTTCGTGATGGGCGATGTCGTCGCCCGCTACTGGCGGCTGCGCGGCTACGACGTGATGCACCCGATCGGCTGGGACTCCTTCGGCCTGCCCGCGGAGAACGCCGCGATCAAGCGCAACGCGCACCCGGCCGACTGGACTTACGCCAACATCGAGACCCAGGCGCGGTCCTTCAAGCGGTACGGGCTGAGCGTCGACTGGTCGCGTCGGCTGGCGACCTCCGATCCGGAGTACTACCGCTGGACGCAGTGGCTGTTCCTGCGGTTCTACGAGCGCGGGCTGGCCTATCGCAAGGACTCTTTCGTCAACTGGTGCCCGAACGACCAGACGGTGCTGGCCAACGAGCAGGTCGTGCAGGGGGTGTGCGAGCGCTGCGGTGCCGCGGTCACCAAGCGCAAGCTGACCCAGTGGTACTTCAAGATCACCGACTACGCCCAGCGGCTGCTGGACGACATGCCCGCGCTGGAGGGCAAGTGGCCCAGCCGGGTGCTGGCCATGCAGCGCAACTGGATCGGACGCTCCGAGGGCGCCTACGTCGACTTCGAGATCGAGGGACGGGCGGAGCCGATCACGGTCTTCACCACCCGTCCGGACACCCTGTACGGAGCCACCTTCTTCGTGGTGGCGCCGGACGCCGACATCGCGGCCGAGCTGGTCACCGACGAGCATCGGGCGGCCTTCGAGGCCTACCTGGAGCAGACCAAGAAGGCCACCGAGATCGAGCGGCAGTCGACCGAGCGTCCCAAGACCGGGGTGTTCCTGGGCCGCTACGCGATCAACCCGGTGAACGGCGAGAAACTGCCGATCTGGGCGGCCGACTACGTGCTGAGCGAGTACGGCACCGGCGCCATCATGGCGGTGCCGGCCCACGACCAGCGCGACCTGGAGTTCGCCCTGGCCTTCGACCTGCCGGTGCGGGTGGTGCTGGACACCGGCCTGGCCGACCCGGTGGAGTCCGGCGTCGCGACCCCTGGCGACGGCGCCTACGTCAACTCGCCGAAGCTGGCCGGCCTGACCGACAAGACGGCCGGAGTGGCGGCGATGTGCGCCTTCCTGGAGGAGCAGGGCGCCGGCCGCTCGGCGATCACCTACCGGCTGCGGGATTGGCTGCTGAGCCGGCAGCGGTTCTGGGGCGCGCCGATCCCGATCGTGCACTGCCCGGCCTGCGGCGAGGTCCCCGTCCCGGACGACCAGCTGCCGCTGGAGCTGCCCGATCTGCGGGGCGCCGACCTGGCCCCCAAGGGCACCAGCCCGCTGGCCTCCGCGGCCGACTGGGTGAACACGGAGTGCCCGAAGTGCGGCGGCCCGGCCTCCCGGGACACCGACACCATGGACACCTTCGTGGACTCCTCCTGGTACTTCTTCCGGTACTGCTCGCCGCAGTACACCGAGGGTCCGTTCGACCCGGCGGAGGTCGCCCGGTGGATGCCGGTCGCCCAGTACGTCGGCGGCGTCGAGCACGCCATCCTGCACCTGCTGTACTCCCGGTTCTTCACCAAGGTGCTGTACGACCTGGGCATGGTCGGCTTCACCGAGCCGTTCACCCGGCTGCTGAACCAGGGCCAGGTGATCAACAAGGGCAAGGCGATGAGCAAGACGCTGGGCAACGGCGTCGACCTGGGCGCCCAGATCGACGCCTTCGGGGTGGACGCGATCCGCACCACCGTGGTCTTCGCCGGCCCGCCGGAGGACGACATCGACTGGGCCGACGTCTCGGCGGGCTCGACGGTGAAGTTCCTGCAACGGGCCTACCGGCTGGCTGGCGACGTGACGTCGTCGCCCGGGGCCGATCCGGCCACGGGCGATCTGGCGCTGCGTCGGGTGACCCACCGCTCGATCGCCGACATCACCGAGTCGCTGGAGAGCCAGCGGTTCAACGTCGTGGTGGCCCGCATCATGGAGCTGGTGAACGCCGTCCGCAAGACCATCGACACCGGCGCCGGGGGCGCCGACCCCGCCGTCCGCGAGGCCGCGGAGTTCGTCACCCAGGCGCTGAGCACGGTGGCGCCCTACGTCGCCGAGGAGATGTGGGAGGCGCTGGGGCACGCCCCGTCCGTCGCCAACTCGACCTGGCCGACGCCCGATCCCGCGCTGCTGGTCGCCGAGTCGGTCACCTGCGTGGTGCAGGTGCAGGGCAAGGTGCGCGCCAAGCTGGAGGTCTCCCCGTCCGTGACCGAGGCCGAGCTGGAGGCGCTGGCCCTGGCCGAGCCGGGCGTGCAGCGGGCGCTGGACGGCCGCGGGATCCGTCAGGTGATCGTCCGCGCTCCGAAGCTGGTCAGCATCGTCCCGG
>CAZLWS010000222.1:0-3652 GCA_964563205.1 uncultured Propionibacteriaceae bacterium | reverse complement strand
GCCTCGTAGAGTGTGCGCATGCAGCAGCTGCCGTACATCGACTGGGACCACGCCGCACAGCTGGGCGGCAAGGTCGTCCACCCCGGGCCGGAACTGACCCCCGGGCACATCGCCCAAGTGGTCGAGGCGCTGCGCAAGGCCGCCGGAAGGGCGCCCGCCCACGTCGCCGAGGTCTCCGGCATGACCACCCCCGCGGAGGCCGAGACGCTGGTGGTCGACCGCGCGGGCTGGGTCGCCGCGATGTCGGCCTCAGCCCGTGCGATCACCACCGAGCTCGGCGCCCCGGCCGATCCGCCCGGCCGGCTCGACCGGTTCCGCGGCCGCGGCCTGGCCACCCAGGCCGGCGGGGTGTTCGCCGCCCTCGCCAGCCGCATCCTGGGCCAGTTCGACCCCTTCGGCACGCCCAGCCGGCTGCTGCTGGTGGCGCCGAACGTGGTCATGATCGAACGCCAGCTGGGCGTCAACCCGACCGACTTCCGGCTGTGGGTGTGCCTGCACGAGCAGACCCACCGCTTCCAGTTCGGGCAGGCGCCCTGGCTGCGCGAACACCTGCTGGGCCTGATGACCAACCTGCTCGGCGACGGCGAGCCGCTGGCGAAGTGGCGGGCGGGGGACCGTCCGAAGTCGGTGGTGGACGCCGTGATCGCCCCGGCGCAGCGGGAGAGCTTCGACCAGATCACCGCCATCATGTCGCTGCTGGAAGGCCACGCCGACGTGATGATGGATCGGGTCGGCACCAAGGTGCTGCCCACCCTGCCGGTCATCCGGCGGGCCTTCGAGAACCACCGCGATCGCGGCGGCTGGTCGGCCATCCTGGGCCGGCTGATGGGCGCCGACCTGAAGCGGGCGCAATACCGGGACGGCGCCAAGTTCTGCCAGGCCGTGCTGAAGCGGGCCGACCTCGACCTGCTCAACCTCGCGTTCAGCCAGGCCGGGATGCTGCCCACTCTGGCTGAGATCCACGATCCGGAGCAGTGGCTGCACCGGGTCGGCCAGTAGCTTGGCGCGGCGGGCGCTCGGCCCGGCCGCGCTGGCGGTCGTCCAGGCCGTCGAGCAGGTGGCGTCCGGTTCCTTGCTGGTGGCTTGCTCGGGGGGCGCCGACTCGCTCGCTCTGGCTGCTGCCGCGCGGGTGGTCGGGGGGCGTCGCGGGCTGAGCGTCCGGGCGGTGGTGGTCGACCACGGCCTGCAGCCCGGCTCAGACGAGGTCGCCGCACGGGTGGTGCGCCAACTCGCGCAAGGTGTGGCGGAAAGCCCGATGACGGCGATTCGGCCACAGCTTGCGCCGATGGAGGCGACCGTGGTCGCCGTGCGGGTGGAGGCGGCGGGCGAAGGCGTGGAGGCCGCGGCTCGGCTGGCTCGTTATCGGGCGCTGGAGTCCGCGGCTCGGGGGGATGAGTTGATCCTGCTGGGCCACACCCTGGACGACCAGGCCGAGACCGTGCTGCTCGGCCTGGCTCGCGGCTCGGGGACGCGCTCGCTGGCCGGCATGCCCGCCCGGCGCGGGCCGTTCGTCCGTCCGCTGCTGGGACTGCGGCGCGTCACCACCCGGGCAGCCTGCGCCGAGTTCGGCCTGGAGCCGTGGGAGGACCCGCACAACGAGTCCCTGGGCTTCGCCCGCGCCCGCGTCCGCCATCGCGTCCTGCCGGTCCTGGAGGCCGAGCTCGGCCCCGGCATCGCCGAAGCCCTCGCCCGCACCGCCGCCCTCGCCCGTGCCGACGCCGACCTCCTGGACGAGCTGGCCGCGCAGGCTCGGCTCAACCAACCGTCCGGTTCGCTCGACGTCAGCTCGCTCACCGATCTCCCCGACGCGATCCGTCGCCGCGTACTGCGCACCTGGCTCACCGAAGCCGGCGCGCGCGACCTGTCGGCGGCCCACCTCCACGCGGTGGATGCGCTGCTGACCGACTGGCACGGCCAGGGGCCGCTTGCCCTGCCCGGCGTCCGGGTGGAGCGCCGAGGCGGGCTCCTCCACGTGGTGTCCCCGCTTCGCGACCAGCGGTGAGTTCAACTTTCGTCACATACGGGCTCTGGCCGACGTATTTGTCGGCCAGGTGCGCTATGTGACGAAAGGTGAACCGAACCCGCGCCAACCGGGCCCGGCTGGACCGGTAGGGTTGGCCGGGTGGAAGCCACCGACATTGCGGGCGATCTGAGCCGCGTCCTCTACACCCACGCCGACATCGAGCAGCGGCTGGCCGAGGTCGGCGCCCAGATCGACGAGGACTACGCCGGGAAGAACCCCCTGCTGGTCGGGGTGCTCAACGGGGCGGTCATGGTGATGGCCGACCTCTCCCGCAGCCTCAAGATCGACTGCGAGATGGACTGGATGGCGATCTCGTCCTACGGCTCGGGCACCCAGTCCTCCGGGGTGGTGCGCATCCTGAAGGATCTCAACACCGACCTCGAGGGCCGCCACGTGCTGGTGGTCGAGGACATCATCGACACCGGCCTCACCCTCACCTACCTGATGCGCAACCTCGCCTCGCGCAAGCCGGCCAGCCTGGCGATCATGGCGATGTTCCGCAAGCCCGACGCCATGAAGACCGACATCGACGTCGCCTACGTCGGCTACGACCTGCCCAACCAGTTCGTCGTCGGCTACGGCCTGGACTACGCCGGCCGGTACCGCAACCTGCGCGATGTCGGGATCCTGGCGCCGCACGTCTACAGTTGAACGTCACCGGACGTTGTTGCAGCGCGGTTTTGGCCGCCTGTCGTATCGTCCATGATGCCGCCGGCACGCGAAGGTAGGAATGAAGAACAACCGGTTTCTGAGGTCGCCGTTCATCTGGATCGTGCTCGCCTTCCTGGCGATCGTCCTGATCGCCGACGCGATCAGCAACGCGGGCGGCTACGCCCAGAAGCCGACCTCCGACGTCATTGCGCTGATCAACAGCGACACCCCGCTGACCGAGGTCGTCCTGGTGGACGGCGAGCAGGTCATCCGGGTCGAGACCAAGGAGACCCCGCCGCAGAAGGTGCGCGCCAACTGGGTCGGCACCCAGAGCGAGCAGATCATCCAGCGGCTGAACGAGCGCAAGGCCGCCGGCACCCTGGACCGCTGGGACGGCCAGAACCCGCAGCCCAGCATGTGGAGCACCTTCCTGTTCACGGTGCTGCCGCTGCTGATCATCGGCGTGCTGTTCTTCATGATGTTCTCCAACCTGCAGGGCGGCGGCAACCGCGTCCTCGGGTTCGGCAAGTCGAAGGCCAAGCTGGCCAGCAAGGACACCCCGAAGACCACCTTCGCCGACGTCGCCGGCTGTGAGGAGGCGATCGAGGAGCTGCAGGAGATCCGCGAGTTCCTCGCCGAGCCGGCCAAGTTCCAGGCGGTGGGCGCGAAGATCCCGAAGGGCGTGCTGCTGTACGGCCCGCCCGGCACCGGCAAGACCCTGCTGGCTCGTGCGGTCGCCGGCGAGGCAGGCGTCCCGTTCTTCACGATCTCTGGCTCCGACTTCGTCGAGATGTTCGTCGGCGTGGGAGCCTCTCGCGTCCGCGATCTCTTCGAGCAGGCCAAGGAGGCCGCTCCCGCGATCGTCTTCATCGACGAGATCGACGCCGTCGGACGCCACCGCGGCGCCGGCATGGGCGGCGGTCACGACGAGCGCGAGCAGACCCTGAACCAGCTGCTGGTCGAGATGGACGGCTTCGA
>CAZLWS010000221.1:0-3663 GCA_964563205.1 uncultured Propionibacteriaceae bacterium | reverse complement strand
GTGCCGTCTTGCCAGTGCCGTTGGGAAGGTTGACCGTGCCGCGGACCATCTGGTCCGCCTTGCGGGGGTCGACGCCGAGTCGCAGCGCGACCTCGATGGTCTCGTCGAACTTGGCCGAGGCGCCGGACTTGGCCAGCGCCAGCGCCTCCTCAGGGGTGTACAGCTGGGTGGCGTTGATGTTCGCCTCAGCGGCCCGGTAGGCCTTGCTTCGCTTCATTTCTCTGGTCTCTTTCGTGTTGGTGCGGCCCGCTCGTGGGCCGTGGCCAGGCGTGGTGCGGGCTGAGCCCTCCCACTGGTTTGGAGTTGGCTGGGTCAGCCTTCGACGGTGACGCCCATGGAGCGTGCGGTGCCGGCCACGATCTTCATCGCGGCTTCGATGTCGTTGGCGTTCAGGTCGGGCAGCTTGGTGGCGGCGATCTCGCGCACCTGGTCGGAGGTGAGCTTGCCCACCTTCTCCTTGTGCGGCTTGGCCGACCCGCTCTTCAGGCCGGCGGCCTTCTTGATGAGCTCGGCGGCCGGCGGGGTCTTGGTGATGAACGAGAACGTGCGGTCCTCGAAGATCGTGATCTCCACCGGGATGATCGTGCCGCGCATCGCCTCGGTCTCGGCGTTGTAGCGCTTGCAGAACTCCATGATGTTGACGCCGTGCGGGCCGAGTGCGGTGCCGACCGGCGGGGCGGGCGTCGCAGCGCCCGCGTTGAGGGCGACCTTGACGATCGCCGCTACCTTCTTCTTAGGAGGCATGGTTGGGTCCTTCGTGTGTGGTGGTGTTTCGCGGCCGACCTGGCTGGGCGGCCGTCATCCGAGCAGGCTAGACCTTCTGGATCTGGCCGAAGGTCAGATCGACCGGGGTCTCCCGGCCGAGGATCTCGACCAGAGCCCGCAGGCGCTGGCTGTTGGGATTGATCTCGGTGATGGTCGCGTGGACGCCGGCGAACGGGCCCTGGACCACCATGACGGAGTCGCCGGACTTGAAGTCGGCGATCTCGACCTTGCGGCTGCGCGGCTTGCTGCCGGTGGCGGCCGCAGCGGCCTTGGCCAGGGCGGCCGGAGCCAGCATCTTCTCGACCTCATCGAGGCTGAGCGGGACGGGGGCGTTGGCGTGGGCGACGAAGCCGGTGACGGACGGGGTGTGCCGGACCGCCGCCCAGGAGGCGTCGGTCAGCTCCATGCGCACCAGGACGTAGCCTGGCAGGACGGTGCGGGTGACCGACTTCTTCGTCCCGTTGCGGGTCTCGGTGACCTCTTCGGTGGGGACGACGGCCTCGTAGATGTAGTCCTCCATGCCGAGCGTCTTCACCCGGTTGTCGAGGTTCTGCTTGACCCGGTTCTCCATGCCCGAGTAGGTGTGGATGACGTACCAGTCGCCGACCTGGCCGCGCAGCGTCTCGCGCAGCTCGGCCAGCACCGCGGCCTCGTCCGCGCCGAATTCAGGTTCGGGCTCGGGCTCCGGCTCGTCCTCTTCCAGCCCGGGCAGCAGGATGTCGTCGTCGGCCGGGGCGTCCAGGCCCTCGGCGAAGTCCAGGTTCAGCTCGACCTCGTCGGCGCTGGATTCCAGCTGGCCGAGATCGATCTCGAAGTCAGCCTCGTACTCGGGGTTATCAGTCACGTCAGTCATCTCCGTCTCATCCGAAAAGCTCGAGCAGCGCCGCGCCGAAGCCGAGGTCCAGCAAGCTGACGATCCCGATCATGAACAGGACGAAGACCAGCACCACGACGAAGTACTGCTGCCACTGGCTCAGGGTCGGCCAGACGACCTTCTTCAGCTCCTCGACGCTCTCGCGGACGAACTGCGCCGGCGTGGTGCGCTTCTCGTGGGTGGTGGTCGCCTCGGCGGCGCTGCGCTTGCGGGTGGCGTGGCCCTTGGCCTCCACCTCCGTGGTCTTGCGAGCCGGACGGGCGCCCGCCACGGCGATCGCGACCTGCTCCTCCTCGCTCAGCGGCAGGTCGCTGAGTTCGACGGGCTCCAGGGTCGGCTCATCGGGGACGTCGGCAGCCGCCTGGTCCTGGTCTTCCGCCACTGCTGGCCGTCCTTCTGTCGTCGCCGGGTGTGCACCGAGCCGGCGCCGGGATCGGCGCCACCTCAGCAGGGCAAGAGGGACTTGAACCCCCAACCTGCGGTTTTGGAGACCGCTGCTCTGCCAATTGAGCTATTGCCCTAGGTGGTGGGCCACCCTGTTCCGTCGCCTTGTGGGCATGGTGGAACAGGGGGTCACCAAGATGAAGAGTGTACGTGGTTTGGCCAGCCGAGTCGAACTGAGGAACTCCCGTCAGCGGACGGCGGCGATCGCCTTCGCCACCGCCTCGACGTTGGCCGGGTTCAGGGCGGCGACGCAGATCCGGCCGGCGTCGGTGCCGTAGACCCCGTGCACCTCGCGCAGCTCCTGCATCTGCGCGGCCGTCAGCCCGCAGTAGCTGAACATGCCTACCTGCTCGGTCACGAAGCCCATGTCGGTGATGCCCTGGGCCTCCAGCCCGTCCCGCAGCGCCTGTCGCATCGCCTTGATCCGGTCGCGCATCCCGGCCAACTCGGCGTCCCACTGCGCGCGCAGCGTGGCGTCCCCCAGCACCCGGGAGACCAGCGCCGCGCCGTGCGTCGGGGGGTTGGAGTAGGTGGTGCGGACGGCGATCTTGACCTGCGAGAGCACCCGGGCCGCCTCGTCGGCGTCCGCGGTGACGATGCTGAGGCCGCCGACCCGCTCCCCGTAGAGGCTGAAGCTCTTGGAGAAGGAGGACGCCACCAGCACCGGGACGCCCAGCGTGGCGAACCGGCGCGGCACGGCGGCGTCCGCCTCGACGTCGGTGGCGAAGCCCTGGTAGGCGAGGTCGAGGAAGGGCACCAGCCCGCGCTCGGCGACCACCTGGGCGACCTGCTCCCACTGCGCACCGGTGAGGTCGTAGCCGGTCGGGTTGTGGCAGCAGGCGTGCAGCACCACGACCGTCCCGGGCTCGGCGGCGGCCAGGTCGGCGAGCATGCCGTCGATGTCGATGCCGCGGCGCTCCGGGTCGTAGTAGCGGTAGGCGCCGACCTCGAAGCCGGCCCGGCTGAACAGCGCCAGGTGGTTCTCCCACGAGGGGTCGGAGATCAGCAGTTTGCGCTGCTCGCTGGCGACCTTGAGGAACTCGGCGCCGATCTTGAGCGCCCCGGTGCCGCCGAGCGCCTCGATGGTGACCACGCGGCCGGAGGTGACCGGCTCGCTGTCGGCGCCGAAGATCAGTTCGCGCACTGCCTTGTTGTAGGCGGCCAGTCCGTCGATCGGCAGGTAGCCGCGCGGCGCCGGGGTGGCGGCGAGCTCCTGTTCGGCGATGCGGACGCACTCCAGCAGCGGCACCTTGCCGTTCTCGTCGAGGTAGACCCCGACGCCGAGGTTGACCTTGCCGGGACGCGGATCCGCCGCGAACTGCTCGGTCAACCCGAGGATCGGGTCGCGGGGTGCCAGCGGGACGCTCGCCAGAATGCTCACTGTCTTCCTTTCGATGACCGCGAGTCAGCCTACAGCGACACCCCGACCAGGACGGGCTCGGGCACCAGCCGGACGCCGAAGGCGCGCTCCACCCCCTCGCGGAGCTCTCGGGCGAGCGTGATCAGGTCCGCCGCGGTCGCGCCGCCGCGGTTGGTCAGGGCGAGGGTGTGCTTGGTGGAGAGGGTGGCGGGCGGCGTCC
>CAZLWS010000220.1:0-3681 GCA_964563205.1 uncultured Propionibacteriaceae bacterium | reverse complement strand
AGAAGCCGGCGAAGATCACGGAGTGGACGGCGCCGATCTTGGCGCAGGCCAGCATCGCGAACACGATCTCGGGGATGCGCGGCAGGTAGATGGTGACCTTGTCGCCCTTGCCGACGCCCATCGCCTTGATGATGTTCGCCATCCGGGTGACCTCGCGCGCCAGCGAGAAGTAGGAGTAGGTCTGGTGCTCGGAGCCGTTCTCCCCCACCCAGATCAGCGCGAGCTTGTTCTTGTACGGCCCGTGGACGTGCCGGTCGATGGCGTTGTGGACGATGTTCGTCTTCGCCCCGGTGAACCACTTGTAGAACGGCGCCTCGGAGTCGTCCAGCACCTTCTCCCAGGGCTGGTACCACTCCAGCTCGTTGGCTTCGGCCTCCCAGAAGCCGACCGGGTCGGCCGCCGCGGCGGCGCGCAGGGCGTCGGGGTCGGGCAACTCGTCGGAATGGACGAACTCCGGATCGGGATAGACGAATTCAACACTGGGCTCGCTCATGATCCTCCACATCGACAGGGCTCCGGGCGAGCCTAGTCGCGCCATCGGGAGGACGAAAGGGACCGCCCACGCCGCGACCGGCTAGCCCGGGTTCTGGACCACCCTCATGTTCAACTTTCGTCACCACAGGCCCTTGGCCGACAGATAGGTCGGCCAGAGCGTCCAGGTGACGAAAGTTGGCGAAGCCGCCCCTCCGAGAGTCGAAGGCCGCTCGGAGCGGTACCGTGGCCGGGTGCTTTTCGAGGAGCAGCCTCCGCCGCCGGGCTACCAGCGCCTGATCACCCGGTTGTGGTACCTGGACGCACCCCCCAACGCACGGTACGAGAAGATCCTGCCGCTGCCCCTCGTCCACCTGATCGTGAACCTCTCCGATCCCTACCGGCTGATCGAAGCGGACGGGCGCTCCACGGTTGTCGACGGGGCGTTCGTCGCCGGGCTGCGGACGCACTACCTGATCAGCGAACTCCCCAGCCGGCTACGCCACGTCGCGGCGGAGTTCACCCCTGCCGGGCTTGACGCCCTGACCACTGCCCTTGGCACCGGACGAGCCGGCGCACTCGCGGGCGGGCGTGTGCTGCCGGCCGGCCGCCTCCTCCCAGGCGCGGATCGGCTTGCCGCCCGGCTGGGCTCACTGGCTCCCGAAGCGGCCGTGGCCACGCTCACCGAGTTCCTGTGCAGCGGGTCTCCCCCGGCTACCGACCCAGTGGCCGTGGCGGCGACGGACACGCTGCGGCGCGACCCCGACACCGCCATCGAGGGTCTGGCGAGGCAGCTGGGGATCTCCCGCCGGACCCTCAGCGCACGCTTCCGTCAGGCGTCAGGGCTGGCCCCCAAGAGCTACGCCTTGATCTGCCGGTTCCATCGCCTGGTGGCTGCCGCGCAGCTGGGCGACCCTCCGGACTGGGCTGCGTTGGCTGCTGCTTCCGGCTTCTACGATCAGCCCCAGGTGATCCGGGCCTTCCGCCGCTTCAGCGGTTGGACGCCGGCCGAGCACCACCGTCGGATCGCCGACTTCGGTCCGGCCGAGGCCTATTTCGTCCCGCTGGAGGCGGTTCCTGTTCCGGGTTCCGATCAGGCTCGCTCGTAGGCGGCACGGAGCCAGCCGCGCAACTCGTCGTCCAGATCGTCCGGAGCAGACACGTCGACTCGGTGGCTGCACATTCCGCCGGCCAACTGGAGCCGCCCCTCGGGTTCGGAACCCTTCAGATTGAGCCCGACCCGCAACGTCCGGGCGTTCGGAACCTCCAGATAGGCGAACTGCTTCCCCCGCCGCAACGCGACGGCGGTCTTGCGGGGCGCCACCTCGACATCGACTCCGAACCCTTTGGCGATCTCAACGACCGCATCGTAGAGCGGACGCAGCGCGGCCTTGCCGCCGGTGAACTGCTGCGCCACCAGGTCGGCCTCCGGTGCCTGGCGATCCCGGTAAAGGGTGACGATCAGGTTGGCGTAGCCGTGGGAGGCTCCGGCGGCTTTGACCGTCGCCATCCCCTGCCCGTGAGTGGCTGGCGGCGTCTGGTCGAGCAACTCGAACCACTCCTCCAGCGACCTTCCCGTCTTGGCAGGCAGGTTCTCGATCATGGTCAGGGTCGCAGCGTCCATGGGGTGCACCGTAGACGCCAGAAACCAGCCGCGGATTGTACGTTTGAGAAGCTGACTCCGCCTCAGCCGATCGGGCCGCTGCGCGGGATGCGGGCGTACTCCGAGAGCGGGATCAGCTCGATGCCCTCGGGGTCGCGGACGGCGGCGATCAGCGCCTCCCAGGCCTGCTCGCCGCCGGGGTTGCGTTCGGTCAGCACCTGCTCCAGCCGCGGGCCCTCGACGAACCGCGAGGCGTCGACGTTCACCCAGCTCGGCTCGAAGACGCGGATGCCCAGGATCAGATCGGGCACCGCGTGCTGATCCTCGGTGAGCGCGGGCTGGTAGTACGGCAGCGCGAGCGCCTGGAAGCCGTGCCGCTCATAGAAGGCGAGCCGGCGGGTCGGGTCGCCGAACTGGTCGGTGGCGTCGTGGGAGTCGGGACGCTCGATCTCGGCCAGCAGCGCGCCCGGGCCGACGAGCTCCGTCCACTGCTCCACGGCGGCGTTCAGCAGCGCCGAGCCGGCGCCCGCGCCGCGGTGGCCGGGGAGGACGGCGAGGTACTCCAGCACCGAGATGCCGGTCGCCGGATGGTGGTCGGCCACGGCGACCCCGGTCGCGACGCCCTCCTCGTCCTCGGTGACCAGCACCTCTCCCCAGGTGGTCTGATGCATGAAGGCGGCCTTGTCGACCAGCTCGTCGGGCTGGAAGGACAGCGCCAGGATGGCGTCGTACACGTCGGCGAGCTGGCTCGCCCGGGCTACCTGGACGTTGGTCATGCGGACGACACTAATGCAGCGCCGCCGCCGATGGGAGACGATGACGCAATCGAAGCCGAGATCCTCCGACAAGACGACGCCCGCATGACGATCTCATGGTGCTCCGGCGCGGGTGACCGAGCCGATCCAGCCTCACACGCGGCGACAGCTCAGGACCGTTCGTCAACCGCCTTTTGCGCAGAGTCCGGCGACGGAGCCGCGTCCTGGTCGCGGCGCGGCCAGAAGGCCCAGATCACCACCGCCGTTGCGCCGATCGCGACGGCGGCCGCCGGCGGCGCGACCGCCGTCCTCGCCGGAACCAATCTAGCCGAGCTCACTGCTCCGGCCACCGGCGCGGTCGTGGCGCTCGCCGAGATCCCCGACCCGGTCTTCGCCTCGGGCGCGATGGGTCCGGGCCTGGGCGTCGAGCCGGCCGACGGCCGCATCGTCTCCCCGGTCGCCGGCGAGATCCTGGTCGCCATGGACACTGGCCACGCCTTCGGCATCCGCACCGAGGAGGGCGTCGAGGTGCTGGTGCACGTCGGCGTCGACACCGTCCAGATGAAGGGCGAAGGCTTCACCGGCGCACTCCCGAAGGGCACTCACGTCAAGGCCGGCGAGACTCTCGTCACCGCCGATCTGGACGCGATCCGCGCAGCCGGTCACCCCGCCACGGTGGTGCTGATCGTCACCAACCACCAGAAGTTCCCGAACGTCACGCCGATCGCCACCGGTGACGTGCTGGCCGGCCAGCCGGTCCTGAGCGTCACGGCCTGAGAGGAAAGCCATGCACTACCAGAATCCGAAGCCGTTCCCGGCCGACTTCCTGTGGGGCGCCTCCACCTCGGCCTA
>CAZLWS010000219.1:0-3700 GCA_964563205.1 uncultured Propionibacteriaceae bacterium | reverse complement strand
AGGGCCGCGACTCCTTCCTGGAGAAGCGTGCGCCAGACTGGAGTCGCTTCCCCTACTACTACTGATCGCGGCAGGATGGCGACATGAGCACGTCCACGGTGCGTCCTGGAGCCGAGCCGTACGCGGCGGGCGGCGGGCCGCACGGCGTCCTGCTGTGTCACGGGTTCACCGGGTCTCCGGCGGCGGTGCGGCCGTGGGCGGAGTACCTGGCCGGGCAGGGCTATGCCGTCCGGGCGCCTCGGCTGCCGGGTCACGGCACCACCTGGCAGGAGATGAACACCACCACCTGGCAGCAGTGGTACGGCGAGGTCGACCAGGCGCTCACCGAGCTGCGCGAGACCTGCGAATGGACGGCGGTGTGCGGCCTCTCGATGGGCGGCGGGCTGGCGCTGCGGCTGGCCGAGAACCGCCCGGACGAGGTGGGCGCGCTGGTGCTGGTGAACCCGGCGATCGGTCTGAAGCGCCTCGATCTGAAACTGTTGCCTGTGCTGCGGCGGCTCACACCGTCCTTCCCGGGGATCAGCAACGACATCGCCAAGCCCGGCCAGGACGAGCTGGCCTACGAGCGGGTGCCGTTGCACGCCATGGCCCAGCAACTGCTGATGTGGCGCGACATCCAGCACTACCTGGCCCTGGTGCACGCGCCGCTGCTGTATTTCCGCTCGAAGACTGATCACGTGGTGGACGACCTGAGCCAGAGCCTGATCCTGCCCGGCGTCTCCTCGGAGATCCGTGAGCTCGTCGAACTGGAGCGCAGCTACCACGTCGCCACCCTCGACCACGACGCCGAGCTGATCTTCACCCGCTCCGCCGAGTTCCTCGCCGAGCACGCGCCGGCCTGATCTGCCTACACTGCGGAGCGTGTTCGACAAGCTGCAGCCCGTCCTCGCCGTTGACCATCCTGAGCTGATTCCGGCGTCCGTCCATGCGGCGCTGGTGCATGTGCCGACGACGCTGGTGTTCACCATCGACCCAGATCACGCGGACACCGAGACGCTGGCGCGGGTCTACGACCTGCCGATGGAGATCATGGCCAACGCCGTGCTCGTGCAGGGACGCCGCGGCGGCGATGAGCGGCAAGCCTGCTGCATGACGCTGGCTCACCGCCGGGTCGACGTGAACAACGTGGTCCGCCGGCGCCTCGACGTCCGCAAGGCGTCCTTCGCGCCGATGGACCTGGCGGTGGCCGCCTCGGGTATGGAGTACGGCGGCATCACGCCGGTGGGCCTGCCCGCCGACTGGCCGGTCTGGGTGGACGCCGCCGTCGCCGACACCGACTGGGTCTGCATCGGCGCCGGCAACCGCACCGCCAAGCTGCTGCTCCCGGGCGCTGACCTGCTCAAACTGCCGGGTGCCGAGCGCATCGAGGGCCTCGCCCGCGACGCCTGAGGACTCGGGCTACTCCGCGAGGCCGTAAAGGCGGTCGCCGGCGTCGCCGAGCCCGGGGACGATGTAGCCGACCTCGTTCAGACGCTCGTCGACGGCCGCCACGACCAGGGTGCAGGGCATGCCCAGCGGGTCGACCAGCTCCCGCATCCGCTCGATGCCCTCTGGGGCGGCGAGCAGGCAGATGCAGGTGATGTGGTCGGCGCCGCGATCAACCAGGAACTGCACCGTGCCGCCCAGGGAGCCGCCGGTGGCGAGCATCGGGTCGAGCACGTAGCACTGGCGCCCGGAGAGATCCTGCGGCAGCCGCTCGGCGTAGGTGAACGGCTGCAAGGTCTGCTCGTCGCGGACCATGCCGACGAACCCGACCTCGGCGGTCGGCATCATCCGCATGAAGCCGTCCAGCATGCCCAGCCCGGCGCGCAGGATCGGCACCACCAGCGGAGTCGGCTTCGACAGCGCCGTCCCGATGGTGGTGGTGATCGGGGTGGTGACCTCGACCGGCTCCACTCGCACCTCGCGGGTCGCCTCGTAGGCGAGCAGCGTCACGAGTTCTTCGACGAGTTGGCGGAAGTTCGGGCTGGGGGTGTTCTTGTCGCGAAGGACGGTGACCTTATGGGCGACCAGCGGATGGTCGAGCGCGCGCAGTTCCACGGGTGAAGCTTGTCACATCTGACTCAATCCCACTGGAACCGTGCCATCCACAAGGACTTCTGACACGATGGAGACCGACAGTGAGGAGCAGGGCGTGAGCGGGATGACAGGCGACTTCGACATGGAGCTGCCCAACCTCGGCGACGACCGGCCGGGGCTGGAGGAGTTGGAGGATGACCTCGACGTCGATGACGTCGTCGAGGAGGAGGATGACGACGACTACCCCGAGGACGCTGCCGAGGAGGACATCGACCTCGTCGTCGCCCTCTACCGGGAGGACGGGCAGCCTGTCGTCCTGGCGCTGGACGCTGAGCTCGCCAATGATTTCGAGGGCTTGATCGCCCAGCTGCGCCGGGTTCCGGGGGACGGCGGCGCGATCGGCATGGTGTCGCTGGCCACTGAGGTGTTCGTGCTGGTGCGGGTGCGCGGCAAGCATGTGCAGGTGCTGCTGTCGGACGCCGGCGCCGCCGACGACTGGCCGATCGCCCGCGACGTGCTCGACTACCTGGGCATCGAGCTCTCCGAGGACGAGGAGGACGACGCCTACCCCGCCGGCGACCTCGAGATGCTCGCCGACGCCGGCCTGCCCGACTTCGAGCTGGAGGCGATCGCCGCCAACTACGACGAGGATTCGGTGACCCTGCTGGAGCAGATCGCCGAGCGGGTGAAGTTCGGACGCGAGTTCACCCGGGCCGTGGCAGCCCTGGGCTGAGCCGTGAACCGCTGGGAGCCCGCGATGCGCCAGGCGCTGGACGAGGCCCGCGCCGCCGCCGAGCATGCCGACGTCCCGATCGGGGCGGTGGTGCTCGACCCGGAAGGACGGTTCCTGGCCGGCGCCGGCAACGAGCGCGAACTGTTGGGCGATCCGACCGCGCACGCCGAGGTGCTCGCGCTGCGCCGCGCGTCCGAGGCGCTGGGCAGTTGGCGGCTGGAAGGCTGCACCCTGGTGGTCACCCTGGAGCCCTGCACCATGTGCGCGGGCGCCCTCGTGCTGGCGCGCGTGCAGCGGCTGGTGTTCGGCGCCTTCGACCCTAAGGCCGGCGCCGTCGCCTCGCTGTGGGACGTCGTCCGCGACCCCCGGCTGAACCATCGCCCCGAGGTCATCAGCGGCATCCTCGAACCGGAGTGCGCCGCGCTGCTGCAGGAGTTCTTCGCCAGCCACCGTTAGGTTCCGGCCGGCCGATCGGCCTCGCACCGCTGGCGCCGGAGTCTCGTTCGACCGGGACACGGCGCGGCGATCGTCTGCGAGGCAGACTTGTCCGCAGGGGCTCCCGCCGGGCGGCAGCCGGGGCATACGATGCCCGCATGCGCAGTCCGATTCGTCGCGAGGATCCCGACCCGGCGGTGGTCGCCGCGATCCTTGCCGACCTGCCGGAGGGTGTCTCCATGCCTCGCCCCACCGAGGTCTACCTGACAGCCGCCCAGGACATGGTCACCTACTTCGCCCACACCGAACAGGGCGAGAAGGTCGGCGTCCTGCTGCTGCAGCCCCACTTCGAGGAGTCCGTCGAGGTATACCTGATGGCCGTGAAGAAGGGCTACCTGCGCCAAGGCATCGGACGCCGCCTGCTGGCCGCCGTGGAAGCCGACGCCAAAGCTTTCGGCGTGAAGCTGGTCGAGGTGAAGATGATCGGCCCCTCCGACCCGAACCCGCGCGCCG
>CAZLWS010000218.1:0-3712 GCA_964563205.1 uncultured Propionibacteriaceae bacterium | reverse complement strand
AGCTGGAGTACACCGCTCCGGACGGCAGCCGGCAGCGTCCGGTGATGATCCACCGCGCCCTGTTCGGCTCGATCGAGCGGTTCTTCGGAGTGCTGCTGGAGCACTACGCCGGCGCCTTCCCGGCCTGGCTGGCCCCGGTGCAGGTCGTCGGCATCCCGGTCTCCGCCGACCAGAACGGCTACCTGGCCGAGATCGCCGCGCAGCTGAAGGCGGCGGGCGTCCGCGTCGAGGTCGATGCCAGCGACGACCGGTTCGGCAAGAAGATCCGCAACGCGCAGACCCAGAAGGTGCCGTTCATGCTGATCGCCGGCGAGACGGACGCGACCGCCGGCGCGGTCTCCTTCCGCTACCGCGACGGCAGCCAGAACAACGGCGTGCCGGTCGCGGCCGCGATCGAGGAGATCGTGACCGCCTGCCGTCCGCCCAGGCGATGAGCGAAGCTCAGCCGGAGTCGTCCGAGGCGCTGGCCGGCGTCCCGGACGGCTTCCAGCGGCTGTGGACGCCGCACCGGATGGTGTACATCGGCGGCGAGAACAAGCCGGCGACCACGGGCGAGTGCCCGTTCTGCGTGGCCCCCACCCGGCCGGACGCTGACGGGCTCATCGTCCATCGGGGCGAGACGGCCTACGTGGTGATGAACCTCTACCCGTACTCGCCGGGGCACCTGCTGGTCTGCCCGTACCGGCACGTCTCGGACTACACCGAGATCACCGCCGACGAGCGGGACGAGATCGCCTCGCTCACCGCGACCGCGATGACCGTGATCCGTTCGGTGTCCGGCCCGGCCGGCTTCAACCTGGGCATCAACCAGGGCGAGGTGGCCGGGGCCGGGATCGCCGCCCACCTGCATCAGCACATCGTGCCGCGCTGGGCGGGGGACTCGAACTTCCTGCCCGTGATCGCCCAGACCCGGGCGCTGCCGCAGCTGCTGGAACAGACCCGAGCCCTGCTCCAAACGGCCTGGGGCTGATGGATAGGCTGTGAGCGTGGCTGGAGAACCCTATGACACGACGCGGGTGCTTACCCTGCCCAATGTCCTCAGTTTTCTCCGCCTGCTCGGCGTGCCGCTGTTCCTGTGGCTGCTGCTCGTCCGCGAGAACGACATCTGGGCGGTGGTCGTCCTGGCCGTCGGCGGGGCGTCGGACTGGTTCGACGGCTACCTGGCCCGCAAATGGAAGCAGCGCTCCCAGCTGGGGGTCTTCCTCGACCCGGCGGCCGACCGGCTCTACATCCTGGCCACGCTGATCGGCTTCGTCGCCCGCGACATCGTGCCGTGGTGGCTGCTGGTCATCCTCGTCTCGCGGGACATCCTGCTGCTGCTGATGGTGCCGGCGCTGCGCAGCCGCGGGTTCATCAGCCTGCCGGTGCACTTCCTCGGCAAGGCCGCGACTTTCCTGCTGCTCTACGCCTTCCCGCTGGTGCTGCTGGGCTTCGGCGACGATCCCTGGCAGCTGACCTTCCGCGTGCTGGGCTGGGCGCTGGCGATCTGGGGGACCATCCTCTACTGGTCGGCCGGCGCGCTGTATCTGCGGCAGTTCGTGTACGTGCTGCGCAAGTTCCCGCCCCAACCACGGATTGTCGCCGGCAGCCCCTCATGAGCACGCCGCGGCGGGTCGACGAGAGCATGGATCTGCTCAACGACATCGTGCGGCAGCCGATCGATCCGGACTACCCCGAAGCCGGCGCGGGCAGCTCGCCGCGGCGGTCAGCGGTGGTGCTGGCCGTCCTGCTGGTGTTCGGCCTGATGGCGGGGGTGTCGCTGGCGTCGACGCTGCGCGCCGCTCCGCAGCTCCAGCAGGAGCGGGACGAGCTGCAGTCCCGGGTTGAGGCGGCCGCCGTCCGCGTGGACGAGCTAAGGGTCCAGGCCGCGGCGCTCGCCCAGGGAAACCGCGAGCTGGCCGACGCCGCCGCCGACCTCGACCCGGCCGCGCAGGCCGAGCTGAAGCGGCTGGAGACCCTGTCGGGCGCCCGCGCGGTGACCGGTCCGGGAGTGACCGTCCGGGTGGACGACGGCGAGGGCGGCGGCCAGGCCCAGGTGGTGGACGCCGACCTGCGCCAGCTGGTCAACCAGCTGTGGCGCAGCGGCGCCGAGGCGGTGGCGATCAACGGCCACCGGCTCAGCTCCCGCACCGCGATCCGGGGCGCCGGGGACGCCATCACCGTCGACTACCGGTCGCTCACCCGCCCCTACCGGGTGGAGGCGATCGGGGACGCCGACCACATCATCACGGAGTTCCCCAGCTCGCCGGGCGGCCAGTGGTGGGCCTACCTGCAGCAGAACTACCAGGTGGCCTTCGAACTGCGGCGGGCCGACGAGCTGACCCTGCCCGCCGACCCGGAGCTGCGCGTGGAACGGGCGGAGCCGGGGCCATGAACCGGGCGAGAATGGTCGAGACGAACGCGACGACGAGGAAGGACGGGCCATGTACGCGATCCTTGGCCTGCTAGCCGGCGTGCTGATCGGCGTCTTCCTGCAACCCACCCTGCCGCCTGCGCTGGAGCCCTACCTGCCGATCGCGATCGTGGCCGCCCTCGACGCGATCTTCGGCGGGCTGCGGGCCTACCTGGAGCACAAGTTCAGCGACAAGGTGTTCGCGGTGTCCTTCGTCTCCAACGTCCTGATCGCCGCCCTGATCGTCTGGCTGGGCGACCAGATCGGCGTCGGCGCGCAGCTCTCCACCGCGGTGGTCGTGGTGCTCGGGATCCGCATCTTCACCAACGCCGCCGCGATCCGCAGGACGCTGTTCCATGCCTGAGCCGGAGGTCGGGCGGCGCCGGGCCGCCTGGTGGCGTCCCTCCCGAGGTCACCTCGTGGTGGCCGCGCTGCTCCTGGTCTTCGGCCTCGTCGCGACCATGCAGGTGCGCTCCCGCGCCGGCCAGGAGGACTACTCCGGGCTGCGACGGACCGAGTTGGTCGCCATCCTGGACGACCTGACTGCCGAATCCCGCCGGCTGGAGGCCGAGATCGCCGAGCTCAAGGCGACCCAGCAGCAGCTGCTGAGCGGCGCCGACCGGCAGCGGGTCGCGCAGCAGGAGGCCGACCGGCGCCGCAAGGAGCTGTCGATTCTCAGCGGCGCGGCGCCGGCGGTCGGGGAGGGGATCCGGGTGGTGATCGCCGACCCGAACCAGGCGGTGGGGGAGACCCTGCTGCTCAACGCGCTGGAGGAGCTGCGCGACGCCGGCGCCGAGGTGATGGAGGTCAACGACACCGTCCGGGTGGTCGCCAGCAGCTGGATCGGCAGCGACGGCAATGACCTGGTGATGGACGGCGTCGCGCTGCGGCGTCCGTTCGTGATCGACGCGATCGGCGAGCCGCACGCGCTCACCGAGGCGCTGCGCTACCGCGGCGGCCTGGTCAGCGAGATCCAGGACGAGAAGGTAGGCGGCGCCGTCTCGATCGAATCCTCCGAGCGCATCGAGATCACCGCCACCCGCGAACCTGCCACCCCCGAGTTCGCCAAGCCTGCCTGACGACACCTCATCGGTCATCCCCGCGAAACCTCATCCGTCATCCCCGCGCAGGCGGGGATCTCACAGCCCGCCGAGATTCCCGCCTACGCGGGAATGACGAAGAGTGGTGGTGCGAATGCGGAAGGTGGTAGTCCCGCAACCCGGCGGACTCGGTAAGGTATTGCCGTAGCCGTTTCCCCCATAAGGAGCCCAAGGTGTTCCCAGACGATCTCCACTACAGCGCCAAGCACGAGTGGGTGCG
>CAZLWS010000217.1:0-3875 GCA_964563205.1 uncultured Propionibacteriaceae bacterium | reverse complement strand
CGTCGAACAAGGCCCGGCGGAACAGGTCTACGAGAACCCGCAGACCGACTACACCCAATCCCTGCTCGCCGCCATCCCGCGGTTCGCCGCCGGTGACCCACGGTGAGCGACGGACCCGACCTCGCGCTGTACGCCAGCCAGCACACCCTCGGCGAGCGCGGCGTGCCGGCCGTCGTGGTCGAGTTGGCCGACGGCCTCGAACCCCGACTGGCGTGGCGCAACGAACTGGGTGGACTGACTTTCCGGATCGGTGAGCGGTTCGTGAAGTGGAGCCCGCGGGACGCCGGCATCGACCTGGACGCCGAGCGCCGGCGGCTGGAGTGGATCTCCCCACGCCATCCGGCCCCGCGAGTGCTGCACGCCGGCAGCGACGCGGAGGCGCAGTGGCTGGTGACCGCCGCTCTCCCCGGCGAGCACGCGATCGGACCGGTGTGGCAGGCTCGCCGTCCCGAGGCGCTGCGGGCCATCGCCACCGGGCTGCGCGCCCTGCACGCGCTGCCCGTCGATGACTTCCCGGCACAGTGGACGCGGAGCAGCTGGGTGGGCCGCACCCCGTCCGAGCTCGGCCCCCGCCCGCCGCTGGACGACCCGGTGATCGTGCACGGCGACGCCTGCGCCCCGAACACCCTGATCTCGCCGGAGGGCGAGTGGACCGGCAATGTCGACTTCGGCGATCTCGCCGTGGCAGATCGCTGGGCCGACCTCGCCATCGCCTCGATGAGCATCGACTGGAACTTCGGCCCCGGTCATCAGGAGGAATTCTTCGACGCCTACGGCATCGCCCCGGACCCAGAGCGCATCCGCTACTACCGAGCGCTCTGGGACGCGGAGTCGTGAAGGGAAGAGCCACCGACAGAGGTGGCCGCGATCATCCGTTTTGCGCCGCCTAAACGAACCGGTAATGTGACTCGGCTATGGAATCGAGCGTCACGGTCACTCCCGCTGAACTGCCGGACCTGTTGCTGCATGTCGCGACAGTGCGTCCGGTGTTCATTTGGGGTGCCCCGGGAATCGGCAAGTCAGCGCTGGTTCGTCGGTTTGCCGACTCTCTCGGGCTGGAGTGCCAGACCCTGCTCGGCACCCAGCTCGCCGCTGAGGACCTGATCGGGGTTCCCCAGCTGGTCACCGCAGCGGACGGCACTGCCCGGTCGCGGTTCGCCCCGCCCACCACCATTGCCCGCAGCGTTCCGTTCTGCCTCTTCCTGGACGAGCTGAACGCTTCGAGCGCGGACGTCCAGAAGGCGATGTACTCGCTGGTGCTCGACCGCCGGCTCGGCGAGGTGGAGTTGCCAGAGGGAAGCATCGTGATCGGCGCCGGGAACCGCGCGACCGACTCGGCGCTCGCCCGGCCGATGGCGTCCGCTCTCATCAACCGGATGCTGCACATTCACCTGCGCGCGGACGCCGCCGACTGGCTGGCGTGGGCCGCGGCCGAGGGCGTCCATCCGCTGATCGTGGAGTACCTCACCGAACGGCCCGACCACCTGTGGTCGCCCGCGCCGAAGTCTCAGGAGGCGTTCTCCACGCCTAGGTCCTGGCACATCCTTTCCGACTGCATGCTCTCCTACCCCGACGGCGAAGTGGACGACGACCTGCTCACCGTCCTCACCACCGGCCTGCTGAGTTCGGTGCATGCCGCCTCCTTCCGCGCCTGGGTCAAGGTGGTGCGCAACCGCTTCGCCCTGGAGCCGATCATCAAAGGGGAGACCGGGTGGCCGGCGCGGCTGGATGATCGGGATGTGCTGTACTTCCTGGCCGAAACCTTCCGGTCGCGGATGATCGCCGAGCTTCCGGCGGCCAAGGAGGGTGGCAGCCCCGCGTCGCGGCAGTTTGCCCACCGCAGCAAGGCCATGCTGGTGTCGCTGGCCGAGATCTCGTTGGAGATGGCGCAGTTGGTGGTCGCCAACGACCAGGAGGGTCAGCCGGTGCTGCCCGCCTGGTACCTGACCGAGGTCATCCGGGATCTGCCCCGGCTGGTGGCCACCCGGAGCTGAGATGGCACGACAGCGTCCCAAGCTCGAATCGTGGCAGCTGGCTCGGCTGGAGGGGCTGCGCACGGCGGGAGCTCACCCGGCCTTCCACTACCTGGCCGGAGAGCACGTGACTTCCGATGCCGATAGCCTCACCACCGCCGACTCGTGGGTGCGGCTGACCGAGCACGGACGGCTGCGGCATCATCCCAAGCGACGGGCCAGTGCTGCGGAGTGGACCTGGCACTTCGCGCACGCCCTGCTGCACTACGGACTGGACCACCACGACCCGGCACTCACCGGTGTACTCCGCCGGGATCTGGCTCATCAGGTCGCCTGCTGCGTGGTGGTCAACCGGCTGCTGAAGGCGCTGGGCGCTGGTCAGCCCCCGATGACCGGTCTTGACTATCCTGACGGCGACGAGCGCAGCCTGGCGGCACGGTGGCGGGAACAGGGCATCCCGCTGGAGTTCGCCGCCATCGGCAGCGCTGGCGCCGAGCCCGATCTGATAGGTGACTACCAGGAGCCGAGGCCGACCCCGTGGCAGCGGCTCACCCCGACGGAGAAGCTTGCCCGAGGTCTGGCCGAAGCCGTCAGCGCTGCTGTCGACCAGGCCGGTGGCGCCGGAGCAGAGGCCGGTGCCCGGCGCAAGCAGGCATGGACCCTGGCGATGTCCTGGTTCGCCACCTCCTTCCCGCTTCTGGGCGGCATTGCCGCGGGCTTTACTCTGATCGCGGACGCGGACCTGTGCCGGAGTTTCGACATTTCGATCGCGGCCGTGAACTCGGACCTTGCTGAGATCTACGTCAACCCGCTGGCCGGCCTGTCGCGGGAGCAGTGGGTCTTCGTGCTGGCTCACGAGATGCTGCACGCAGGCCTGCGGCACGGCGAGCGTGCGCTCGGACGGGACGCCTACCTGTGGAATGTCGCCTGCGACTTCGTCGTCAACGGCTGGCTCATCGAACTAGGGGTGGGCGAGTTCCCGGAGGGCGGCCTGCACGACCCGGAGCTGAAGGGCTGGTCGGCGGAGGCGGTCTACGACTGCATCGTCAACGACGCGCGACGGTACCGGAAGCTGGCCACGCTGCGGGGGAAGTCGGTGGGCGACATCCTCGGCGAGCCGCTGCCGCGTCCGCGCGAAGCGGTGGACGCGATCGACCTGGACGCGTTCTACCGGCGCGCGCTCACCACAGGCCTCGCGCATCATGCCTCAGCTGGACGAGGACTGGTGCCCGCCGGGCTTGCCGAGGAGATCCGGGTGCTGTCGCAGCCGCCCATCACCTGGGACGTCGCACTGGCGCGGTGGTTCGAAGAGCACGTCCGCTCGCCCGAGTGGGAGCGCAGCTATGCACGGCCTTCTCGCCGGCAGGCGGCGACGCCGATGATTCCGCGTCCGGGAAGGCATCGCCCGGAGGCGCTGGAGCTGGGCTGCACCTTCGGGGTCATTCTCGACACGTCAGGGTCGATGTCGAGGGAGCTGCTCGGAAAGGCGCTGGGTGCGATCGCGTCCTACGCCGCCGCGAAGGACGTGCCCGCGGCCCGGGTCGTGTTCTGCGATGCCGCCGTTCACGACGCCGGCTACCTGCCGATCGAGGAGATCGCCGGACGGGTGCGGGTCCGCGGACGGGGTGGCACCGTCCTGCAGCCCGCCGTGCGCTACCTGGAGCGGGCCGCGGACTTCCCGTCCGACGGTCCGATCCTGGTGATCACCGACGGCGAATGCGACGTGCTGTCGATCCGCCGCGAACATGCCTTCCTGATCCCGCGGGGGGCGAGCTTGCCGTTCTCCCCTCGCGGGCCGGTGTTCCGCATCGACTGACGCCACTCGGCGGTCTCGGCCGCCCAGGCGTGCGACAAGGTGTGACCGAAAGCCCGTTGTCGGGGAATCGGCCACACCTTGTGGCG
>CAZLWS010000216.1:0-3917 GCA_964563205.1 uncultured Propionibacteriaceae bacterium | reverse complement strand
CGTTCACCGACCTGCGCACCGTGCAGACCCTGATCGAGGGCGACAAGCTGCCGCTGGCCTTCGGCGCCCAGGACGTCTCGGTGCACGCCTCCGGCGCCTACACCGGTGAGATCTCGGCCGCGATGCTGGCCAAGCTGAACTGCGACTACGTGGTGATCGGCCACTCCGAGCGCCGCGACTACCACGACGAGACCGATGAGCTGATCAATGCCAAGACGAAGGTCGTGCAGGCCGCCGGGATGACCCCGATCGTCTGCGTCGGCGAGAAGCTCGACGTCCGCAAGGAGGGCAACCAGGTTCCCTTCGTGCTGGCCCAGGTGGACAAGTGCCTGGCCGGCCTGAGCGGCGACGAGGTCGGTGCGCTGGTGATCGCCTACGAGCCGGTCTGGGCGATCGGCACCGGCGAGGTGGCCACCCCCGAGGACGCGCAGGAGGTCTGCGGAGCGATCCGCGGCTACGTCCGCGACGTCTTCGGCGAGGCCGCGGCCGAGGCCGTCCGCATCCAGTACGGCGGCTCGGTGAAGTCGGGCAACGTGGCCGAGATCATGGCCAAGCCGGACGTGGACGGCGCCCTGGTCGGAGGCGCCAGCCTCGACCCGGAGGAGTTCGCGAAGATCGTCCTGCTGTCAGCCTGACGAAACGATTCCAGCGACGCCCGGGGCTGCGGCCCCGGGCGTCGTCGCGTCCACGCCGCCGATGCGGGAAACCCGCAGCCGTTGGGTTAGGATTCACCGCGTGACTGTTGTGCCCCTGCTGACCTGGCCGATTCTGACGCTGTCGATCATCCTGATCCTCACCAGCATCGCCCTGGCGCTGTTCATCCTGTTGCACAAGGGCCGGGGCGGCGGCATGTCCGACCTCTTCGGCGGCGGCACCACGACGAACATGGGCGGCACCTCGGTCGCCGAGCGCAACCTGGACCGGATCACCATCGTGGTCGGCCTGATCTGGTTGTTCGCCATCTTCGGCCTGCTCACGCTGTACCGCTTCTTCCCCGAGGTCGGGGCGCTGTAATCCCGCCCGCTCGGGCATTCATTTCCGGCAAGGAGGAAACCTGTGGTTGGTGGGAGTGCGATTCGGGGCAGCCGCGTGGGCGCCGGCCCGATGGGCGAAGCCGAGCGGGGTGAATCCGCGCCACGACTGTACGTCTCGTACTTCTGCGCGAACCGCCACGAGACCCGTCCGGCCTTCGCGGCCGAGGCCGTGGTGCCGGAGACCTGGGACTGTCCGCGCTGCGGCCTGCCGGCCAATCTCGATTCCGAGAACCCGCCGCCGCCGCCGAAGATCCAGCCCTACAAGACCCACCTGGCCTACGTGAAGGAGCGTCGCACCGACGCCGAGGCGGTGGCCATCCTGGCCGAGGCGCTGGAGACCCTGCGGGCCCGCCGCGCCAGCGGCGAGGTCATTTATTGAGGGCTAGACCGAGCACTCGAAGTAGGGCAGTTCGCCCGCCGCCGCCTGGTCGACCAGCCAGACGGTCGCCTCCTCGCCGTGGACGCGGGCTGCCGGCAGCTCTTGGTCGCCGTCCAGCGCCCGGCGCAGCGAAGCCGACTTCTCGGCGCCGCTGACCAGGAACCACACCTGTCCGGCCCGGCTCAACGCGGCCACCGTGAGGCTGATCCGCTCGCTCGGCGGCTTGGGCGAGTCGCTCACCCCGATCACCGTCTGCGTGGAGGCCTCGCCGGAGAGATGCCCCGGGAAGATGGACGCGACGTGCCCGTCCTCGCCCATCCCCAGCAGCACCAGGTCGAACCGGGTGTCGGCGAGCTCCTTGGCGTAGGTGGCGGCCCCCGCGCCGGCGTCGATCAGGCCGTCCGCGGCCGGCATCGGATGGGTGCGGGCGGGATCCAGCGGGAACCGTCCGGCCAGGGTGGCCAAGGTCGGGCCGGCGTTGCGGTCGGGGTCGTCGGTCGGCAGGTAGCGCTCGTCCCCCCACCACAGCTCCAGCCGGGCCGGGTCGAGTTCGGAGCCCACCACCAGCTCGGCGAGCCGGGCGTAGATCCGCAGCGCGATCCGTCCGCCGGTGAGGCAGAGCTGCGCCACCCGTCCGTCCGCCTGGTAGCCGATCAGGGCGTGCAGCAGGCGTGCGGCGGCCTGGTTGGCCAGGTCGTCGGCGTCGGCGTACCGCACCACCGTGGGCTGGCTCATGGCAGTGCGGCGACTGCCCGGCTGGTGGCGTCCCACCGCTCCGCGAGGGTTGTCATGGCTGCACTGTAGGCCGGATCGTCGTCCAGGCGCCGCAACTCCTCCGTGATCAGCGCGTTGAGGTCGCGCCGGGCGAGCGCCAGCAGGCGTCCGGGGACGCCGGGGGCGGAGAAGGTGGCCATCGAGCCGTCGGTCCGGCTCACCTTGATGCTGCCGGCGTCGGTGACCAGCTCGACGCCCATGATGCCGTAGTGGCCCGGGGCCTCGATGAGCTCGGTGTCGATGCCGGTCCGGCTGGTGAGCCAGGCGGCGAGCAGGTCGGCGGCGGCGTGCCCCCGGGTGGCCGAGACCGAGGCCCGGCGGATCGGGGACGGGTACTGCTCGACCGCGGCGGCCAGCAGGCCGCGCCAACGGGTGAGCCTGGTCCACACCAGGTCGACGTCGCCCGGGGCGGCGTGCCGGGCCCGCTCGACCAGGGTCGGGATCGGGTCGGCGGCGCCCATCGCATCGGTGATCCGGCGCTGGGCGAGCAGGCCGATCGGATCCTGCCCGGGAACCAGCGGCGCCGCTCCCGGCCACCAGGCCACGACCGGCGAATCCGGCAGCAGCAGCGGCAGCACCGCGGAAGCGCGGTGCTTGGTGAGCTCGCCGCGGAAGGTCAGCTCGATGATGTCGCCGGGCACCTCGCCGCCGACCCGCACCCGGGCGTCCAGCTGGGTGGGTCCGTCGGCGTCGCGCAGCACCAGGATGCGGGAGGGGTGCTCCCGTCCGGCGTCGATGGCGGCCGCCATGACCGCGTCGTCGTCGCACTCCTGGGCGACGACGATCATGGTGAAGACCAGGCCGGTCGGCACGCCGACCCGGCCGCGCGCGGTCAGCACGCGGCGTCCGATCTGGCTGGCGTTGGTCTGCTCCAGTTCGATGATCACCCGTTGCTCCTCATGGTCGCCGCCAGGTCCGGCCGTCCCTGGCGAGCATCTCGTCGGCGCAGGCAGGCCCCCAGGAGCCCGACTGGTAGCCCTCCGGCCGTTCCGACAGGCCCGCCCAGTACTCCAGGACGGGGTCGAGGATCCGCCAGGACGCCTCCACCTCGTCGTGCTGCGGGAACAGCGGCGGATCGCCCAGCAGCACGTCCAGGATGAGCCGCTCGTAGGCCTCCGGACTCGACTCGGCGAAGGAGGTGCCGTAGGCGAAGTCCATCGTGACGTCGCGGACCTCCATCTGGGTGGCCGGCACCTTGGCCCCGAACCGCAGCGTGATGCCCTCGTCCGGCTGGATGCGCATGACCAGGGCGTTGGACCCCAGGTTGACCACGTCCGCGGCGTGGAAGGGCAGATGAGGGGCCGGACGCAGCACCAGGGCGATCTCGGTCACCCGGCGCGGCATCCGCTTGGCCGAGCGAAGATAGAACGGGACGCCCGCCCAGCGCCGGTTCTCGATGTCCACCCGGATCGCGGCGTAGGTCTCAGTGGTGGAGTCGGGCGCGATCCCGTCCTCCTCCAGGTAGCCCTTGACGTACTCGCCGCCCTCCCAGCCGGCCGTGTACTGGCCGCGGGCGGCGCCGAGCGCCAGGTCTTTGGCGGGACGGGTGGCCGAGAGCACCTTCATCTTCTCGGCGTGCAGCTGGTCGGCGTCGAAGGAGGTCGGCTCCTCCATGGCGGTCAGGGCCAGCAGCTGCAGCAGGTGGTTCTGGGTGACGTCCCGGGCGGCGCCGATGCCGTCGTAGTAGCCGGCCCGGCCGCCGATGCCGATGTCCTCGGCCATGGTGATCT
>CAZLWS010000215.1:0-3957 GCA_964563205.1 uncultured Propionibacteriaceae bacterium | reverse complement strand
CGTGACAGAATCCAGCGGTGACCGCACCCGCCTACACGCTGGCAGCCTCGATCAGCGGAGCTGACCACCCCGGTCAGCTGGACCGGCTGATGGCCGCCATCGCCGGCAGCGGCGCCGAGATCCTCGACCTGGAGCAGACCGTGGTGCGCGGCCGGCTCAGCATCGGCCTGCTGCTTGCGGTCGCCCCCGAACTCGCCGACCCGCTGCAGGATCGGCTGGCCGGGACCTGCGCCCGGCTGGGGCTGACGGTAACCGTCTCCGAAGGCGTCGGCGACAACCCGCCCCGTCACAACCGCAGCATCGTGACCATCCTGGGCCGTCCGCTGCTGGCCTCGCACCTGGCGGCCACCACCCACGTCATCGCCGGGCTGGGCGGCAACATCGACCGCAGCCGCCGGCTCTCCCGCACCCCGCTCACCACCGTCGAGCTGTGGGTCTCCGGGGTGGACGCCGCCGAGCTGCGCCCGGCGCTGGCCCCGGTGGCCGCCAGCGCCGGCTTCGACGTGGCGGTCTCCCCCGCCGGCCTGGGCCGGCTCGGCCGCCGGCTGATCGTGATGGACGTCGACTCCACCCTGATCCGCGACGAGGTGATCGACCTGATCGCCGGCCACGCCGGCTGCGAGGCCGAGGTCGCCGCCGTCACCGAGCGCGCTATGCGTGGCGAGCTCGACTTCGCCGAGAGCCTGCGCGAACGGGTCGCCCTGCTCGCCGGGCTGCCCGTCGACGTGCTGGACGAGGTGCGGGCCGCCGTCCGGCTCACCCCCGGCGCCCGGACGCTGGTCGCCACCCTGCGCGATCTCGGGCTCTCCATCGGCGTCGTCTCCGGCGGCTTCCTCGAGGTCGTCGCCCCGCTGGCCGCCGAGCTGGGCATCACCTACGTCCACGCCAACCGCCTGGAAGTGGCGGACGGCCGCCTCACCGGACGGATCGACGGCCCGATCGTCGACCGCGCCGGCAAGGCGTCCACGCTGCGCAAATGGGCGGCGGCCGAGGGGCTGCCGCTGACCCGCACCATCGCCATCGGGGACGGCGCCAACGACCTCGACATGCTGGCCGCCGCGGGCCTCGGCATCGCCTTCAACGCCAAGCCCGCGGTGCGAGCGTCCGCCGACACCGCGCTGAACGTCCCCTACCTGGACGCCGTCCTCTTCTTGCTCGGCCTCACCCGCGAGGAGGTCGAGGCGGCTGCTGCCGCCCGTGCCCTGTAGCGGGCGGTGAGAACACACCCAGGTTCGGCAGCAGTTTGGTGACAGCCGTCTGCAAGGTCTCGGCGAAATGGACTGCTTCGCGGGCGGCATCCTCGTCCGCACCTTCCTTCCCCGGTGCCGGGTACTCGCTCGCATGCCGAAGTAGCCGGATCGCACGGAACTTCCGCCCGACCGCTTCACTGATCTGTGCCGAGGTCGCCTCCTCGACGGTCAGGTGAGCGGCTTCGGCTTTGAGGCGCAGCCCCTGGCGTTCCAGCACCGCCGACATCATCAGCCGCGCGGCGTCGTAAGCGCTGGTGAAAGCCGGGAGCGGAAACCGGTCAACCTGCTCCCGGGCAGCACTCAAGTGCTGTGCCGCATACGCCATCTGACGCTGGACCACAGACTCGTCGGGCACCACCGTGTCGAGTCGCCCTTCCTCGATGAGCCGTTCGATGACCAGCCTGCCCTTGCCCCAAGGCGCGGCGCTTGACGGAGAACCGGTGGGCGTTGTCGGCGTCATGCTGTGCGGACCTCCAGTTCGATGAACGGTTTGGACCTGATGTCCTGCCAGAAGCCGTCCTTCCCTTCATCCCACCACTCGGGACTGACAATGGTCGCGTTCACCTCTCGTCCTATGCGGTCGCTCGCGTCCATTGCACGCTCGATTGCTTCAAGCTGGCTGCACTGACCGACCACCAACACATCGACGTCACCAGGGAAGGCGCCTGGCAGACCGGAGATCCGCGCCGCCCAGGATCCGAACAGAATGAGGCGCTCCAACCCTCGCAACCCCGCGAAGGCGGCCTGCAACGCGACCGTCGGTCCGTAGGCAGCAGCGACGATCTGACGCAGCGGACCCATCAGCGGGTATCGCTCATTGGCGGTCACCAGTCGGGCCGGGCCTAGTTTGCGCGTCACGACAACGCCCGCTTTAGCCAACAGCGCAATCTCTCGCTGCACCGTGGTCAGCGGCACACCCGACGCCTCCGACACCGCCGAGAGAGGCTGGTCCCCCTCGTCCGCCAACAGGATGGACGCGAGGATCCGGCCGTGAGCGTCTGAACGCAGAAAAGGGGCGATCTGCGATGGACCTATTCTCATATAACGGATGCTAGCATCCATTTAAGAGAAACAGGTGCGCGTCAGGCAGCTACTGTCACGGCTGCAGCGTCGCGCCCCGGGAGGCGATCACATCGCGGTACCAGCCGAACGACTTCTTGCGGTGCCGCTCCAGGGTGCCACTGCCGTCGTCGTCACGGTCGACGTAGATGAAGCCGTACCGCTTGCTCAGCTGCGCGGTCGAGGCCGAGACCAGGTCGATCGGGCCCCAGCTGGTGTAGCCGACCACCTCCACGCCGTCCTCGAGGGCCTCCGCAACCGCCAGCAGGTGGCCGTTCAGGTAGTCGATGCGGTAGTCGTCCAGCACCGTGAGCTCACCGTCGACCTCCACCAGCTGGTCCTTGGCGCCCAGCCCGTTCTCGACGATGAAGAGCGGCAGCTGGTACCGCTCCCAGAGCCGGTTCAGGACGATCCGCAGGCCGGTGGGGTCGATCTGCCAGCCCCACTCCGAGGCGGGCAGTGTGGGGTTGGGGATGCCGCCCATGATGTTGCCCTCGCCGGCTGCCCGCTTCGCCGGGTCGGCGGTCTCGCAGACGCTCATGTAGTAGCTGAACGAGATGAAGTCGACGGTGTTGCGCAGGATCTCCCGGTCCTCGTCGGTGATGTCGAGTTCGATGCCCTGCTCGGCGAAGTACCGGTCGAGGTACTTCGGGTAGGCGCCCCGAGCGTGGACGTCGGTGAAGAAGTCGTTGGAATGGTCGATCTTCATCACCGCGAGCACATCGGCCGGGTCGGGGGTGAGCGGGTAGGTCGGCATCGCGATCACCATGCAGCCGATCTTCGCGCCAGGCGCCAGTTCGCGGGCGATCTTCGTCGCCTGCGCGGAGGCCACCAGTTCGTGATGGCACGCCTGCCACAGCTGGGACGGGCTGAGCTCAGCCTTCGGCGTCCAGATGCCGCCGCTCAGCAGCGGGGCGTGCAGCACCGCGTTGATCTCATTGAAGGTCAGCCAGTACTTCACCCGGTGGCCGTAGCGGGCGAACAACGTCCGGACGTAGCGCTCGTAGAAGCCGATCATGCGACGGTCCGACCAGCCGTCGTAGGTCTTGGCCAGGTGCAGCGGGGTCTCGTAGTGGCTGATCGTCACCAACGGCTCGATGCCGTGCTTCTCCAGCTCGTCCAGCACCCGGTCGTAGTACGCCAGGCCGGCCTCGTTCGGCGTCTCCTCGTCACCCTTGGGGAAGATCCGCGACCAGGCGATCGAGAATCGGAACACCGAGAACCCCATCTCGGCGAAGAGCGCGATGTCCTCGGCGTAGCGGTGGTAGAAGTCGATCGCCTCCAGCTTGAGGTTGTCCGGGGTCGGCTCCTCGGTGGGCCCGCTCTTGATCCCGCGCGGCATCACGTCCTGGATCGACAGGCCCTTGCCGTCGGCCAGATAGGCGCCCTCCACCTGGTTGGCGGCGACGGCGCCGCCCCACAGGAAGCTCTCTGGAAACCTCGGCTGATTCTGGTTCATCTACGCTCCTCGTCGAACTCGTCGGTAGGAGTCAGCATGCCACGCCGGACTGACTCCACGCCGCCTTGCGTCAGGAGAACAGCGCGATGCGAGAGCCCATCGTGAACTCGGCGGGAAGCAGCACCCCGGCAGGGTCCTCCGGCGTCGGACGGATCCCGGGGAGCCCCGCCACCCGGCTCAGGTCGGAGA
>CAZLWS010000214.1:0-3993 GCA_964563205.1 uncultured Propionibacteriaceae bacterium | reverse complement strand
GCCCAGGATCTCGCCGCGATGGATGACCACCGCGCAGTTGTAGATCCGGTTCAGCCCGCGCAGCGGGGCTCCGACCACGATCACCGCGCCCACGTCCGCGCTCGCCCCGGCCAGCCAGCCGAGCGCCTCGTCGGCGGCGTCCAGCACCATGTCCTGCATCAGCAGATCCTCGATGGAGTAGCCGGTCAGGCAGAGCTCCGGGAAGACCGCCAGCACCGCGCCCTGGTCCGCCGCCTCACGCGCCTGCGCGAGCACCGCCTCGGCATTGCGCCGCGGCTGCACCATGGTGATCGGCAGGGTGCACGCCGCCACCCGCGCGAACCCGTGTGCGTACAGGTTGAAGAAGTCCATCGACCCTCCTCGAAGCTCAGGGAACAGCATCCCACGCCCCGCTGACGGATCACTCCCCGGATCGGCCGTAGCCGACCCACGCTTCTCAGTCAGGCCTTGCTGGTGCGGACTGCGTAGCGGTGCAGGGTGACGCCCGCCTCGAAGGACGCCTGCTCGATCAGGTCGAGTTCGATCCTCCGGTCGTGGTGGTCGAAGAGCGGCCGTCCGCCGCCCAGGATCACCGGGTGGGTGACGAGCAGCAGTTCGTCCAGCAGGTCGGCCTGGAGCAGTTGGGTGGCGAGGGTGGCGCCGCCGACGCCGATGTCGCCGTCGATCTCCTTCTTGAGGGTGGCGAGCTGCTCGATCGCGTCGTCCCCGCCGATCACTCGAGTGTTGTGGTCCGCACTGGTGCGGGTGCGCGAGACGAGCACCTTGGGCATCGCCGTCCAGATCTCGCCGTACTCACGCAGGAAGCCGGGCAGGGACTCGTCCGTGCGTGCGGCCGGCCAGAAGTTCTCCATGATCTCGTAGATCACCCGGCCCTCGACCCCGCAGGCCAGCGCGGCCGCCCGGGCGTTGAACTCGCGGTGCAGCGATTCGCCGATCCGCATCCAGTCGCCGCCGCCGTTCTCACCGGGGACCTGGTCGATCATCAGGTCGAGCGAGACGTTCATCCAGTACACGAATCGTCCGGTCATGGTTCTCCTTCTATTCGGGCAGTCCGTCGCGGTCTGCCCATTCCAGCAGGGTGTCGAGGCGGTGGGCGATGTCATCGATGCTTGCGTGCGGGTCGCCCGACTTCGCGAACCGGGCGGGCACGGTGGCGAGGGTCAGCTCTCGTGGGTCGATGGCGTCCAGTTCGTCCCACTCGAAGGGGGTGGAGACGGTTCCGTCCGGCACGCCGCGGACCGACCAGGCGCTGGCGATGGTGTGGTCGCGGGCGTTCTGGTTGTAGTCGATGAAGACGCAGCGGGGGTCGCGCTCCTGCCGCCACCAGGTGGTGGTCACGTCGTCCGGGGCGCGGCGTTCCACCTCGCGCGCGAAGGCGAGTGCTGCCCGGCGCACCTCGCCGAAGCTCCATTCCGGAGCGATCCGGACGTAGACGTGCAGCCCGTGGCCGCCGGAGGTCTTGGGGAAGCCGACGATTCCCAGCTCGTCCAGGACCCCTTTCGCGACGGCGGCCACCCGCCGGACTCGCTCAAAGCCCGCTTCCGGCATCGGGTCGAGATCGATCCGCCACTCGTCCGGGCGCTCGACGTCCGCCCGCCGCGAGTTCCAGGGGTGGAACTCCACGGTGGCCATCTGCACCGCCCAAATCACCGAGCCCAGCTCGGTGACGCACAGCTCGTCCGCGGTGCGTCCGTACCGGGGGAAGTACAGCTGGACGGTCTCCACCCACGGCGGCGCGCCCGCCGGCAGCCGCTTCTGGTGCACCTTGTCGCCGTCCAGCCCTTTGGGGAAGCGGTGCAGCATGCACGGCCGCTCGCGCAGCGCCCGGACGATCCCGTCGCCCACCGCGAGGTAGTAGTTGACGAGGTCGAGCTTCGTCCAGCCGTGCTTCGGGAAGTACACCCGATCAGGGCTGCTCAGCCGGACCACCCTTGGCCCGACCTCGATCTCGATCGCATCGCCCGCCATGGACGACAGGCTACTGCGGGCTGATCAGTAGCCGCGGGAGGCGTCGGCGGTGGCGGTCTCGCCGGCCAGGTACTCGACCGTGTCGATGCCGCCCACGTCGGACGCCTCCTGGCCGTGAGCGGCGCCTCCGACATCGCTGACGCTCACGTGGTGGTCTGTGCCAGGCGCGCGAACACAGCGGTGGTGACCAGTGACCCGGACGATCTCAGACAGCTCGACCCGCTGCTGCGACTGGAGGTCATCTGACCGGAGCCTGGTTCGACTTCGCCGCACGCCGGCGGTTGAAATGGTGCGACTGGCCGGGACACGGGGATCACGGGTGTGCCGGTCGCGATTCTGGACAAGTTATCCACAGATTTGAATCCGCGTGGGTGCAACCGAGGGTCCTCGCCCCCAAGGTTCTGTTCATGCGAACTCCACGGCCTGTGCCATTGCCCCAACAGCCGACCTCGTGGGAGATGCTGCTCGCGACGGGGATGACTCCCGAGACGGTACGCACCCGAGTGCGCCGTGGGGACCTGCTTCGGCTGCGAGAGGGGGTCTACCTCGACAGTCGCCGGTGGCCACCGGATGATCGGGCGCGACACCAACTGCTGGCCCAGGCTGAACTGGTCGCGGTCCCAGGGGCGGTGCTCAGTCACAACAGCGCAGCCATGTTCTGGCGCTTGCCAGAGCCCACCGGCGCATGGACCGACTCGCCACCGAACCTGATGGTGCCGGTTCCGACCACCCAGCGCGCTCGGAGCACGGCGGCCGTCCGGATACGCGTCGGCAAGTTGCCGCCTCACCATGTAACTCGGGATGCCGAGGGCTGGCAGGTCACCACCCTCTCCCGGACCGCCGTGGACGTGGTGCGCGGGCTTGCGCTGCCGGAGTCTCTGATCGTGCTGGACGCCGCTCTTCGGCTGTCCTGCGCTGATCTGGTCGCGATGCCGCGCCGCGCCGACTACGCCAACCGCACGATTGCCGGTGCGGCGGCGGCTCCGCTGGTCGAAGCTGCCGGCTGGGTCCGCGAGCGGCGCGCGGTCACCGCGGCGCTCGCTGCCGCGGATCCTCGTCGAGAGTCACCGGTGGAGTCGCTCAGCATGGCTCACTTCATACTGGCCGGGTTCCCGCTGCCCGAGTGCCAGGTGTCCATCCGCACTCCGATGGGCACGGTCTATCCCGACTTCTTCTGGCCCGAGCATCGCCTGATCGGTGAGGTTGATGGAGGCGTCAAGTATACGAATGCCGACGCTCAGGTCAGGGAGAAGGAGCGCGAGCAGATGCTACGTGACCTGGACTACCGGATGGTGCGCTGGCTCGGCCGGGAGATCAGGCTGCGGCCGTGGGTCGTGCTGGAGCGCGTCGCACGAAAGCTGAGACTGTGAGGCAGCCTGGGGATTGGGAAACGCCGATCTACTGGGGTTATGGGCACGCGTCCCGTCCCGGAAGGGGGCTTTCGCCGACCTGTTGGGGTAATGGCGCAGGTCTCGACGCTGGTAACCCCAACAGATCGGCGAATCCCTAGATCTGGGGACGGGCAGGCTTCGTAACCCCAACAGATCGGCGAATGCGTCCCTGCGCATCCGCCGTGGCCGTCGGGCGGGTCGCCGGGGTCTCAGCGTCACCACGGAGTGCCTCGCCCGGCCCCCGGCGGCAGGAGGCCCAGATCGCGGCTCGCTCCGACATCGGCGCGATCGTTCGCTGCGGTCTCCGCTGGATCGGTTGCTGCCTCGCTGTGTTCCCGCGACCTTCGTCCTCGGTCCGATCACGAGCGAACTCGCGTGGTCCTTCGTCCTCCGGCTGCTGCCTCGCTTCGTTCGGCGACCGTCGTCCTCGGTCCGATCACGTCGTCGCTCGTCCTCCGGTTTGACCCCTTCCCTGCCCGGAACGTATTCTTGATCCTCGGTGCTCGCTGTGCTGGATTTCCCCCGGCGCCGACGCCTTCGGTGGTCCGTGATCACCGACCAAGACGTATCAGGTTCGTTGAGAGTGGGTCAGGCGTGTACGCGATCGTGCGCAGTGGCGGACGCCAGCACAAGG
>CAZLWS010000213.1:0-4005 GCA_964563205.1 uncultured Propionibacteriaceae bacterium | reverse complement strand
CCCGGTGTCCTCCCATTCGTAGTAGCCGTCCGCGGGGAGCAGGCAGCGGCGGGCGGCGAAGGCCTTGCGGAAGGCCGGCTTGGCAGCGACCGTCTCCAGCCGGGCGTTGATCAGCCGGGCTCCGCCGCGTGCGTCCTTGGACCAGGAGGGCACCAGCCCCCAGGTCAGCGCGACCAGCTTGCGACGCGGCCCGTCGGGGCCGGGCCGCTCGATCACCGCGGGCACCTGATCGGTCGGAGCGATGTTCCACGAGGCCGGCGGCATGCCGTCGAAGTCGTCCACCTCGTACAGGTCTTCCAGCAGTTCCTGGCTGGCCGACGACGCGTATCTTCCGCACATGCCGCCACCCTATTCCGCAACTGTGACAAAGCCGTCAGCCGATCCGGCTTGGCAGCGGGCTTCCGGCGCGCTAGGAATGAGGCATGACGATTCTGCGTGCCGTGGCCCGGACGATGCTGGCCAGCTACTTCATCGTGAACGGCCTGAAGGCGATGAAACGGCCGGAGGAGTTCACCGAGGCCGCCGAGCCGGTGGCCGAGACGCTGCTGCCGCTGGCCAACCGGACGCTGCCCAGGCAGGCCGCCGTCTACCTGCCGCAGGACACCACCGCGCTGGTCAAGGCGACCGGGATCGCGCAGATCGTCGGCGGGATCTGCCTGGCCACCGGGATCGGGCGGCGGCTCGGCGCCGGGGTGCTGGCCGCCACGATGGTGCCGCACGTCATCGCCTCCAACCCGCTGGCAGCCAGGGGCGACGAGCGGGAGACCCGCTACGCCCTGCTCAGCAAGAACGTCGCCCTGCTCGGCGGCGTGGCGCTGGCGTCCATGGACACCGAGGGCCGCCCGAACCTGGCCTGGAAGGCCCGCGCCCAGAAGGAGATCTTCGCCCGCGAGTCCTCCCGGGCGAAGCTGCTGGCCGAGAAGAAGGCCCGCGAGCTGGCGAGGGCTGCGCAGAAGACCGCGGGCAAGGCGAAGAAGGAGATTGCGAGCGTGCTTTCTTGACCACCTGGAAGGCGCCCCAGGCGTCTTCGCCGGTCACCGGGGAGTTCAGCGTCCCCGGCTCGAAGTCGACCAGCGCGCGCAGCCTGCTGCTGGCCGCCCTGGCAGACGCGCCGTCCACCCTGCGCGGAGTGCTGCGCGCCCGCGACACCGACCTGATGCGCGACGGGCTGGCCAAGCTCGGCGTCCGGTTCGCCGAGCCTGCCGACGACGTCCTCGTCGTTCATCCGCCGCAGGAGTTCCGCGGCGGAGCGGTGATCGACGTGGGACTGGCTGGGACGGTGATGCGGTTCTTGCCGCCGCTGGCGGCGCTGGCCGGCGAGACCACCCGGTTCGTCGGCGACGCCACGATGGCCGAGCGTCCGATCGCTCCCCTGCTCGGGGCGCTGGCTTCGCTGGGCGCGGCGGTCAGCGAGCCCTACCGGGTTCCCTTCGAGATCACCGGTCCAGTGCGCGGCGGCGAGACGGCGCTGGACTCCTCCGGCTCCAGCCAGTTCGTCTCCGGGCTCCTGCTGGTCGGCGCTCGGCTGCCCGAGGGGCTCCTCGTCCGGCACACCGGCGCCACCCTGCCCTCGCTGCCGCACATCGAGATGACCGCCCGCATGCTTGCCGAGCGCGGGGTGCGCATCGACCGTCCGGCGCCCGCGACCTGGCAGGTGCACCCCGGTCCGATCGCCGCGGTGGACGAGAGCGTCGAACCTGACCTCACCAACGCCGCCAGCATGCTCGCCGCCGCCGTGGCCACCGGCGGCCGCCTGACCACCGCCTGGCCGGAGGGTTCGCTGCAGGGCGCCGACGACCTCGCCGAGGTGCTCGCCGCCTTCGGAGCGACCATCGAGTACTCCTCGGAGATTCCCGCCTCCGCGGGAATGACAGAAGTGGGGGCGGGCACGACGGAAGTGGGGACGGGCACGACGGAAGTGGAGGCCTCCCAACTCCGTCATCCCCGCGAAGGCGGGGATCTCGCAGGAGGCCGTCGGATCACCGTCCAGGGTCCAGAGCGGATTCGCGGCGTGGATCTGGACCTGCACGCCACCAGCGAGCTCACCCCGGTGGCGGCCGCGCTCGCGGCGCTGGCCGACGGCCCGTCGACCATCCGCGGCGTGGCGCACATCCGCCGCCACGAGACCGACCGGCTGGCGGCGCTGGAGACAGAGCTGAACGCACTGGGCGCGCACGTCAGCCAGACCGAAGACGGGCTCCGCATCGAACCGGCGCCATTGCACGGCGGCATCTTCCACACCTACGCCGACCACCGCCTGGCCCACGCCGGCGCCGTCCTCGGCCTGGTCGTGCCCGGGGTCGAGCTGGACGACGTGGCCTGCACCAGCAAGACCCTGCCCGAGTTCCCGGCGCTGTGGAGCGGTCTGGTGAACCGATGAGCCGGCGCTACCGCGAATCCGTAACCGAGGATCCGCACGCCGGCTTCGACCGTCCCGCCCGCCGCACCCGGCCGCGCACCAAGGACCGTCCCAGCTACGACGACGCCGTGACCGCCCAGGTGGTCACCGTCGACCGCGGACGGTACCGCTGCCTGCTGCCCGACGGAACCCAGGTGACCGCCACCAAGGCCCGCAGCCTCGGCCGCAAGGCCGCCATCGTGGGCGACGTCGTGAAGCTCGTCGGCGACACCTCCGGCGACGAGGGCAGCCTGGCGCGCATCGTGGAGGTCACCGAGCGGGCCACCGTGCTGCGCCGCACCGCCGACGACGACGATCCCTACGAACGCCCGATCGTGGCCAACGCCGACCAGTTGGCGATCGTCGCGGCGCTGGCCGACCCGCCGCCGCGTCCGGGGATGATCGACCGCATTCTGGTGGCCGCCTACGACGCCGGACTGGAGCCGCTGCTGGTGCTCACCAAAGCGGATCTGGCCGACCCGGACGACCTGGTGGGCGTCTACGCGCCGCTCGGTCTGCGCATCGAGGTGGTCGAGCCGGGCAGTGACCTGAGCGCGGTGCGCGAGGCCCTGGAAGGCCGCTGCAGCGTGCTGGTGGGTCATTCCGGGGTCGGCAAGTCGACGCTGGTGAACGCGCTCATCCCGGGCATCGACCGGGCCACCGGAGAGGTCAACGACGTCACCGGCAGGGGCCGGCACACCTCCACCAGCGCCGTGCTGCTGGAGCTTCCGCCGCCCGGCGGCTGGGTGATCGACACCCCCGGCGTCCGCTCCTTCGGGCTCAGCCACGTCACCCACGACTCGATCGTCGCGGCCTTCGGCGACCTGGCCGAGCTCACCGCAGACTGCCCGCGCGGCTGCAGCCACGAGACCGGCTCAGTCGACTGCGCCCTCGACGAGGCGGTCGCCGACGGCCGGCTCTCCGCCGAGCGGCTGGAATCCTTCCGCCGCATGGAGCGCGCCTGGACCACTCCCGACTACTGAAAGCCATAAAGTCTGACCCATGCCTGATCAACCCCTGGTGGACGACCTACGCCTGGCCCACGTGCTGGCGGACGCCGCCGACTCGATCACCACCAGCCGTTTCCGCGCGACCGACCTCGTCGTCGCCAGCAAGCCCGACCTCACCCCGGTCACCGACGCCGACACCGCCGTGGAGGACGCGATCCGTTCGATGCTGGGCCGCACCCGCCCGCGGGACGCCGTCCACGGCGAGGAGCGGCAGGATTCCGGCTGGGGGCCCCGGCGCTGGGTGATCGACCCGATCGACGGCACCAAGAACTTCGTCCGCGGCGTGCCGGTCTGGGCGACGCTGATCTCCCTCATGAACGGGGACGAGGTGGTGGTCGGCGTGGTCTCCGCCCCCGCCCTCGGACGGCGCTGGTGGGCGCTGAAGGGCGGCGGCGCCTTCACCGGGCGGTCGCTGCTGCAGGCGTCGCCCTGCCGGGTGTCGGCGGTCGCCGAGATCGAGGACGCCTCGCTGTCCTACTCGTCGGTCAGCGGCTGGGTGGAGTCCGGTCGCGGCCAACAGTTCGTCGACCTGCTGCGGGATTGCTGGCGCACCCGCGCCTACGGCGACTTCTGGAGCTACATGCTGCTCGCCGAGGG
>CAZLWS010000212.1:0-4009 GCA_964563205.1 uncultured Propionibacteriaceae bacterium | reverse complement strand
TCACCGGCCAGGTGCCACCGGTGCGCGCCTCGAACCCCGCCTTCAGCTGCGCCCCGTAGCAGGGCCCCTCCGCCAAGAGCGCCAGAATCCCGTTCCGCACCGACATGGCCACTCCTCAATACTCGGTATCACAACTCGTCAGCGAGTCTATACCGAGTATTAGCAACCCGGCATCAAGGGAGGTCCCGCGTGTCGGCATCAGCGTTGCCGCCTGAAGCCACCCCGGCACCCGGAGGGTCAGGCGCCGAGGTACGCGATCCGCTGCAGCTCGAACATCTCGAAGTACATGCCCCGCAGCGCCATCAACTCGGCATGCGTCCCCTGCTCGACGATCCGTCCGTCGTCCACCACCAGGATCCGGTCGGCGAGGTAGGCGGCGGAATAGCGGTGCGAGATCATGATCGAGATCGCACCCCGGTCGGCGGCCGCCTCGCGCGCGGTTGCGGCGAAGGACTGGAAGAGCTCGAACTCGGCGTGGGCGTCCAGGGCTGAGGTCGGCTCGTCCAGCACCAGCAGCAGCGGGTCCTGCCGCATCCTCGACCGGGCCAGCGCCACCAGCTGCCACTGCCCGTGCGAGAGATCCGTGCCGACCCGCGGCGCGAGCGACGTGTCGAGGCCGGCGGGCAGGCTTGCGATGAAGTCGGCGCTCTCGCCGACGACGGCCTGTTCGACGGCGTGGCGGTCGTCGATCCGGGGCGGATCACCGATCCCGACTGCCTCCCGAACGGTGAAGCGCGGCTTCATGAAGTCCTGGAACGCGCCGGACGTCCGCTGCCGCCAGGCGGCCGCCGCCACCTCGCGTCCGTCGATCAGGAATCGGCCCTGCGTCGGTTCGAGCAGGCCGAGAAGGACGTTGGCCAGCGTGGTCTTGCCGGCCCCATTCTCGCCGACGATGGCGACCAGCGTGCCCGGAGCCAGGTTCAGGTCGATCCCGGTCAGCGTCGGCCGGGTGGCACGGGCGTAGGTGAAGCCGACCTGCCGCAGCTCCAGGCCGCCGCGCAGCGTGCCGTCGTGTGCTGCGACACGGGGCGCTCGGCCGGCCCGATCCCGGATGCGGGCCATCGCCTTGACCGTTGAGATGCGCGGCCCGATCTCGCCGATCTGGTCGATCGCGCCCGCGAGTTGACCGCGCATGCCGATGGTCAGCACGATCACGATCACGAGGTCGCCGACCGAGTGCGTGCCCGTGGCGACGCCGGCGCCGACAAGGATCAGGCCGACGACCAGTGAGATCCCGAGCAGCACCCAGCCAACACCCGGCAAGACCAGCGCCCGCAGCTTGATGCGGAGACGTTGGTCGGCGAGCTGCGTCCACAGCTCGACCGCGGCCGCGTTCAAGAACGATCCGCTGTCGTAGGACCGGATCTCCTCGACTCCGCGGGGCTCGACACAGACCTCGTGCAGCCGACGCTCACTGCGCTCGAGCAAGGTCAGCCGCTCGGTCTGGCGGATCTCGGCCCTGGTCGCGACGAGGGACAGCGCCAGCGAGACCAGCGCACCGAGGACGATCACCGCCAGCCGCCAGTCGATCGAGAGCAGCAAGCCGACCGAGAGACCCAGACCGAGGAAGCCGGACGCGTTGGCGATCAGCAGCCACGGCAGGTAAACAGGCGCGGCCGAGTCGCGTCGCAGTCGCTCGAGATCGTCGAGGAACTCCGGATCACCGATGTCCTCGAACCGGGATCGTCGATCGACCAGCTCGAGCACCTCGGCACGCAACTCGGGGGCCACACGATGCACGACCTGGTCCCACATCGGGCCCGCGATGCGCACCAGCGAAAGCCAGATCGTGAAGATGCCGCCCGCGGTCACGGCGATCAGCGCGATCTGGCCCGGGCTGCCCTCCTCAGCGCTGTCGATCAGCGCACGTTGGACCGCAGCTGAGGCCGCGGTGGTCGCCGAGGCCAGCACCATGACCAGGACGGCGAGCACCATGGCGATCCTGGTCCGCCGCCAGGCGCGTCGCAGCGCCCGGCCCATTTCGCGCAGCAGGCCGTTCATTCGATCTCCCGGAACCGGTCGGCCTGGGCACGGAACATGGCCGCGTAGCCGCCGCCGAGCCGCATCAGCTGCTGGTGCGATCCGATCTCGCTGATCGCTCCGTCCTCGAGCAGCGCGATCCGGTCCGCCCGGCGGACCGTGGACAGCCGATGGGTGATCAGGACGACGGTGACCCCTGGCAGCCCGGCCATGACGGTGTTGTAGAACTCCGCCTCGCCGCGCACGTCGTACTGCGACGTCGGCTCGTCGAGGATGAGCACCCGCTTTCCACGCCGAGCGGAAAGGATGGCCCGCGCCAGCGTCAGCCGCTGCCACTGACCGCCGGAGAGGTCCGTGGCTCCAGTTGTGCTCCACAGCGGAGTCGAAAGGGTGATGCCCCGCTGCCGGAACGCTTCGCCGAGACCCGCGAGCGTCAACGCCTCCCAGACCTCGTCGTCGGACGCGGGAGCGCCGAGGGTCACGTTCATGCGCACGTCGAGCGGCAGCCGCAGCGCGTCCTGGTTCATGATCGCCACGGACGACACCAGCCCGCGGCCCGCGGCGCTGCTCGCGGGCATTCCGCCGAACCGGATCTCACCCGCCTCGGGCTCGTAGAGTCCGCTGATCAGCTTCGTCAAGGTCGACTTGCCGGCGCCGTTGCGGCCCACGATCGCAAGCCGCTCCCCGGGGATCAGGTCGAGCGACACTGAGCGAAGCACCGGACGGCCCTCGTAGCCGAAGGCGACACGATCCAGCACCACCTCCGGCGCGGACGAGCTCGCGCCAGCGATCTCGCTTTTGGACGCTGGCCGTCCGGCCTGCGCGGCGCCCAGCGCCTCGATGCGGTCGTAGGCGCGCACGGCCGAGAGCCCGTAGTCGATGTCCCAGGCCTCCCAGCCCATCGAGGACATCCCCAGCGCACCGGCGACGGCGACCATCGCCACCGCGAGCTGGGGTGCGCTCAAGCGGCCGGCCGCGGCGTCCAGGCCCAGCAGGCCGAACGCTGCGACAGCGAGGACGAAGGCGATGCAGCCGGTCAGCCACTGCTCCCGCGCGATCTTGACGAGCGCGCGATAGCCCTGCTCTGTCGCCGCGACCTGTCGCGTCCGCCACTGCTCGGTCAGCCAGGGCCCGAAGCCGAAGACAGCGAACTCCCGGGCATATCGGGGCTCAGTGAACATCGCCTCGATGTCGTCGGCCTCCCGACCAAGCGGCGCGTTGTCGTCCACGATCCTGAAGTAGCCGACCCATTCGCGGCGCACGATCGCCCGGATCACGAAGGCGCCGACCAGCGCGACCACCGCGACGAGCGGGTTGAAGATCGCGATCACGATCCCGAGCGCCACTGCGGAAAGGATGCGGAAGACGAGCCAGAGCTGCCCGATCGCCGCGGCGCCCGGAGTGCGACTGCGCCAGGTCACGGCACCCGGGTCGCAGGCCCGCGAGGTGTCGGTCTGGAAGCCGGCGCTCTCGACCACGGCGAAGGGCAGGACCTCGCTGGCCAGATGCCGCACCCGCTGGCGGATGTGGCCGTCCACCGAGGACGTGACCCGCGCTGTGAGCGGAGCGCGGAAGGCCATGGCCTGCTGCAGCACGACGATCGAGACGGCGATGCCTACGCCGGCGCCGATCGCCAGCCCGACATCGCCGGAGGCACGCAGTTGCTGGGCCAGCACCCCGGTCAGCAGCGAGGTGACGACGGGGGCGCCCACGCTCAGCACGCCCACCAGCGCGAACAAGGCGAGCGGGACGCGTTCGGCCACCAGGACGAGCCGGAGCAGCCGCAGCCGCTCCGCCGCCAAGCTCCGCACCCGGGAGACCACCATCGTCCGCAACTCCTCGCCGACCTGACACGAGTTAGGACAGCCTGCCGACGCTACACGAGCGACCGGACGCCGTCAACGACGATGTTCAGTCGGCCGCGGGCTGCGAGGCGAGGAGCCGACCTTGAGTCGCGAGGCCCACAGAGCCGCCGCGCCGACCGCCGCGAAGAGGGCGGCGATCGCAGCGCAGTACCCGGCCACCACGC
>CAZLWS010000211.1:0-4068 GCA_964563205.1 uncultured Propionibacteriaceae bacterium | reverse complement strand
CTTCCTGGAGGTGAACACCCGGCTGCAGGTGGAGCACCCGGTCTCCGAGGAGGTCACCGGCATCGACCTGGTGCGCGAGATGTTCCGGATCGCCGACGGCGAGCCACTGGGCTACGACGACCCGGCGCCGCGCGGGCACTCGATCGAGTTCCGGATCAACGCCGAGGACGCCGGGCGCGGCTTCCTGCCCGCTCCCGGCACGCTGACCGCCTGGGCGGCGCCGACCGGGCCCGGAGTGCGGGTCGACTCCGGCTACGTCGCCGGGATGGCTGTGCCGGCCGCCTTCGACTCGCTGGTGGCGAAGATCGTGGTCACCGGAGCCACCCGCCTCCAGGCCGTCGAGCGGGCCCGCCGGGCGCTGGCAGAGACCGTGCTGACGGGGATGCCGTCGGTGCTGCCCTTCCATCTCGCCGTGCTGCAGGAACCCGCCTTCGTCGCGGAGGACGGGGCGTTCGGCGTCCACACCCGTTGGATCGAGACCGAGTTCGACACCCCCATCCTGCCCTACTCTCCCGACGCCCCCGCCGAGCTGACGCCAGCGCCCTCGATCGCGCACGCCGCCCCCGCCCGCCGGCCCGCCGCGACCGATCTGGTCACGCCGATGCCTGGGACGGTGGTCAAGGTGGCGGTGGCCGACGGCGACCTGGTGAGCGAAGGCGACCTGGTGCTCGTCCTGGAGGCGATGAAGATGGAGCAGTCCGTCACCGCCCACCGTTCCGGCAGGATCGCCGCCCTGCGGGTGGCTCCCGGCGACTTCCTCACCAGCGGGCAGACCCTCTGCGAGATCGCCGACTGAGTCGGAACGCCAGGACGACCGCCGCGCGCCACTACTTTTGTAGAGTCAGTAGGTGATGGGCTGGTCGGCGGCGTGGCTGTGCAGCCGGCGGGCCGCCTCGGCCAGCGAGCCGCTCAGCGACGGGTAGATCGTGAAGGAGGCGGTGAGCTGGTCGACGGTCAGCTTGTTGCGGACGGCGATCGACAGCGGGTGGATGAGTTCGCTGGCGGACGGCGCGACGACCACTCCGCCGATCACGATCCCCGTCGTCGGAAGGCAGATCACCTTGACGAAGCCGTCGGTCACGGCCTGCATCTTGGCCCGCGCGTTCGAGCCCAGCGGCAGCCAGACGACCCGCGCCCGCAGCTCGCGGGCGGCCTCCTCGCTCACTCCGACAGTCGCGATCTCGGGATGGGTGAAGACGTTGGAGGCGACCGTCTTCAAGTCGAGCGGGGTGACCGAGTCGCCCAGCGCGTGCCACATCGCGATCCGGCCCTGCATGGCGGCCACCGAGGCCAGGGCGAACACCCCGGTGCAGTCGCCGGCGGCGTACACGCCTCGGGCCGAGGTGCGCGAGACCCGGTCGACCTTGAGGTGCCCGCCCGGGGTGACCTCCACGCCGGCCTCTGCCAGCCCCAGCCCGGCCGTGTTGGGGACCGCGCCGACCGCCATCAGGCAGTGCGAGCCGACGACCTCGGCGCCGCCGGCCAGACTGACCACCACCTCGTCCCCCCGCCGGGTCACGCCGGCGGCCCGGGTGTTGTTGAGGACGGTCATGCCGCTGCCCTCGAAGACCGCCTGGATGACCGCGGCGGCGTCCGCGTCGTGGCCGGGCAGCACCTGGGGACGGGAGGAGACCAGCGTCACCTCGGCGCCCAGGGCGCGGTAGGCGCTGGCGAACTCGGCGCCGGTGACGCCCGAGCCGACCACGATCAGGTGCTCGGGCAGTCGCTCGAGGTCGTAGAGCTGGGTCCAGGTGAAGATCCGCTCGCCGTCCGGCATCGCCTCGGGAAGTTCCCGCGGGCTGGCGCCGGTGGCGACCAGGATGATGTCGGCGGGCAGCCTCTCGTCGCCGTCCGCCGTGGTGGCGACCACCTGGCTGGCGCCGTCCAGCCGTCCCGTGCCGTCGATCAGCCGGACTCCCTCGGCCAGCAGCCGCTCTCGGATGTCCTGCGACTGGGCGTGGGCGAGGTCCCTGATCCGCCGGTTCACCTGGCCGAGATCGACTCCCACCGCGGCCGCCAGCGACTCCGCTCCGGAATGCAGCCGCAGCCCCACCTCCTCGGCCCGCCGGATCTCGGTCATCGCCTCCGAGGCCGCGATCAGGGTCTTGCTCGGCACCACGTCGGTGAGCACCGCGGAGCCGCCCAGCCCGCGCCGCTCGACCAGCGTGACCTCCCCGTCCAGCTGTCGCGCGACCAGCGCCGCCTCGTAGCCTCCCGGCCCGCCACCCACGATCACCACGTTCGTCACGCCTGCATTGTGACACCCTGCGCCGGCATCCGGTCGGCGATCCGTCCGCGGGGGCTGCCGCTGGTGGGGTTAGGCTGCACGGGTGTCTCGACCCTGGCTCGTCATCACGCTGGTGATCTATGGCGTGGTCGCGGCGATCTCGATGATCATCCTCGGCTGGCCGGAGAGCACCCCTGCCCAGGTGGCTCTGCTGGAGCTCGCGCCGCTGCCCCTGCAGGGTTCGCTGGCGGTCGGGCTCTGGTTCCTGAGCCGTCGCATGCGTCCGCTGGGCAGGCGCGGCCGGGTGGTCTGGTGGATCGTCCTGGGCATCGCCGCGATCGGCTTGGCCTTGGTGGGGCTCGCCTACCTGGGTCCGCGCGGCCTGGTGCCCCTGGGGCTGTCGCTGGTGTGGGTGGCGCTGCTGCTCGCCATGGTGCTGGTGGTCTCACATCTGCCCCGCCGCACCATGCGCGAACTGTTTCGCGTCGTGCCCGACGAGGACGAAGCGGACGAGGGCGTCGATCTGCTGGACGACGCCGATGACGTCGACGACAGCGGTGACGCCACCGCCGAGCTGAACCCCGCGGCTTCGTGACCGCCCGGCTCATCCTGGTGGCGGGAGCTTCCGGCAGCGGCAAGTCCCGGCTGGCGCACGCCTCAGCCTGCCTGGCCTTCCGGCTCGACGACTTCTACTTCGACGCCGACCACCCCGGCCACGTCCTGACCGACTACGGCATCATCGACTGGGACGACGTCGCCTCCTGGAACGCCGAGGCGGCCGTCGACGCCCTGCGCATCCTGCTCGACTCCGGCGAAGTCGAGGTGCCGCAGTACTCGATCTCCGAGAGCCGCCGGATCGGCAGCCACACCGTGAAGCTGGGCGGCTGCGACTGCATCGTGGCCGAGGGTGTGTTCGCCATCGAGCTGCTCCCCCACCTGCAGGCCGCCGGCATCCCCGCCACCCCGATCTACCTCGACCGCCCCGGCTGGCTGGTCTTCGCCCTCCGCCTGCGCCGCGATCTTGCCGGCAAACGCAAACCCCCGCGCGTCCTGCTGCGCCGAGGGATCGCCCTCTGGCAAGCCCAGCCCGCCCTCAAGCGCCGTGCCGTGGCCGCCGGCTTCGCCCCGCTCACCATGAGGAACGCTCTCTCCACGATCAGCCAGACGAGGTGATCGCGCCGTTTCCGTCGTTTTGACGGGGCTTGCGCACGCCGCCGTAGATCACCGCGCCGGCACGGTGGCTATCAGCGCTTGGCAGGGCTTCACAACCACGCTGCAGGCGCGCGCACTCGGCGACCCGACCGCGCGGCCGCTCATAACCGCGAGAACGGTGCGCAGAGGCGCGCCGTCGCCCCGGGCTCAGGCGATGGGGGCCCAGGCAGGGCCGGTCTGGGCGAGGGTGTCGTCCAGCTTGGCGAAGATCGGGGTGGGCTTGGCCAGGGGGGTTCCGACGGCGATCGGGATCGACTCCCAGCGGGCCCGCTGGGCGGTGTAGTCGCCGGTCAGCACCGGGTACGGCGAGCCGCCCTCCTCGGTGACCTCGATCAGGTCGGGTTGAGCCGCCCAGACGCCAACCCCGCCCAGGGCCTCGAAGACCTTCTGGGAGGCGTGCGGCAGCAGCGGCGTCAGCAGGGTGTTGCAGTCGGAGACTGCCTGCAGCGCCACGTGCAGGACGGTGTCGCGGCGGGCCGGGTCGTCCTTCAGCTTCCAGGGCTCCTGGTCGGAGAGGTACTTGTTCGCCAGCCCGACGATCCGCATCGCCTCGGTGGTCGCGGCCTTGAACTTGCAGCGGCCCCACAGGTCGCCGACGGTCTCGAAGGCGGCGCGGGACGCGGCCAGCA
>CAZLWS010000210.1:0-4077 GCA_964563205.1 uncultured Propionibacteriaceae bacterium | reverse complement strand
CATGGCCTACGTCGTGAAGCCCTTCGACGCCTCCGACGTGGTGCCGGCGATCGAGATCGCGATGGCCCGGTTCGCCGAGATCCGCGCGGTCGAGGCCGAGGTGGCCGACCTCGAGGAGCGGTTCGCCTCCCGCAAGGCGGTCGACCAGGCGAAGGGCCTGCTGCAGGAAGGGCTGGGGCTCAGCGAGCCGGAGGCCTTCCGCTGGATCCAGAAGACCGCGATGGACCTGCGCAAGTCCATGCGCGAGGTCGCCGAGGGGGTCATCGACCACTCCAAGTCGGGCGGCAAGGGCAAGCCCCTCGGCTGAGTCGAAGATTGCGTACCGAGTTCGGTAGGCAATCTTCGAGTGAACCGGGCTCAGTCTGTCTCCGGGTCCGCGGCGCCCGCCCGTCGCAGCGCGACGGTGATCCGGGCGGCGCAGATCTGCTCGCCCTCGTCGTTGGTGAGCGACACGTCGTAGGTGGCCAGCGTCCGCCCGATCCGCAGCGCCGTGGCGGTGCCGGTCACCCAGCCGTTCCGCGCGGGCAGCAGGTGGGTCGCGTTGATGTCCACGCCTGCGATCGTCCCCCGCGGCCCGACCTCGGCGGCCGCCGCCAGCGAGGCGAGGGTCTCGGCGACCACGCAGGAGGCGCCGCCGTGCCACAGCCCGAAGGGCTGGGTGTTGCCTTCCACCGGGTACCGTCCGACCGCCCGGCTGGGCGTCACCTCGTCCAGGATCATCCCCATCTTGACGTCGAGAGCGCTGCTGAGGGCGTGGAACCAGTCGGGCACGTTCATGATGCCAACCCTGACACAACCTGTCCGGGTGCGACCGGCCGGTTCGATTGTCGGCCGCTCCCGGTAGGGTTCGTCAGGTGACGACCAGTGCCGATTCCGAACGCGCCGCCGAAGAGGGCGTGCTGCTCCTGATCGACGGCCATTCGGTGGCCTACCGGGCGTTCTTCGCGCTGCCGGTGGAGAACTTCTCGACCACCACCGGGCAGCACACCAACGCCGTCTACGGGTTCACCTCCATGCTCATCAACGTGCTGCGCGACGAGCAGCCGACCCACCTCGCGGTCGCCTTCGACGTCTCGCGGCAGACCTTCCGCAGCGAGGAGTACGCCGACTACAAGGCGAACCGCTCGACCTCCCCGGCCGAGTTCAGGGGCCAGGTGGATCTGATCAAGGAAGTGCTGGACGCGCTCAACATCGTCCATGTCGAACGCGACGGCTTCGAGGCTGACGACGTGATCGCCACCCTGGCCCGGCAGGCGACCGCGTCCGGGCTGAAGGTGCTGGTCTGCACCGGCGACCGGGACACCCTGCAGCTGGTGAACGACTCGGTCACCGTGCTCTACCCCCGCAAGGGGGTCTCCGACCTGGCCCGGATGACTCCGGAGAGCGTCGAGGAGCGGTACCTCGTGCCGCCCGCCCGCTACCCGGAGCTGGCGGCGCTGGTGGGGGAGAGCAGCGACAACCTGCCCGGCGTGCCCGGGGTCGGGCCCAAGACCGCCGCGAAGTGGCTGACCGCCTACGACGGGCTCGAGAACGTCATCCGCCGGGTGGACGAGATCGGCGGCAAGGTCGGCGACTCGCTGCGCGAACACCTCGACGACGTCATCCGCAACCGGCGGCTCAACGCTTTGGTGGGCGACCTCGAACTGCCCGTCACGATGGGCGAGCTGACCCGCCACGAGTGGAACCGGGAGGCCGTCCACACCCTGTTCGACGCCCTGGAGTTCCGGGTGCTGCGCGACCGGCTGCTGGAGACCCTGCCGGCCGAGCAGGCCGGCCCGTCCGGCGGCTTCGAGGTGGCGGGGGTCGCGCTGGCGCCGGGAGAGCTCACCGCCTGGCTGGACGAGAACGCCCGCGGCGCGGTGGTCGGCATCGACGTCACCGGCAGCTGGCGGTGGGGGGCCGGCGACCTGACCGGCCTCGCCCTCTCCACCGCGGCCGGGGCCGCCGCCTGGGTGGACGCCGCCGAGCTCAGCCCCGCCGACGACGCGGCGCTGGCAGCCTGGCTCGCCGACCCCGCCTCCCACAAGGCGATGCACGACGCGAAGGGCCCGCTGGAGGCGATCTGGGCGCGGGGCTGGGAGTTGGGCGGCCTGGACAGCGACACCCAGCTCGCCGCCTACCTGCTCAAGCCCGACCAGCGGGTCTACGACCTGGCGGACCTGACCGCCCGCTACCTGAAGCGGGAACTCGCCGTGGAGACGACCGGCGGCAACGACTCCGACCAGCTGGCGTTCAGCTTCGACGAGACCTCCGGCCAGGACGCCATGATCCGCGCCCGCGCCGTCATCGACCTGGCCGGCGCCCTGGAGGACGACCTTGAGCAGCGCGGCGGCGCCAGCCTGCTGCGGGAGGTCGAGCTGCCGCTGCTGCGCACCCTGGCCGTGATGGAGCGCACCGGCATCGCCGTCGACGCCGACTACCTGGAAGGGCTGCGCGCCGACTTCGACAATGAGGTGGCCCGGGCCGAGTCCGAGGCCTTCGCGGTGATCGGGCGCCCGATCAACCTGGGCTCGCCCAAGCAGCTGCAGGCCGTCCTCTTCGACGAGTTGGCGATGCCGAAGACCCGCCGCACCCAGACCGGCTACACCACCGACGCAGAGTCGCTGGAGAACCTGTACGCCCGCACCGAGCACCCCTTCTTGGCGCACCTCCTGCGGCACCGCGACCAGATCCGGCTGCGGCAGACCGTCGAAGGGCTGCTGAAGTCGATCGCCGACGACGGCCGCATCCACACCACGTATGTGCAGACCATCGCCGCCACCGGACGGCTCTCCAGCACCGACCCGAACCTGCAGAACATCCCGATCCGCACCGCCGACGGCCGCCGCATCCGGGAGGCTTTCGTGGTCGGCCCCGGCTACGAGACGCTGCTGACTGCCGACTACTCCCAGATCGAGATGCGGATCATGGCCCACGCCTCGCAGGACGCGGGCCTGATCGAGGCGTTCAACTCCGGCGAGGACTTCCACAGCGTGATGGCCGCCCGGGTCTTCGGCGTCGCCCCCGGCGCGGTCGACACCGGCCAGCGCGCCAAGATCAAGGCGATGAACTACGGCCTGGCCTACGGCCTTTCCGCCTTCGGGCTCTCCCAGCAGCTGAAGATCAGCCGATCCGAGGCCCAAGGCCTGATGGAGGAGTACTTCGAGCGCTTCGGGCACGTCCGCGACTACCTGCACGACATCGTCGCCACCGCCCGCCGCACCGGCTTCACCGAGACCATCCTGGGCCGGCGCCGCTACCTGCCCGACCTCACCTCGTCCAACCGGCAGCGCCGCGAGATGGCCGAGCGGATGGCGCTCAACGCCCCCATCCAGGGCTCGGCCGCCGACATCATCAAGGTCGCGATGCTGGACGTGGAGGCCGGCCTGGCCCGGCAAGGGCTGGCCAGCCGGATGCTGCTGCAGGTGCACGACGAGCTGGTCTTCGAAGTGGCGCCGGGGGAGGCGGCGGCGGTGGAGGCCGTCGTCCGCGACAAGATGGGCCACGCCGTCGACCTGAGCGTCCCGCTGGAGGTCTCCGTGGGCACCGGGCACTCCTGGCACGAGGCCGCGCATTGAGGCCGCGGACCGAATCGTGAGGGAATCGTGACCTGCGCAGAATTGACCCCTTTCAGGCGCGCTAGGTAGCCTGTTTAGGCACTGCGGCTGGCCCGGCTTCGGACAGAGCAGGTCAGGCATGTGCGCTGGTAGCTCTCGGATTTCGGTCAGGTCGTTTTCAGCCACACGGTCGCTGTGCGACTGGCAAACACCACATCTGATCAATCGGAGCCCTACTACATGACCTCCTCTCCTGAGGCCTCTCTCGTCGCGGTCGACGATTTCGGTTCACCCGAAGCCTTTCTCGCAGCGGTCGACGCGACCATCAAATACTTCAATGACGGCGACATCGTCACCGGCACCGTCGTCAAGGTCGATCGGGACGAAGTCCTGCTCGACATCGGTTACAAGACCGAAGGCGTCATCCCTTCCAAGGAACTCTCCATCAAGCACGACGTGAACCCGTTCGACGTGGTCTCCGTGGGCGATGAGATCGAGGCCCTCGTCCAGCAGAAGGAGGACAAGGAAGGCCGCCTGATCC
>CAZLWS010000209.1:0-4081 GCA_964563205.1 uncultured Propionibacteriaceae bacterium | reverse complement strand
GATCAGGATACGTAACAAGTGTTTCAGGGACGTTACCGCTCGTCAGGTGGTCATTGCGGGGATGGACGGAAATGGGGACGGTTCCATTCCCGTCCACGGCCCCGATCTGGAGGGAAAAGGAACCGTCCCCAATTCCGTCCAGCTTTGGTCAGGTGGTCATCGCGGCTTCCAGCGAACGCACGGTGCGGACCAGGTCGAGGTCGCGCTCGATCGGGCCGACGAAGCAGACGCCGACGGGAGCAGGACCCAGGGGGGAGGGCACCGTGAGGAAGGGGGCGGAGAGGGCGGGCAGGCCACCCACCCCGGCGAGGCTGGTGAGGCGCAGGGTGGCGGTTCGGGTCGCTTCGACGGTCGCGGGGTCGACAGTGCGGGAGGGGGCGGGGCCGGGGGTGCTGGGCAGCACCAGCAGCGACTCTCGGGTGAGGTTGCGCAGCTTGTCGCCCAGGACGGCCAGCCGGGCGCGGGCGGCGCGTTCCTGGTCGGGGGTGATCCGGGACGCGACCCGCAGCCGGTCGGCGATGTCGGGGCCGACCGCGTCCGGGTTGGCTTCGAACCACGGGCCGTTGTTCCGCCAGGCCTCGGCGCCCTGGACGGTGCGGAAGACCTCGTGGTGCTCGGCCAGGTCGCCGACGCTGACCGTTTCCACCGAGTCGACCTCGCCGGTCGCCGCGGCCTCGGCCAGCCAGGCTTCGAAGGCCGCCCGGGTCGGCGGTTCGAGGCACTCCAGGGCTTCGGCCGGAACCGTCCAGCGGCGGGGGAACGGGCCGTCCGGGGTGAGGTCGGCCTCGGGGTCGGCGACCGAGGAGTCAGTCACCAGCACCCAGGCCGCCACCCGTTCCAGGGTGCGGGCGTCCCGGGTGAGCCAGCCGACGGTGTCGAAGGTCTGCGAGAGTGGCAGCATGCCTTGGCGCGGCACCAGGTTGTGGGTCGTCCGCAGCCCCCACAAGCCTTGGTAGGAGGCGGGCACCCGGATCGAGCCGGCGGTGTCGCTGGCCAGCCCGACCTCGGCGTGACCCATGGCGACCGCGGCCGCCGGGCCGCTGGACGACCCGCCCGGCAGCGACCCGGGCAGGGCGCCATTCGGTGGGGTCCCGTAGTGGAGGTTGGCGCCCGCGATGCTGTACGCGAACTCGTCGGTGGCGGCGATCCCTCGCAGTGAGGCGCCGCCGCGCAGCAGATCACCGACGGCCGGCGCGAACGCCTTCTCGCGGCGGCGTCCCTTCAGCCAGGTGGGGTTGCCCGCGCCGATCCGGTAGCCGCGCACGGCAAAGATGTCCTTCACGGCGACCGTCAGCCCGGTCAGCGGGCCTTCGTACGCGCCCTGGTAGAGCGGGTCGCCGACCATCCGCCAGATCGACCGGTCGAAGGCGGTGGAGCGGCCGGTGACGTGCGCGGCGGTGATCTTCCAGGCCCCGTCCAGCCGCTGCCAGAGCTGGGTCTGCAGGCCTTGGCCGCCGGCGCGGTACCGCGAGACGCTCACCAGCAGCACGGCGTCCGGGCTCAGGACGCGGGTCTCCAGCCGGGTGATCTCCCGGGGTGGGACGCCGCCCCGCGAACCGCGGAAGCCGCTGATGAGGTCGTGCCCGACCAGCAGCCCTGCCGCGTCCCCGCGAAGGGTGGCCGTTCCAGGGGCGAAGGCGGCGTCGAGGGCGTCGAGATCATCCGCCATCAGGGCCCGCTCGTACGCCTCGAAGGCGGCGAGCAGGTCGGCCGGCGGGCCGGCGTCCGGGGTCATCGCTCGACCCTGTCGAAGTCGGCCTCGCGGATGCAGGCGTGGACGCCGCAGACCAGGTCGACCACCTGCGAGATGCGGAAGTCGGTGGCGGCGCTGAGATAGGCGTAGGCGAGGTGCTCGTCCAACCCCCAACGGGCCCGGATCAGGCTCAGCGCCTGCCGAACGCAGTCGCGCATCGCCTCGTCCAGGTCGGCGTCGAGACCGGTCGGCAGCAGGTACTCGGAGGTGCGACCCAGCGGGCCCAGCACCTCGCCGAACTCGGCTAGCGCGTCCGCCCGCTTCACCAAGTCGAAGCGGACGGTCGCCCGCAGCGGAGCCTCCAGGGCGGTGAGCGCCACCTCGCCGTCGCCCTGGGCGAAGTGCGGGTCGCCGACGTAGGCGAGCGCGCCGGGCACCTGCACCGGCAGGTAGAGCGTGGAACCGACGGTGAGCAGGCCGATATCGATATTGCCGCCGTGCCGGCCGGGCGGCACCGAGTGCGGACGCTCGTCGCCCGGGACCGCGACCCCCATCACGCCCAGGAAGGGATGCAGCGGGAACTCGACGACCGGCTCACCGCCCTCGGTGACGGGCAGTTGGCCGACCAGGTGGTAGTCCCGCTCGGCGACGGTGGTGAAGACACTCACCGTGCCGGGGGTGCGGGGCAGCTCGCCGGGCAGTGCACCGCGTCCGTGCCGGTTGGAGATCACGCCGTAGGGCACCCGCGGAGTCGTCTCCAGGATCGTCAGGGCGACCAGGTCGCCGACTTCGGCGCCCTCGACGAGGATCGGCCCGGTGACCACGTGCGGACCGTCCAGTTGCGGGTTGCGGGCCATGGTCGCGGCGATCTCGACGGCGTCGGTGAGCACCTGATCGGCCGGGACGCCGTGACCGCCGAAGTAGCCCAGCGGATCCTTGCCCTGGTCTTCGAGGATGCCCTCGTGGCTCACCGTGTCGATGGTCACGGTGGTGCCCGGACGGACGGTCAGCACCGGCGCGTCGGCGGCGCAGGGCAGGCGTCCCCAGATCACCGTCTCGGGTGTGGACGGCAGGTAGACGTCGCCGCGGATCTCGCCGGCCCCCGGCTGCAGCACCCGGGCGGACGCGTCGGGCCGAGCCTGGTCGGTTCGCTGGAGCAGCATGAGGACGATTCTGCCGTGGAAGTGGTCTGACCACCAGGCCGTCCCACGCCACTGGCGCCAGGCCTGCGCGGCTTCGGCGCGGGGATGGCAGGATGGGGGCGCGGGCTGCGGCCCGCTCGTCCCTCGAAGTGGAAGGCAGCCGCCCGCACCATGTCATCGCGGAAGATCTCGGTCGGATCGCTCGCGCGCAGCAGCGCCAGCATCGTCGACGACATCGTCCGCCATCTCGAACGGCTGATCGTCACCGGCGCCCTCGCCGCGGGGGAGAAGATTCCCTCCGAGCGGTCGCTGTCGGTCGAACTGGGGGTGTCGAGGCCGGTGCTGCGGGAGGCGCTCAGCCGGCTTGAGGCCGCGGGGCTCGTGACCCGTCGCCATGGCAGCGGCACTCGGGTCACCGGCGGGCTGCCGCTGGCGGATTCGCTTGCCCAGCGGCTGGAGCGCGGCAGCGATGAGTTCGAGCACTCCGCCGAGTTCCGTGAGGTGGTCGAGCCCGAGATCGCCCGGCTGGCCGCCGCCCGCATCTCCGACGATCAGCTGGGCGCGCTGCGCGAGATCATCGCGGGCTCCGACCGCGACCCGGACGCCGACCACTCCGTCCAGCTCGACGTCGCCTTCCACGTGGCCGTCGCCCAGGCCGCCGGGAACCCGCTGCTCGCCGCGCTGGCTGAGCTGACCGCGTCCTGGACGGTCGAGGCCCGGGTCTACTCCCACCTCGAAGGCGACGGACGCCGGATCTCCCACGAGGGCCACTCCCGGGTGCTCGCCGCCCTGGAGCAGCGTGACGGAGACGCCGCCGCCCGCGAGATGGCCGTCCATCTGAAGCAGATCCGCGCCGTGATCGACCGGGTCCGGGCGTCCGAATCCGCCGAGACTTAAGGGAAGCGCTGGTCAATCCGCCGTTAGCTCGTAGATTGCCCACCAACTTTGGTAGCCAGTCTTCGACCTTAGAGAGATGGGAACGCCACAAGGCCCCCGCGAGAACGCGGGGGCCTTGCTTATGGGGTGGGTGATTCTCGGCCCGACCCCGGCTCAGCGCTTCCTTAGTCGACGGCGTCCGCCTTGGCGAACTGCTCCTCGAGTGCGGAGACGTCCAGTTCGGCGGTGACTTCGGTGACGCCGTTGTAGACGTCCGCGTCCAGCTCGCCGCCCGCCCGGGCGACCAGCATGGCTACGAAGGTGTCGCCGTTCACGTTGAGGAAGGTGCGGAAGATGCCGGCGAACCAGT
>CAZLWS010000208.1:0-4101 GCA_964563205.1 uncultured Propionibacteriaceae bacterium | reverse complement strand
CGAAAGGCGAAGTCAGCCCTTGCTTCCCGGCTCGCCGCGGTGGTATCCAGACAGAATGTCACGCATCACCGCGCGTCGCCAGGTCACCCGGATCACCCTCGGCGAGGCCGTGCGCCGCCGCGACGACGTGGTCGCCGTCGAGGAGCCGCTCGAACTCCGCATCAGCGGCAGACCCCTCACCGTCACCATGCGCACCCCGGGCCACGACGTCGAACTGGCGGCCGGCTTCCTGGTCTCTGAAGGCGTGATCCACCACCGCGACGAGTACGCCACCGCCCGCTACTGCGCGGGCGCCGCCGGCGACGACGGGCTCAACACCTACAACGTCCTCGACGTCACCCTCGCCCCCGGCGTGGCCCCGCCCGACCCGAGCATCGAGCGCAACTTCTACACCACCAGCTCCTGCGGGGTCTGCGGCAAGGCGAGCATCGACGCGGTCGCGACCGTCTCCAAGTACCGGGTGGACGACGACCCGCTGCACCTCACCCCCGAGGCGTTGGCGGGCTACCCCGAGATCTTGCGCGCCGGCCAGGCCGTCTTCGAACGCACCGGCGGCCTTCACGCCGCCGGACTCTTAGACGGCGCGACTGGCGAGCTGCTGGTGCTCCGCGAGGACGTCGGACGCCACAACGCCGTCGACAAGGTGATCGGCTGGGCCCTGCTGAACGGACGCCTCCCCGCCCGCGGCGCCGTCCTGATGGTCTCCGGCCGGGCCAGCTTCGAACTCACCCAGAAGGCCCTGATGGCCGGCATCCCGATGCTAGCCGCCGTCTCCGCGCCGTCCTCCCTGGCCGTCGAGCTGGCCACCGAGGCCGGTCTCACCCTGGTCGGCTTCCTGCGCGGCCCGTCCATGGTGGTCTACAGCCGGCCGGACCGACTCGCCCAAAGTACCTAGTGACCGTGTGACGAGCGGAGGGTTAGGCTGCGGCGGTGGCACGGTTCGTCCCTCTTGAGTGGCCGGTTTTGCGGCAGCTGACCTCGTCCGACAAGTTCGGACGCGGGGAGGCTGTCACGTCCCGCCGGACCAGGGAGATGACCCCGCGGACGGCCACCGCCGACCGAGTCGTCCAGAGCGTCTGCCCGTACTGCGCGGTGGGGTGCGGGCAGAAGGTCTACGTCAAGGACGAGAAGGTCATCCAGATCGAGGGAGACCCGGATTCGCCGATCTCCCGCGGGCGGCTCTGTCCGAAGGGGTCGGCCAGCGAGCAGCTGGTCAACGCTCCCGGACGGCAGACCGAGGTGCTCTACCGGGCTCCGTACGCCACCACCTGGCAGAAGCTCGACCGCGACAAGGCGATCGACATGATCGCCGACCGCTTCGTCGAATCGCGCAAGCGGTGGTGGCAGGACACCGACGAGCACGGCCGCCCGCTGCGCCGCACCATGGGGATCGCCTCGCTGGGCGGCGCGACCCTGGACAACGAGGAGAACTACCTCATCAAGAAGCTGTTCACGGCGGCCGGCGCGATCCAGATCGAGAACCAGGCCCGTATTTGACACTCCGCCACGGTTCCCAGTTTGGGGGCCTCGTTCGGCCGAGGTGGCGCCACACAACCGCTGTGGGACATGGCCAATGCTGATTGCATCGTCATCCAGGGTTCGAACATGGCTGAATGCCATCCGGTCGGGTTCCAGTGGGTCTCCGAGGCGAAGGCGCGAGGGGCGCGGATCATCCACGTCGACCCGCGGTTCACCCGCACCTCGGCGATCGCCGACAAGCACGTCCCGATCCGGGCCGGCTCCGACATCGTGCTGCTGGGCGCGCTGATCAACCACGTGCTCGGCAACGACCTGTGGTTCCGCGAGTACGTGCTCGCCTACACCAATGCGGCGACGATCGTCAGCGAGGACTTCCGCGACACCGAGGATCTGGACGGCCTGTTCTCCGGCTACGACCCTGAGACGGGAACCTACGACCCCGAGTCCTGGGCGTACCGGACGCGGAAACCGGCCCCGGACGACGGCGCCGAGGAGCAGCAGACCGCTCAAGGCATGGGCGATCAGTACGGCTCCGGCGGACCGGCGGTGTACGACGCCAGTCGCGGCGACGGCGCCCCGTCCGTTGAGGTCGAGACCGACGAGACGCTGCAGCACCCGTTCACGGTCTTCCAGATCCTGAAGCGCCACTTCTCCCGCTACACCCCGGAGCTGGTCCGCGAGGTCTGCGGCATCTCCGAGGCCGACTTCGCCTACCTCGCCCGGAGCATCACCGAGAACTCCGGACGCGACCGCACCACCTGCTTCGCCTACGCCGTCGGCTGGACGCAGCACACCATGGGCGCCCAGTTCATCCGCACCGCGGCGATCCTGCAGTTGCTGCTGGGCAACATGGGACGCCCCGGCGGCGGCATCATGGCACTGCGCGGCCACGCCAGCATTCAGGGCTCCACCGACATCCCGACCCTCTTCAACCTGCTGCCCGGCTACCTGCCGATGCCGTTCGTGACCGCCGCCACGCTCAGGGAGTACCTCGGCGGCATCTCCTCGCCCGAGCAGAAGGGCTATTGGGCCAACGCGGACGCCTACACGGTGAGCCTGCTGAAGGCCTGGTGGGGGGACGCCGCCCGCGCCGACAACGACTGGGCCTACGACTACCTGCCCCGGCTGACCGGCCCGCACGGCACCTACCAGACGGTCGCGAGCATGGTGGACGGCACCGTCGACGGCTACTTCATCCTGGGCCAGAACCCGGCGGTCGGCTCGGCCCACGGCCGGATGCAGCGGCTGGGCATGGCGAACCTGAAGTGGCTGGTGGTCAGGGATTTCGCGCTGATCGAGTCGGCCACCTGGTGGAAGGACGGCCCGGAGATCGCGTCCGGCGAGCTGCGCACCGAAGAGATCGCCACCGAGGTCTTCTTCCTGCCCGCCGCCAACCACGTCGAGAAGGCCGGCACCTTCACCCAGACCCAGCGGATGGTGCAGTGGCGGCACCAGGCGGTGCAGCCGCCCGGCGACTGCCAGAGCGAGCTCGACTTCTTCTACGAGCTGGGCCGCCGGATCCGGCAGCGGCTCGCCGGGTCGACGGACCCGCGCGACCGTCCGCTGCTCGACCTCACCTGGGAGTACCCGCTGGACGAGCACGGCAACCCCGACTCCGCGGCCGTGCTGGCCGAGATCAACGGCCGCTTCCTGACCGGCGAGCGGGCCGGAGAGCCGCTCTCGTCCTACACCGAGATGCGCGCGGACGGCTCCACCGACGGCGGCTGCTGGATCTACACCGGGGTCTTCGCCGACGGCGTGAACCATGCCGCGCTGCGTCCGTCCAAGGCCGAGCAGGACGGGGTGAACCCCGACTGGGCGTGGGTGTGGCCCGCGAACCGCCGGCTGCTCTACAACCGCGCCTCCGCCGGCCCCGACGGGCGGCCGTGGAGCCCCCGCAAGAAGTACGTCTGGTGGGACGCGGAAACCCGGCGATGGACGGGCGACGACGTGCCCGACTTCCCGGCCGGACTGGCCCCGGACGCCCGTCCCGCGCCCGGCGCGTCCGGGCCCGACGCGCTGTCGGGGATCGACGCGTTCATCATGCAGGCGGACGGCAAGGGCTGGCTCTACGCCCCGCGCGGATTGGTGGACGGCCCGCTGCCGGCCCACTACGAGCCGCAGGAGTCGCCCGTCCACAACCCGGTCTACGGCCAGCAGCGCTCGCCGACGCGCGTGACCATGTCGCGTCCGGACAATCTCAGCGCCCCGAGCGATCGCGAGCGCGGCGCGGACGTCTACCCGTACATGTTCACCACCTACCGGCTGACCGAGCACCACACCGCCGGCGGCATGAGCCGGTGGCTGCCGTACCTGGCCGAACTGCAGCCGGAGATGTTCTGCGAGGTCTCGCCCGAGCTCGCCGCCGAGGTGGGCCTGGAGCCCTACGGCTGGGCGACCCTGATCTCCCCGCGGGCCGCGATCGAGGCGAAGGTGCTGGTCACCGACCGCGTCCGTCCGCTGCGGGTCAACGGACGCACCGTCCACCAGATCGGACTGCCGTACCACTGGGGCGTGGGCAGCGAGGCAGTGGTCAGCGGCGACTCGGCGAACGACCTGCTGGGCGTCGTGATGGATCCGAACGTGCTGATCCAGGAGTCGAAGGCGGGCTCGTGCGCGATC
>CAZLWS010000207.1:0-4128 GCA_964563205.1 uncultured Propionibacteriaceae bacterium | reverse complement strand
CGCCGCCCCGCTTGCCCTCGGCCGCGGCGAACTTGCCCAGGAAGTACTCGTACACCTCGCCCAGCAGGTCGCGCGCCCGGCTCGCGCCGCCGCCGGTGAAGCGGGCGGAGTTGAACAGGTCGAGCAACTCCCCCAGCCGGCGCTGGTCGACGGCCTCGCGGTTGTAGATGCGCGGCAGCGTGCCGGCAAGCGCCGGGTTGGCCTCCATGAGCTGCTTCATCGCCTCGTTGATGAGCTGGCCGATGGTCTCGTCGTCCGTCCCCTTGGCGCGCGCGGCGAGGTACTCCCAGCGTGCGACCGGCGGCACCCAGAAGACCTGCGATCCGCTGTACTCGTCGCGATCCTCCTGGGAGTACTCGATGTCGTCGGCGGTGTAGCCGCCTTCCTCCTCGAGTTCGGCGCGGATCTGCTCCCGCCGCTCCTCGAAAGAGTCAGAGACGTACTTCAGGAAGACCAGGCCGAGGATGACGTCCTTGTAGTCGGAGGCCTCCAGCGAGCCGCGCAGCTTGTCGGCGGCCTTCCACAGGGTGTCCTTCAGCTCCTTCATGGTGGTCGGAGCCTGAGTGGCCGGTTCAGAGCGTCGTCGCGCCATGGTTCTCCTTGGTGATGCTGAGCTGCCGGGATTCGACAGCGTCGGTCAGGTCGTGGGTGAGGGCGTCGAGGCCAGCCAGGTCGGCCACCAGCGTGGCGCGTTGCGTGGCCAGGTCGGCGAGCGCGTCGCGGAGGATCTCGCGGTCGGGGGCGGGGACGGTCGCCAGCGGCCAGGAGCGCCAGGCCGGGCTGGTCTGGGCGTTGATCCGTGCGGCGACGGCGTGGGGCAGCAGCGGTGCGCCGTCCGTCACTCGCAGCACCCGCGCGGGGGTGACGACCAGGTTTCCGCCCTCGACATCCACGGTGGCGGACGGACGCGGCCGGACCGTGAAGATGATGTCCCCGGGCTCGGTGAAGTCCACCTCAGCGCGGTTGAGCAGGCTCAGCCGGTCGACCCGCTGGCGGTCGCCCGAGGCTCGGTGCGGGTCGTCGATCACGGCGACCGAGCCGGACGGCAGCCCGCGCGGGTCGAGCCGGCGTCCCACCACCAGCCGCAGCCAGCGACGGGCCAGGGCCTGACCGATCGTGACGAACTCGGCCCGTCCAGCGGCCGGGTTCAGCCGGTACCCGGTGAGCCTGCCCGCGGCATCCGCGGCCCGCAGCCGGACGACACGATCCGCGCCGCTCACTGGCGTTCCCGCCGCGAGGTTCGTCCGTGACCGAACCAGGCTCTCGCTGGCGGAGACCAGACCATGGGTGAGGACCGGATGCAGGTGAGCCCACGCCCGGCGACGGGCGCCCTCGCTGCCCTGCCAGGCGGCCACCAGGTCGTCCACCAGTCCGCTGAGTTGGGCGAGGCTGTGGTCGGTGAGGTCAGCGACCATCGTCCGTCGTTCGGCGATCGGAGCCTTGTCGGCGTCACCCATCAGCCACAGGCCCGAGGGCTCGCGGGGGTGGGCTCGGCGACAGCCGGCGGGCAATCGGACGATCGCGCGGACCAGCCCGTCGCGCAGCAGCTGATCGCGGCGGGTCAGCGCCTCGCCGGTGAGCGGGTCGGTGAGGGTGGCGGCGGAGGCGAGGCAGAGCACGAACTGCCGCTCGTCCAACTGGAGCGCGATCTCGTCCAGGAGGTTGAGGTGGTCGAGCGGCGTCGAGGCGGGCGCGCTGGCCGCGGGCAGCACCAGCAGGTGGGCGACCGATCCGGTGACCGACCACTCTCCGCTGCCCGGATCGATCACCCGGTGGGGCAGGTCGGCAAGGATGAGCTGGCGGCGAGCCAGCCGATGAGCCGGCGCGTCACCGTCCATGATCAGCGCCTGCGGCCGGCCAGCGGCCGCCTCGACCAGCAGGCCGCCTAGGCAGCCGGTGGCATCCATCACGGCAGGGTTGCCAAGTTCGCCAGCCAGTGGACCGAAGAGTTCCGGAAGCAGCCGGGCACCGTCGCCGCTCAGCGCTACCTGCGCCAGCGGCTCGGCGGCATTGCGCAGCAGAAGCTCTAGGATGCGAGAGTGCGCCGACGCCGGATCCCAGGCGGCGGCGACCATCTCGTCCGCCTGCCGGATCAGGGCCGGAAGTGCGGCGGCCTGCTCCAGCTCGCCGAAAAGGCAGCGGTCGTCCGGGTCGCTGGCTTCGGCGAAGTCCAGCAGGTCGTCGGAGTCGCCGATCTCAGCCAGCGGCCCGCCACGCAGGTGGCGCAGTGTGATCAGCGCGCTGAGCGCCGCGAGCTCCGCAGCCTCCGGCGCGGGCCCGGGGTGGGCGGCGGCGTCGATGCGGGCTTGTGGATTGTTGCCCCGTCCGGTCGCCTCCAGCCAGGAGACCACCTCCTCACGCAGGAACAGCTCCTGTGTTCCCCGTCGACCCCGCGAGGCCGGGAACGGGTGCCCCCCATCCCGCGAGCGGCGTCGCCACACCGTGACCACCGGACGCTGGACGCGCGCGAGCTCGGCGATGTCACGCATCGTCATCAGCTCTGCCACGGCAACCTCCTACGCACAGCCCAGCAGATCTGGCCTGCCTGCGCAACCCTCGTATGTCGATAACCCCCTTTATCACATGAGATTGCAGGATGTGTCACGGCCGGTCGGCAGTCTGATTGCCAAGTCCAGACCAAGCTCAAGGAGTGACCATGACCGGCTCCCAGCCTCCGTTCCCCGGATACCAGCCCGGGCCTGCCGCCTACCCGCCGCCCGGACCGGGGCCCACTCCGGACCCTGCTCCGAAGCGGGCGAACCCGCTCACCTCCCGGCCGGTGATCGGCGCGGCCGCGCTGCTGCTGGGAGCCGCGCTCGGCGCCGGCGCCGCAGGCGGCTCGGGCGAGGCGGCCATCCCCGCCGCGGCGCCGACCGTCACCGTGACGGCGACCACGACGGCCTCACCCAGCCCCACGCCGTCCGAGAGCGCCGAACCGGAGCCCGAGCCCACCGCCGAAGTCGAGCCCGAGCCTGAGCCGGAGCCCGCCGAGAAGGCCTCGCCCACCACCTTCAAGTGGGGGAAGAAGGGCAGCTTCGTCTACGAGGACATCGAGATCACCCTCAAGGTCGCCAAGCCCAAGGCCTCCGCCAACATGTTCGACAAGGACAACCTCGAGACCAAGCTGACGGTGTGCAACAAGGGCGACGACACCATTCAGGAGTTGAGCGCCCAGGGCCTGGGCCTCTACGCCGAGGACAAATCCGGTGGCCAGTACAGCCTCTACGGCCCGTACCGCGCCCCGGAGTTCCCGGTCTACACCTGGCAGAGCTCGACGCTGAAGCCCGGCAAGTGCCGCACCGGCTGGGTCTCCTTCGAGGACGGGCGCAAGGCGGTGCGGATTGCCACCGACATCGGTGACGAGACCTACTCGTGGTCGAAGTCGGGCAAGTAGCCGCCGGCCGCCCGAAGCCGGAGTGGGACCGTCTCGGGGGGTCGGTCCCACTCCCCTCTCTACTGGCGAAGGCCTCGGCGACGTCGGAACCGTGCCAGAATCAGCACCAAGGACGGCAACGCCGCCGTCCAGCCCCCCATCGCAAGCAGACACTCGGATTGAGTCCAGACCAGATCGGAAACTCATGGGACCAGGCACTCTGGCGCGGCGCGCCCTCGTCACGGTCATCACCCTCGTCGTCGGGGCGGCGGTCGCGCTCGGGGCCTTCGCACTCGCCGGCCCAGCACTGTTCGGCGCCACCACTGACTCCCGCAACACCCAGATCGTCAACTCGATCACCCGGGAGCAGCAGGTCGTGCTGGTGAGCCTGGGCATCCAGGGAATCTCGCAGAAGAACAAGCAGGGCGAGATCTTCGGCATCGAGATCCCCGGCGCCGACCGCGCGGTCTTCCTGCAGTACGACTTCACCGCGAAGCTGGGCCTGGAGGGCAAGGACGTGACAATCGAAGAGACCGCCGAGAACCAGTACCTGGTGACCATCCCGACGTTCATCTTCATCGGCCACGGCAACCCGAGCTTCAAGACCGCCGCCCAGCAGGGCGGAGTGCTGAGCTGGACCGTCCCGGAGATCGACCCGGTCGAGATGATCAACGAGATCCTCGACGACAAGGCCAAAGACCAGTACATCCAGGAGCACGAGGAGTTGCTGCGCGATCAGGCGAAGTCGTTCTACG
>CAZLWS010000206.1:0-4227 GCA_964563205.1 uncultured Propionibacteriaceae bacterium | reverse complement strand
CCCAGCGCCAGGGCGCGGTCGATCCGGAACTGGATGTAGGGGGCCAGTTCGGCGACGATCCGCTCGCGGGGCATGGACGCCAGGGGCTCGAGCCGGACGACGTAGCGCATCGTCGCCAGGCCGTAGAGCTGGGCCATGGCCAACTCGAGTTGCTGCGCTGCCGCGACGCCGCCGCCGAGGCGGGCGGTCACCTTGTCGAGCACGGCCGAGCGGATGTACTCGCGGAACCGCTGCGAGGTCGCGGCGTCCGTCATCAGCGCCCGCATCAGGACGCTCAGGCGCTCGGCCGTCAGGTGCTCCTCGTAGAGCTTCAGCGCATGCCGGACGATGCGCTCCCCGGCGGTCGACGGGTCGGGGAACAGCAGCTGCAGCACCTCGCGGGCGGGGTCGAGCGGCAGGTCGAAGCACTGGCGGAACAGGCCCTGCTTCGAGCCGAAGTAGTAGGTGATCATCGCTGGGTCGCAATCGGCGAGCCGCGCCACCTCGCGGATCGTGACGCCGTCGTAGCCGTCCTCCACGAACGCCTCCCGGGCGACCGAGCAGATGCGGTCGCGGATCTGGCCGCGCGGCCCTCGCGGGCCCCGTGCCGTCTCCGCGGCGGCGGGGATTTCAACAGCCATCGGGTCGGCGGCGACCTCGTGCGCGCTCAACTGGGGCATGCGTCCAGCGTAATTTCAGCCACGTGGAAATATCCAGTGGGTATGGCTACTCTCGACTTGTTGCCGCAGACTCCCAGGGCCAGAACGGGACAGGAATCGATGCCCAGCAGACGCGCCTATTCGGACGCTTCTCGAGGTGATGTCCTCTACACCGCGTTCGACGTGGACTCCTACGTCCACGCCGCCCGCGGACGCATCGCGGTGGACGCCGATGCCGTGGCCGCCGCGGGGCTGGACGACATCACCGCCGCCGACCTGGCCTTCCTGTGGCGGCTCGACAGCGCCGGCCTCTCCGAGACCCGCTCGATGCTTTCCTGCTGGACCGGCAACGAGGCCCGGATCACCGCCTTCATCGCCACCTGGTCCTATGAGCGGATGTGGCTGGGCTGGGCCGTCAAGGACCTCCTCGAAGCCGCCGGCGCGCCGACCGGCCTCCGCCGTCGCGGACGGCTCGGCGCCCGGCTGCGCGAGGTCTGGGTCGACCGGCTCATGCCGCTGGTCGTCCCGCCGGTCGCGGCCGTGATCGGCGAGCCCTTCACCGCCGGCCACATGATCCGGATGGCGCTGCAGGAGGCGAGCCTGCGGGCCGCCTACACGGAGCTTCTGCCCCGGCTGGACGGCGAGGCCCGCCGGGTCGTCGAGGAGATCGCCGCCCGCCGCGCCGTCTTCGTCGACTTCTACCACCGCGAGGCGTCCGCCCGGATCGCCCGCTCCGGCGCCGAGCGGCTCTCCGCCCGGCTCGCCCTGGCCGGCTGGCAGCCGCTGCGCATCGTCGGCGTCCCCGACCCGGACGAGGCCCGCGCGCTGGGCACGATCTTCCTCACCGAGGCCGCGCAGGCACGGCTGCGCGCGGCGCAGCGTCCCACCCTCGACCTGCTGGACGGGGTGGGGCTGGTCCCCGGCGTCGATCGCGACGGCGGCCCGCCCCCGGCGCCCACCGCCGGCCTGCTCACACCCAGGAGGCGTCATGGCCTTTGACCTGGAAGACTTCGCCGCCACCTCCGACCGGGTCCGCTGGGAGGATCTCGACTTCGACGCCTTCGACGCCCGGCCGCTGGACGAGGCGACCTTGCGGGCGCTGCGCTACATGTGCGACGTCGAGTACCACACCTCCTGCTACCTGCGGGATCTGCTGGTCACCCGCTCGCACCGCCGGGACGAGGCCCGCGGCTTCATGACCACCTGGAACCGCGAGGAGTTCTGGCACGGCGAGGCGCTGGCGGCCGTCCTGAAGAAGCACGACATCGTCGTCGACTACGACGAACTCAAGGCCAAGCGGGTCAAGCTCGGCTGGCGCGAGGCCCTCGGCCCGACCAAGCAGTCGGCGCTGTCGAACCTGGTCGGGGACGACTTCATCGCCGTCCACATGACCTGGGGCGCCGCCAACGAACTCTCCGCCGTCGCCGCCTACCGCCGGCTCGCCGAGATGATGGACCATCCGGCGCTGTCGCCGCTGCTGAAGCGGATCGCTCAGCAGGAGACCCGGCACGTCGCGTTCTACATCACCCAGGCCCGTCAGGCGCTCGAACGGTCGGCCACGGCCGGGAAGCTGGTGCGGACGCTGATGGCCAAGGCGTGGCGTCCGGTCGGCTCCGGGATCATGGACGACGCGGAGGTGCGGTACGTCATGGGCTACCTGTTCACCGGCCAGGGGGCGAGCCTCGACAAGCTGGACCAGTCCGTGGCGCGGCTGCCCGGCCTCGACGGGCTGACCATCTTCCGCACCACTTTCACCCGCGTGGGGATCGCCCTGTAACCGCAGCCGGGACGCCGCTGACCGCGGGCTGAAGCCGGTGGGCTTCGAGGTGACTGTGCAAGAGTGGGGGATCACGAGAGGGGACGGACGAATGACGGCCTGGGCCGAGCTGCATCTGCATCTGGAGGGCACCTTGGAGCCCGAGTTGATCTTCGCGCTGGCGGAGCGCAACGGCGTGGACCTGCCGTACCGGGATCTGGACGATCTGCGCTCCCGGTACGCCTTCACCGATCTGCAGAGCTTCCTGGATCTGTACTACGTCAACATGCAGGTGCTGCAGAGGGCGCAGGACTTCGCCGACCTCACCGACGCCTACCTCGGCCGCGCCCAGCGCGCCGGCATCCGGCGGGCCGAGGTGTTCTTCGACCTGCAGGCGCACACCGCCCGCGGAATCGCCCCCGAGACGGCCCTCGGCGGCGTCCATCAAGCCTTGTCTGAGGCGGAATCCAAGTACGGCATCAGCACCGGCCTGATCGTCACCTTCCTGCGGCACCTGCCCGCGGACGAGGCCCTGGCCGCCTACCAGCAGGCCGTCGCGACCGGCGTCCCGCTGCTCGGGGTCGGGCTCTGCTCCACCGAGATCGGCTTCCCGGCGGCCGGGTTCGCCGAGGTCTTCGACCGGGCCCGCGCGGACGGCCTGCGCCTGGTCGCCCACGCCGGCGAGGAGGGCGACGCCGAGTGCGTCCGGGAGGCCCTCGACAGCCTCGGCATCGAGCGGGTCGACCACGGCGTCCACGCCGCCGAGGACGACGACCTGATCGACCGGCTGGTGACCGAACAGATCCCGCTGACCATGTGCCCGCTCTCCAACGTGCGGCTGCGAGTGGTCCCGAACCTCGCCGCCCACCCGATCGTCGACCTGCTGCGCCGCGGCGTGAAGGTGACCGTGAACTCCGACGACCCGGCCTACTTCGGCGGCTACCTGGACGACGCGGTGGCCGCCCTGCGCGCCGAGTTCGGCCTCACCGACGCCGAGGTCGCTCAACTCGCCCGCAACAGCATCGAAGCCAGCTTCGCCTCGGACGCCGAGAAGGCCCGCCTGCTCGCCGGCTGACGCCGCCTCGGCGGGTGGGCGCCCGGGAAACCCCGACTTCACGGCATGATGAGAGCCGTGCGCGTTCTCGCTGCCGGCGGCGCCGGCTACATCGGCTCCCACACTTTGGTCGAACTGCTGGCGGCCGGACATGACGTCCAGGTCGTCGACGACCTGTCGAACTCGTCGGTCGAATCGCTCGTCCGCGTCGAGGAGATCGCCGGAAAACCGGTCGGTTTCACCGAGGCGAACCTTCGCGACGCCGCCGCGTTGGAGCGGGTCTTCGCCGAGTTCGCCCCGGAGGCGGTGATCCACTTCGCCGGGCTGAAGGCGGTCGGGGAGTCGGTCAGCCAGCCGCTGCGGTACTACCGCGAGAACGTCGGCGGCACCCTCGAATTGCTGCAGGCGATGGACCGGCACGCCTGCCGCACCATCGTGTTCTCGTCCTCGGCGACCGTCTACGGCTCGGCCTCGGAGCCGCCCTTCGCCGAGGACGCGCCGATGGCGGCGACCAACCCGTACGGCAGCACGAAGGCCATGATCGAGCAGATCCTCGCCGACCTGGCGGCGGCCGGCGGCTGGCGGATCGCGCTGCTGCGCTACTTCAACCCGGTGGGCGCCCACCCCTCCGGACGGATCGGCGAGGACCCGTCCGGCATCCCCAACAACCTGTTCCCCTATGTCGCCCAGGTCGCCAGCGGCAGGATGGACGCGCTGCAGGTGTTCGGTGACGACTACGACACCCCGGACGGCACCGGCGTGCGCGACTACATCCACGT
>CAZLWS010000205.1:0-4229 GCA_964563205.1 uncultured Propionibacteriaceae bacterium | reverse complement strand
TAGTCGGCCAGGTGCTGGCCGGTGAGGGTCGAGCGGGCGGCGACCAGGGCGGCGGGGGTGCCCTCGAAGACCACCTGGCCGCCGTCGTGGCCGGCGCCGGGGCCGAGGTCGATGATCCAGTCGGCGTGGGCCATCACGGCTTGGTGATGCTCGATCACGATCACGGACGTTCCTGCGTCCACCAGGCGATCCAGCAGGGCCAGCAGTTGCTCGACGTCGGCCAGGTGCAGGCCGGTGGTGGGCTCGTCCAGGACGTAGACGCCGCCCTTCTCGGCCATCCGGGTGGCCAGCTTCAGGCGCTGTCGTTCTCCGCCCGACAAGGTGGTGAGCGGCTGGCCGAGGCTGATGTAGCCCAGCCCGACGTCGAAGAGCCGGGTAAGGATCGTGTGGGCGGCGGGCGTCCGGGCCTCGCCGGCGGCGAAGAACTCCACCGCCTCGCTCACCGGCATCGCCAGCACCTCGGCGATGTTCCGGCCGCCCAGGGTGTACTCCAGCACCTGGGCCTGGAACCGCTTGCCGCCGCACTCCTCGCAGGTGGTCGCCACGCCCGCGAGCATCACCAGGTCGGTGTAGATCACGCCGTTGCCGTTGCAGGTGGGGCAGGCGCCTTCGGAGTTGGCGCTGAAGAGCGCCGGCTTCACTCCGTTCGCCTTGGCGAAGGCCTTGCGGATGGGCTCCAGCAGGCCGGTGTAGGTGGCCGGGTTGCTGCGCCGCGAGCCGCGGATCGCGCCCTGGTCGATCACCACCACGCCCTCGCGGCGCTCCACCGAGCCATGGATCAGCGAGCTCTTGCCCGAGCCGGCCACCCCGGTCAGCGCCACCAGCACGCCCAGCGGGATGTCGACGTCCACGTTCCGCAGGTTGTGGCTCGTCGCCCCGCGCACCTCGAGCTTCCCCGAGGCCGGACGCACGACCGGCTTCAGCCGCGCGCGGTCGTCCAGGTGGCGGCCGGTGAGGGTGCCGCTGCGGCGCAGCTCGTCCGGCGTCCCTTCGAAGACCACCTCGCCGCCGGCCGAGCCGGCGCCCGGTCCGAGGTCGACCACGTGGTCGGCGATGGCGATCACCTCGGGCTTGTGCTCCACGACCAGGACCGTGTTGCCTTTGTCACGCAACTGCTGCAACAGCGTGTTCATCCGCGCGATGTCGTGCGGGTGCAGGCCGATGCTGGGCTCGTCGAAGACGTAGGTCACGTCGGTCAGCGAGGAGCCGAGGTGGCTGACCAGCTTCGTCCGCTGCGCCTCGCCGCCAGAGAGGGTGCCGGACGGCCGATCCAGTGAGAGGTAGCCCAGCCCGACCTGCACGAACGAGTCCATCAGCTGGCGCAGCTTGGCCAGCAGAGGAGCGACGGACGGCTCGTCCAGCGTGCGGATCCACTCCGCCAGGTCGCTGATCTGCATTGCGCAGGCGTCGGCGATGCTGATCCCGCCGATCTTGGACGAGCGCGCGCCCTCATTCAGCCGCGTCCCGTCGCACTCGGGGCAAGTGGCGAAGGTGACCGCCCGCTCCACAAAGGCCCGGATGTGCGGCTGCATGGCGTCCACGTCCTTGCTGAGGAAGGACTTCTGGATCCGCGGGATCAACCCCTCGAAGGTGACGTTGATGCCCTCTATCTTGATCCGCGTCGGCTCCTTGTAGAGCAGCGCGTTCAGCTCCTTCTCGGTGAACTGTGCGATCGGCTTGTCGGGGTCGAAGAAGCCGCAGCCGGTGAAGATCCGGCCGTACCAGCCGTCCATGGAGTAGTTGGGGATGCGCAGCGCCCCCTCCCGGATCGTCTTGGTGTCGTCGTAGAGCGCGCTGCGGTCGAAGTCGGTCACCGACCCGGTGCCCTCGCAGCGGGGGCACATGCCGCCGGTGATGCTGAAGCTGCGCACCTCGGCGACCTGGCCGTGCGCCTTCTCCGTCTTCAGCGCACCCTGGCCCGAAGCCGAGGCGACGTTGAAGGAGAATGCCTGTGAGCTCCCGATATGCGGCTGCCCGAGGCGGCTGAAGAGGATCCGCAGCAGCGCGTTGGCGTCGGTCGCCGTCCCCAGCGTCGAGCGGATGTTGGCGCCCATCCGCTCCTGGTCGACGATGATCGCGGTGGTCAGCCCGTCCAGCAGGTCGACCTCGGGACGGGCCAGGCTGGGCATGAACCCCTGCACGAAGGCGCTGTAGGTCTCGTTGATCAGCCGCTGCGACTCGGCGGCGACGGTGTCGAAGACCAGCGAGCTCTTGCCCGACCCGGAGACCCCGGTGAACACGCTGAGCCGGCGTTTGGGCAGGTCGAGACTGACGTCCTTGAGGTTGTTCTCCCGCGCCCCTTGGACCCGAATCCGGTCGTGGCTGTCCGCCGGGTGTGGTCGTCCCTGGTTCATTCGCGCTCCCTCTTCTGCGTTCGCCGGAGTGATCCTGCCATGCCGCGCCAACAGTGCACAGCCTTTGCCGCGTGCGGGGGTGGGCGGGTTCGCGTAAGCTGGGTCAGGTTGTCCGAAATCCCAATCAGGAGTCCTCTCTTGCCCAGCACTGTGGAGAAGCTCGGCCCGTCGCGGGCGAAGCTCACCGTCGAAATCCCGTGGACCGATCTCAAGCCGCACCTCGACAAGGCGTACCGCGAGATCGCCAGCCAGGTCACCATCCCCGGCTTCCGCAAGGGCAAGGTGCCGCCGATGGTCATCGACCAGCGGTTCGGACGGGGCGCGGTGCTGCAGGAGGCGATCAACGCCGCGCTGCCGGGAGCCTACGAGGCCGCGGTCAACGAGGCCGGGATCGTCCCGCTGGGTGAGCCGGACGTGGACGTCACCAAGCTGGAGGACGGCGAGGCCATCGAGTTCACCGCCGAACTGGACATCCGCCCCGACTTCGAGGTGCCGGACGCCAAGGGCGTCACCGTGACCGTCGACGCGCTGGGCGACACCGACGCCGAGGTCGAGAGCCGCATCGAGCTGCTGCGCTCCCGGTTCGCCACCACCGCCGAGGTGGAGCGGGCCGCGGCCGAGGGCGACGTCGTCACCATCAACCTGCTCGGCAGCCGCGACGGCGAGCCGCTGGCCGACGCCACCGTGGAGGGCGTCACCTACAAGATCGGCTCCGGCGGCATGATCGACGGCCTGGACGAAGCCGTCACCGGCCTTTCCGCCGGCGAATCCGCCACCTTCGCCTCCACCCTGGTCGGCGGCGAGCTGGAGGGCGAGCCGGCCGACATCACCGTCACCGTCACCAAGGTGAGCGAGCAGGAGCTTCCCGCCGTCGACGACGAGTTCGCGCAGCTGGTCTCCGAGTTCGACACCGTCGAGGAGATGAAGGCCGACCTGGCCTCGTCCGTCGCCGAGATGGCCCGCCTGGAGCAGGCCGCCAAGGGCCGCGACAAGGTGCTGGAGGCGCTGGTCGACCAGGTTGAGCTGGAGCTCCCCGAGAAGCTGCTGGCCGCCGAGACCGAGGCCCGCAAGACGCAGATCAACGAGCAGCTGCAACGCGCCGGGCTCACCCTGGAGCGCTACCTGGAGCAGGCTGACGAGGAGGCCAAGACCCCCGAGGAGTTCTGGGCGGAGCTGGAATCCTCCACCGAGCGCGGCCTGAAGGCGCAGCTGCTGCTGGACAAGGTCGCCGACGAGGCCGAGGTCGGCATCGACCAGGCCGACCTCTCCGAACTGCTCGTTCGCAAGGCCGCCCAGGCCGGCACCTCGCCGGAGCAGGAGGCCCAGCACATGATGGAGCACAACCACACCGGCGCCTGGATGCAGGAGATCCGCCGCAACAAGGCGCTGGCCAGCATCGTGGCCGCCGCCACCGTCACCGACACCGACGGCAACTCGGTGGACGTGGCGGGCGCGCCGCCCGCGGTGGAGGCGTCCGAGTAATCCGCTCGCATCGCGCAGGGCCGTTCTTCGGGGCGGCCCTGCTGTGTCTTTCGGGTGACGCGTAACGCCGTCAGCGAACAGGCGACGGAACTCCTCAGTTTTGTCGGAGCCAGCGGGTAGGTTCGCTCCCGTGACCAGAACTCCTAACCTTCCGTCGATGGCCGCGGGCCTCAGCCCGGCCGGCATGACCGACTCGGTCTACCAGTCGCTGCTGGCCAACCGGATCATCTTCCTCGGCTCCGAGGTGCGTGACGAGAACGCCAACGCGATCTGCGCCCAGATGCTGCTGCTCAACGCCGAGGACCCGCACAAGGACATCTACCTCTACATCAACTCCCCCGGCGGCTCGGTCGACTCCGGCATGGCGATCTTCGACACCATGCAGTGGATCTC
>CAZLWS010000204.1:0-4267 GCA_964563205.1 uncultured Propionibacteriaceae bacterium | reverse complement strand
TCCACCCTCCGCAAGACAGCGGTGCCGCTGGACGGCGCCGCCCTGACGGTCTCCACCGAGATGCTGGCCGACACCCTCGAGTACCAGCTGTCGGCGGTCCGCAAGGCCCTCGACCCGGCCAACCTGCGCACCCGCATCTTGCTGGCGGACGCGGTGGGCTTGGGCAAGACCCTCGAGATCGGCATGATCCTCGCGGAGCTGATCCGTCGTGGTCGTGGCGAGCGGATCCTGATCGTGAGTCCCCGGCACGTCCTGGAGCAGATGCAGCACGAGATGTGGTGCCGGTTCGCGATCCCGTTCGTCCGGCTCGATTCGGTGGGCATCCAGCGGGTGCGGCAGAAGCTGCCGGCGACCCGCAACCCGTTCACGTACTTCAAGCGGGTGATCATCTCGATCGACACGCTGAAGTCCGATCGGTACCTCAACGCCTTGCGCCACCACCGCTGGGACGCCGTGGTGATCGACGAGAGCCACAACCTCACCAACTCCGAGACCCAGAACAACCGGCTGGCCCGCGTCCTGGCGCCGAACACCGACGCGCTGATCCTGGCCTCGGCGACCCCGCACAACGGCAAGTCCGCCTCGTTCGCGGAGTTGATCCGGCTGCTGGAGCCCACGGCGGTCCGCCCCGACGGCACGATCATCCCCGACGAGGTGGAGCGGTTGATCGTTCGCCGGCACCGGCATAGTCCCGAGGTCGCCAAGGAGGTTGGCGCGAACTGGGCCGAGCGTCGGGAGCCGCAGAACTGGCTGGTGCCCGCGTCCCCGGCCGAGGACGCCATCGCCCGCGAACTCGACGAGGTGTGGCTCCACCCCGGGACGGGCACGAGCCCGCATTCGGGCGCGGGCGCGAAGCTGTTCCCGTGGACGCTGGCCAAGGCATTCTTGTCCTCCCCGGCGGCCCTGCGCGAGACCGTCCGGGAGCGCATCAAGCGGCTCGGCTCCTCCCCGACGCCGGCGCAGGCCCGCGAGGTCGCCGCGCTGCAGCGCCTGGGTCACCTGGCCGACGCTGCGCTGGTGTCACCGTCCGCCAAGTACACCAAGCTGGTCGACTACCTGCGAACGCTGGGGGTCGGCCCCACCTCCCCGAAGCGGGCGGTGGTGTTCGCCGAGCGCGTCCCGACCCTGAAGTGGCTGCAGGCGAAGCTGCCCAAGGATCTGAAACTCAAGGACGAGCAGGTGGCCATCCTGCACGGCGGCCTCACCGACGAGGAGCAGCAGGGCGTCGTGGAGAGCTTCAAGCAGGCCAGTTCGCCGATCCGGGTGCTGGTGACCGGCGATGTGGCCTCCGAGGGCGTCAACCTGCATGCGCAGTGCCACGAGCTGATCCACTTCGACATTCCGTGGAGCCTGATCCGCATCGAGCAGCGCAACGGTCGCATCGACCGCTACGGCCAGCTGTTCCCCCCGCAGATCACCACCTTGCTGCTGGATCCGCACAGCGACGACTTCTCCGGTGACCTGCGCGTGCTGAGCCGCCTGATCGACAAGGAGCACGAGGCCCACCAGGCCCTCGGCGACGTGGCCTCGCTGATGGGCAAGTACGACGTCGCCGGCGAGGAGGAGGAGATCCGCAAGGTGCTGGCCGGCGAGGCCGAGCTGGACGACGTGGTCGCCTCGACCACCTACGTCCTGGATGCCGACCCGATCGCGGGCATGCTGGCCCGGATCGCCGCCCTCGACCACTCGACCTCCCAACCCCCGTCCCCGCCAACGCCCGAGAAGGCCTCGGCCCTGTACGCCACGCAGGTCGACTTCCTGCGGGAGGCCCTGCAGGAGGCGTACCTGACCCCGAGCGCTCCGGTCGCCGCCCGCGGGCTGGGCTGGACGGAGCATCCGAACCAGAGCATCGTCACCTTCGCGCCACCCGCCGATCTCCAGCAGCGGCTGGACGTGCTGCCGCAGAGCTACCTCGCCGATCGGCGGGTGACCAGGGAGTTCAAGCTCGTCACCTCCCCGCAGCGGGGCGCGCAGTTGCTGAAGGATGCCCTGGCCGACCCGTCCGGCTCGTCGTGGCCCGAGGCGCATTTCCTGGGACCGTTGCACCCGGTGAACGACTGGGCGGCCGACCGGGCGCTGGCGAGCCTGGCCCGCAACCAGGTGTACGCCGTCCGCGGCGACGTCGAGCACCCGACGGTGCTGTTGCTGGGGACGCTGACGAACCGCCGCGGCCAGGTGGTGGCCTCGGCCTACCTGACCGCCGAGTTCCCCAACCTCGCCAACCTGAACTTCCGCCTGATCACGGCGCACGGCTCGGCGGCCGAGCTGGTGGCCGCGGTCGGGCTGGCCGAAGCGTCCAGTAATCCGGGCGGGGTCGCCGGCGTGGACGGCCTGCAGCCGCTGATCACGGCGGCGGTGACGAGCGCCCAGGACGAGATGGCGATGATCTTCGGCGCGGCCGAGCAGGCCGTCACCCAACGCGTGCAGGACTGGTCGCAGCGAGCCAGCCGCTGGACCGAGGAGGCGGACGCCCTCGCCCAGCGCTCGACCATCAAGGAGCGGCGGGTCAGCGTCGAGGAGGAACGCAGGCTTGCGGCCGGCATGGCCCCGGACCGGCAGCTCGTCCGGCCGCTGCTGGTGGTGGTGCCGTCCGATCATGAGGTCGCCGGCGCGGGGGAGGGGCAGGCATGAGTTCGAGCGACGCCATCGTCATCGGCGAGGACTGGATCAGCGAGCACTACTTCACCACCGACGTCGGCAAGCAGTCCTTCCAGGGCCAGGTTCAGCAGTTCCGTAAGGACTGGGACGCCGCCGACACCGAGACCGTCCGCTCCCGGTTCACCGCGGCCCGCCGCGACCTCGAGAGCGCGCTGGCCGACCTGATGTCGGGCGAGGGCGCCGGCAACGGCGGCTCGCACACCGCGGCGTCCGACCTGTACGCCACTCTCCGCCGGGTGCTCGGCTACACCGCCCCCGAGTACGCGCTGACGGCGGTGGGCCCGGTGATCGCCGTCCGTGCGCCGGGCATCACCGAGGCTGCCCCGCTGGTGATCGTCGAGGCCCGCCCGGTCGACGCGGTCGACGACCTGCTCGCCAGGGACGCCGACACCCTGCTGACCGGCTACCCGGTGGACGACAAGACGACCCTCACCTCGACCGCCCGGCTGCTGTCCACCCTGTTCGTGGACCCCGACGGCCCCGACTTCGCCCTGGTGCTCGCCGGCCGCTGGGCGCTGGTCGCCGAGCGGGAACGCTGGGCCGAGGGCCGCTACCTCGCCGTCGACCTGCAGCTGGTCTGCGAGCGGAACGACCCCAAACGAGGCGGTGAGATCGACCGGGCGCTGGCATGCCTCGGCTCCGAATCGCTCGCCCCGGACGCCGACGGCGCGATCTGGTGGGCGGGGGCGCTGGCGGAGTCGATCAAGCACACCGTCGGGGTGTCGGCGGACCTGCGCGAGGGCGTCCGGCTCTCGATCGAGATCATCGCCAACGAGGTGGTCGACCGCCGCCGCGCCCAGCAGCTCGACCCGCTGCCGCAGGCCCAGGCGCAGCCGCTGGCCAAGCAGGCGCTGCGGTTCCTGTACCGGATCCTGTTCCTGCTGTACGCCGAGGCCTCCCCCGAGCTGGGCGTGCTGCCGGTGGGGGCGACGGAATACGAGCAGGGCTACGGCCTGGACCGGCTGCGTGACCTCACCCTGGCCGAGCTGGCCAGCCCGAAGTCCCGCGGCGGCACCCACCTGTACGAGTCACTGGCCACCCTGTTCCGGCTGGTCGACCAGGGCCACGCCGCGCCCGCCACGGACGCCGACGGTTTCCCCGAGGGGCTTGTCTTCTCGGGCCTCAAGGCCGACCTGTTCCATCCGGCCGCCACCGCACTGATCGACGAGGTCGGCCTGGGCAACGCCGCCGTCCAGAAGGTGCTGCGCAAGCTGCTGCTCAGCAAGGAATCCCGCGGCCGGGACCGCGGCTTCATCTCCTACGCCGAACTCGGCATCAACCAGTTGGGCGCGGTGTACGAGGGCTTGATGTCGTACACCGGCTTCTTCGCCGAGACCGACCTGTACGAGGTCGCCAAGAACGGGGACGCCGCGAAGGGTTCCTGGGTGGTGCCGGTCGAGCGGGCCGAGGGCATCGCCGAGAGCGATTTCGTGCGCGAGACCGACGACGTCACCGGCGAATCCCGGGCGGTGCTGCACCGCCGGGGCACCTTCGTGTTCCGGCTGGCCGGACGCGAGCGCCAGCAGTCCGCCTCGTACTACACCCCCGAGGTGCTGACCCGGTTCACCGTCTCCCAGGCCCTGGCGGAACTGCTCGACCAGGACGGGCA
>CAZLWS010000203.1:0-4296 GCA_964563205.1 uncultured Propionibacteriaceae bacterium | reverse complement strand
CGGTTCGGGCCGGGTCGCCGGAACCGATAGGATTCGCCCGTGAGTATTCGCGGGTCGGTCGGCCCCGGGGACTGGTGATGCCACACGGCGACAGCCCCCTCGGCTGCCTACCCACGGTGAACTTGAACTGACTGGGGAGGTGGCCGGGTGCTGATCGGATTAGTGCTGGCCCACCTGCTGATCGCGCTCACCGCACCCCTGCTGACCCGCTGGATCGGGCAGCGGGCGTTCCTGGTCGCGGCACTCGTCCCCGCTGCCGGCTTCGGCTGGCTGGTGAGCGTCGCCCCGGTCGTGCTGGGCGGCGGCTCGGTCGTCGAACGCTACGAGTGGATCCCCGGCCTGGACGTCGCCCTCTCCTTCCACCTGGGCCTGCTGCAGTGGGTGCTCGGGCTGATCGTCACCGGGATCGGCGCGCTGGTGCTGGTGTACTGCCGCTGGTACTTCGCCAACGACCCGCCGCAGACCCGTCCGGCCGGGCTGCTGACCGCCTTCGCCGGGGTCATGCTCGGCCTGGTCACCGCCGACGACCTGATCCTGCTGTACGTCTTCTGGGAGCTGACCACGGTCTTCTCCTACCTGCTGATCGCCCACGACCCGACCCGCCGCGCCAACCGCGCCGCCGCGCTCACCGCGCTCATCGTCACCACCACCGGCGGCCTGGCCATGCTGGTCGGCCTGCTCACCCTGGGCAACGCCGCGGGCACCTTCAGCCTGCACGCCATCCTCGCCGCGCCCCCGGAGGGCTGGGCGCTGACGGTCTCGGCCCTGCTGATCCTGCTCGGCGCGCTGAGCAAGTCGGCCCTGGCGCCCTTCCACTTCTGGCTGCCCGGCGCGATGGCGGCGCCCACCCCTGTCTCGGCCTACCTGCACGCCGCGGCGATGGTGAAGGCCGGCGTCTACCTGGTGGCGGTGCTGGCGCCGGTGCTGGCGCACGTCCCCGGCTGGCGTCCGGCGGTGTGGACGCTCGGCGCCCTCACCCTCTTCCTGGGCGGCTGGCGGGCGCTCCGCCAGGACGACCTGAAGCTGCTGCTCGCCTACGGCACGGTCAGCCAGCTCGGCTTCCTGGTGCTGCTGCTGGGCACCGGGACGCAGGCCGCGGCCCTCGGCGGGCTGGCCATGGTGGTCGCCCACGCGCTGTTCAAGGCGACCCTCTTCCTCGTCGTCGGCATCGTCGACCACTCCGCCGGCACCCGCCAGCTCAGCAAGCTGAGCGGGCTGCGCCGCACGCTGCCGGTGACCGCCACGGTGGCGGCGATCGCCGGCGCCGCGATGGCGGGGCTGCCGCCCACCCTCGGCTTCATCGCCAAGGAGGCGGCCCTGGAAGGGGTGACCAACCTGGCGCTGACCGGGGACGGAACCGGCGTCCTGCCCTTCGGCGCGTGGGCGCTGACGGCGACCGTCGTCCTCGGCTCCGCCCTCACCGTCGCCTACACGCTGCGGTTCTGGTGGGGCGCCTTCGCCGTCAAGCCTGGCGTCCCCGAGACTGAGGTCGCCCACCCGCCGACCCTGGGCTTCGTCGTCGCCCCGGTGCTGCTGGGGGCGGCCGTGCTGGTCGGCGGCTTCCTCGGCCCACAGCTGACCGCCGTCCTGGAGCCCTACGCGGCCACCCTGCCTGCCGGCGAGCACGGCCACGGCCTCACCCTGCTGCCGGCCTGGGGAGCTCCGCTGATCAGCTCGCTGCTGGCCATCGCCGCCGGCGCGGTGCTGTTCTGGCAGCAGGAGTGGATCGGCAGCGTCCAGCAGACCTTCCCCACGGTGCCGGACGCCGCCGACTTCTACCGGAAGACCATGGCCAACGTGGACCGGCTCGCCGTCGAAGTCACCGACCGCACTCAGCGCGGCTCGCTGGCCTCCTACACCGCGACCATCCTGGCGGTGGTGACCGGCTCCATCTTCATCGCAATGGCGGCCGTCCAGCACTGGCCCGCCTTCTACCTCGCCGACTACGCCGGACAGTTCGCCATCGGCGCGCTGATGATCGTCGCCGCGGTGATGATCGCCACCTCGCGCGGACGGCTGCGCGCCGTCCTGCTGCTGGGCGTGACCGGCTACGGCACCGCGCTGCTCTTCCTGCTGCACGGCGCCCCCGACCTGGCGCTCACCCAGGTGCTGGTGGAGACCATCACGCTGCTGGTCTTCCTGCTGGTGCTGCGCAAGCTGCCCAAGTACTTCACCGAGCGGCCGCTGCAGTCGGCCCGCTGGTGGCGGGTGGTGATGGCGGCCGCGACCGGCCTGGCGGTGACCCTGCTGGCCGTGCTCGCCTTCGGCTCCCGGGTCGACACCCCGGTCTCGGAGGCCTTCTATGAGGCCGCCTACAGCTACGGCTACGGCAAGAACATCGTCAACGTGGTGCTGGTCGACACCCGCGCCTGGGACACCATCGGCGAGATCGCGGTGCTCTCGATCGCCGCCACCGGAGTGGCCAGCCTGATCTTCCTGCGCGGCCGCACCGGACGCATCTCCCGTCCGCTGACGCTGCCTGAGGGCAGCAAGCTCGACGGCTGGCTGCGGGCCAGCAAGCTGATGCCCCGCCAGGCCCGGTCGCTGATCTTCGAGGTGGTCACCCGGCTGCTGTTCGGCGTCATGATCGTGGTCTCGGTGTACCTGCTGCTGGCCGGGCACAACCTGCCCGGCGGCGGCTTCGCCGGCGGCCTGGTCGCCGGCACCGCCCTGCTCATCCGGTACCTGGCCGCGGGCGGCCTGGAGCTGGACGAGGCGATGCCGCTGCCGGCCGGCGTCATCCTGGGCAGCGGGCTGGCGATCTCGGTCGTCACCGCGGTCACCCCGGTCTTCTTCGGCGGCGCCGTCTTCCAGAGCTTCGACGTCCACCTCGTGGTGCCCGGCTGGGAGTCGCTCGTCGTGCCGTGGGGCAGCTGGACGCTGCTCGGCGACCTCCACCTGGTGTCGTCCACCGCCTTCGACCTGGGTGTCTACCTGGTGGTCGTCGGCATGATCCTCGACCTCGGCCGCAGCCTCGGCGCCGGCATCGACGCCCACGAGAAGGAAGAGCTCGCACCGGCTCCGGAGCCCGAATCCAGCCGCGCCGCCCCCGGGGTGAGGTGGGGCTGATGGCGAACCTGACCTTGGCGATCGTCTCCGGCGTCCTCGTGGCGGCTGGGGTGTACCTGATCACCGAACGCTCGCTGAGCCGCATCCTGGTGGGCGTGGTGCTGGCCAGCAACGGCATCAACCTGCTCTTCCTGATCGCCGCCGGCCCGGCCGGCGGGCCGCCGATCATCGGCGTCACCGAGAAGGCGGAGATGAGCGACCCGCTGCCGCAGGCGATGGTGCTGACCGCCATCGTGATCACCATGTCGGTGGCGGCCTTCGTGCTGACCATGGCCTACCGCAGCTTCCAGATCAACGGCCACGACGAGGTGCAGGACGACGTGGAGGACGCCCGCATCCGGGCCCTGGCAAGGGCGGACAGCACCTCGGAGAGCTACGAGGAGATCCACTTCAGCGACACCGGCGACGATGTGGTGAGCGAATGAGCAACCTGCTCGCCGTCCCCGTCCTGCTCACCCTGCTGGGCGCCGGCTCCACCTTCCTGGCGGGCCGCCACCCCGCGCTGCAGCGCGCGATCTCGATCTCCGCGGTCGCCGGCGTGTCGGCGGTGGCGGCCGTCCTGGTGTGGCTGACCGACAGCCAGACCCTGGTGCTGTGGGTGGGCGGCTGGCCGGCGCCGCTGGGCATCGTCCTGGTCGCCGACCGGCTGGCCGCGCTGATGCTGCTGGTCGCCTCGCTGGTCTCCCTCGGCGTGCTGGTCTACTCCACCGGCCAAGACGAGGACGAAGTGCGCCGCGAGACGCCGGTGTCCATCTTCCACCCCACCTTCCTGCTGCTGGTGGCCGGCGTCTCCAACGCCTTCCTGGCCGGTGACCTGTTCAACCTCTTCGTCAGCTTCGAACTGCTGCTCTTCGCCTCCTACGTGCTGCTCACCATGGGCGGCACCCGCGACCGGATCCGCGCCGGGTCGGTGTACGTCGTGGTGAACCTGGTCTCCTCCTCGCTCTTCCTGATCGCCCTGGCCACCATCTACTCCGCCACCGGGACGGTGAACCTGGCTCAGCTCGCGGAGCGGCTGGGCGTGCTGCCCGTCGAGGTGCAGGGGGTGCTGCAGGCGCTGCTGCTGGGGGTCTTCTCGATCAAGGCGGCGATCTACCCGCTCTCGGCCTGGCTGCCGCACTCCTACCCGACCGCGCCGGCGCCGGTCACGGCGGTCTTCGCCGGCCTGCTCACCAAGGTGGGCGTCTACGCGATCATCCGCACCCAGACCATGCTCTTCCCCGAAGC
>CAZLWS010000202.1:2822-4375 GCA_964563205.1 uncultured Propionibacteriaceae bacterium | reverse complement strand
CCGACACGGTGATGCTGGGCTCGCTGCTGGCCGGCTGCGAGGAGAGCCCCGGCGATCTGGTGTTCATCAACGGCAAGCAGTTCAAGTCCTACCGCGGCATGGGTTCGCTGGGCGCCATGGCCAAGCGCGGCCGCAAGGCGTCCTACTCCCGGGATCGCTACTTCCAGGGCGACGTCGACACCGACGACAAACTGGTGCCCGAGGGCATCGAGGGCCAGGTGCCCTACCGCGGCCCGCTGGCGGCGGTCGCCTACCAGCTGGTCGGCGGGCTGCGGCAGTCGATGTTCTACACCGGCGCCTCGACCATCCCCGAACTGCACGCCAAGGGCCGGTTCGTCCGGATCACCTCCGCCGGGCTGCGCGAATCGCACCCGCACGACATCCAGATGACCATCGAAGCCCCCAACTACTCCGCCCAGTCCTGAGGCGCAGACGAGGCAAGGAAGCCACATGATCGACATCGGACGTTCCAAGCGCGCCGTGCCCGTCTTCGGGTTCGACGACATCGCCATCGTCCCCAACCGGCGGACCCGCGGCATCGAGGAGGTGAACCTCGGCTGGCGGATCGACGCGCTGAGCTTCGACTTCCCGATCGTGGCGGCGCCGATGGATTCCGTGATGTCCCCGGCCACCGCGATCGCCTTCGGCCGGCTCGGCGGGCTGGGCGTGCTCAACCTGGAAGGGCTGTGGACGAAGTACGACGACCCGGCCCCGCTGCTGGAGGAGCTGGCCGGCATCGACGACCAGGTGACCGCCACCAGGCGCATGCAGCAGCTGTACGCCGCCCCGATCCAGGCCGAGCTGATCACCGCCCGGCTGGGTGAGCTGCGGGACGCCGGTGTGCCGGTGGCCGGCTCGCTGTCGCCGCAGACCTGCGCCGAGTTCGCGCCCGTCGTCGAGAAGGCCGGGCTGGACTTCTTCGTGATCCGCGGCACCACGGTGTCCGCCGAGCACGTCTCGGGGCAGTCCGAGGCGCTGAACCTGAAGAAGTTCATCTACGAGCTCGACGTGCCGGTGATCGTGGGCGGCTGCGCCACCTACCAGTCCGCCCTGCACCTGATGCGGACGGGCGCCGCCGGCGTCCTGGTCGGCTTCGGCGGCGGCGCCACCAAGCGCACCCGCAACGTCCTGGGCGTCGAGGTGCCGATGGCCTCCGCGCTGTCGGACGTTGCCGAGGCCCGGCGCGACTACCTGGACGAATCCGGCGGCCGCTACGTCCACGTCATCGCGGACGGCGCACTGGGCCGCTCCGGCGACATCGCCAAGGCGATCGCCTGCGGCGCGGACGCGGTGATGGTCGGCACTCCGCTGGCCCGGGCCTGTGAGGCCCCCGGCAAGGGGTACCACTGGGGCGCCGAGGCCTGGCACCCCACCCTCCCCCGCGGCGAGCGGGTGAAGATCGGCGCCATCGGCACCCTGGAGGAGATCCTGCTCGGCCCCTCCCACACCCCCGACGGCACCATGAACCTGGTCGGCGCCCTGCGCCGCGCCATGGCCACCACCGGCTACACCGAGGTCAAGGAGTTCCAGCGCGTGGAGGTCGTCGTCCACTC
>CAZLWS010000202.1:0-2722 GCA_964563205.1 uncultured Propionibacteriaceae bacterium | reverse complement strand
GTGCTGCCCGCACCCTGCCCCAAGGAGGATCTCGATGACTGACGCGCCGACCGGCCCGATCCGGGTGGGCCTGGTGGACGACCAGCAGCTGGTGCGCGCCGGCCTGGCGATGGTGATCAACTCACAGCCCGACTTGACGGTCGCCTGGGAGGCCGGCGACGGCCTGGAGGCGGTCCGGCTGGCCCGGACGCCCACCGACATCATTCTGATGGACGTCCGGATGCCCGGGATGGACGGCATCGAAGCCACCGCCCGCATCCTGGAGGACTGCGAGGCCCCCAAGGTGATCATGCTGACCACTTACGACGTGGACGAGTACCTGCTGAGCGCCATCAAGGCCGGCGCCTCCGGCTTCCTGCTGAAGAACGCCCCGCCCGCCGACCTGCTGGCCGCCGTCCGCACCGTCTACAGCGGGGACGCGGTGATCGCGCCCTCGTCCACCAAACGGCTGCTGGAGCACGTGGCGACCGGCGTCACCCCGGCCCCGCCCGGCGAGCCGGACGAGCGCCTGACCGCGCTCACCGAGCGCGAACGCGAGATCCTGCAGCTGATCGCCCGCGGCCTGTCGAACGCCGAACTCTCCGCCGAGCTCTACCTCTCGGAGACGACCGTGAAGACCCACGTCCGCCACATCCTGGCCAAGCTCGGCGTCCGCGACCGCGTCCAAGCCGTGGTGGTCGCCTACGAGACCGGCCTAGCCCAAGCAGGCAGCTGACCGAATCCCGCCCTTCCTCCGCCCGCCGCCGAGCGCCACCCCTACCGTCGAACGCCACCCGTCCCGTCGAGCGCGTGGCCCTTGGGCCGGGCTTTCGGCGTGGCTGGTGGCGCTCGACGGAAGGGTGGGTGGTGGGTAAGGCGGTCAGGCGACGCGGATGCCCTTGGGGAGAACGCCGTAGGGGACGGCGAGGCGACGCACCGCCACCCAGAAGAAGACGGCTCCGATCACCAGGTTGATGCCGAGACCCCAGGGCCAGATCGGGGCGCCGACATCCACCGTGCGCTGCTTCACCGGGCTCTCGAAGGGCACCGGAGTGCCGTTCTCGGTGGTGACCCGCGCATTGCCGTCGGCGTCGTAGTCGATGTTGTAGTTGAGGTTGTAGAACAGCCAGATGCAGTCGTCGCGCTCAGTCTCGGGACCCATCGCGAGCCAGCGGACGCCCATCCGGAGGCCCGCCAGCGGGTCAGAGCTCTCGCCGACATAGGCGCTCAGGTTGTCGCGGGCCTTCGCCGGCAGCGGGGCGGCGTCGGCGACGATCACGAAGGGGTTGGGCACCAGCATCCACCACACGCGTTCGGTGTGAACCTGCTCCCAGCGCTCCTCCTTCCAGGCGCACTTGTCCAGCGGCGGCGCCGGGACATTCGACCCGTCGGACTGGGGGTTCTCCCAGTACTCGTTCACCTGGTTGTTGTACTCCTCGGCGACGTCGTCGGGCAGGCCCCAGACCCGGGTCGTGGTGTATTCGTTCATGAACGGCAGGGTGAGCGTCATCACCATCGGGCTGATGATGCTCAGGATCACCACGCTCAGGTAGGTCATCACCGAAGCTCCCGCGCTGCGGGAGATCAGCGCCGACCAGCCCAGCCCGATCGCACAGACCACGGCCACCAGCGCGAAGACCACCGCGAAGCAGACGACCACCTGCCACAGCGAGATCGAGCCGAGCACCATCGTCCACACGATGAAGGGCAGTGCGGCCACCAGGAACACTGCTGCGGCCAGCCAGGCGGCCACCAGCTTGCCGGCCGCGATCTCGAAGGCGGAGAGCCGGGTGGCCTGGAGGGTGGCCAGGGTTCCGGCCGAGCGGTCGCCGTTGATGGACGTGGCGGTGAAGGCCGGCGCGATCACCAAGGCCATGCCGAGCACGAAGAAGGCGATGATGCCGAAGGCCAGCGGCCCGGCCCCGTACTGGTTGTAGTCGTTGTCCACGCGCAGCACGGTCATCGAGTAGATGGTCAGGCCGGTGACCGCTCCGATCAGGACGAACCACGCCACCAGGGCGACGATCCAGCGGGGCGAGCGGATCCGCTGCTTGAGTTCCAGGCTGATGACGGTCCGCAGGCCGTGCCAGCTGAGCGACCAGGTGTTCATGCGGGGTCCCCGCGGAGTTGTTCGGGGGAGCGCAGCGGAGGAGAAGAACTTCGTGGGGTGCTCATACCCGCTCCTGATCCAGTGAGAGGTAGGCCTCTTCCAGGCGTCCCGAGAGCGGGGCGACGGTGTGGACGAGGACGCCGGCGTTGACGGCTGCCTGAAGCAGTTGCGCGGCGGACTCGTAGCCGGTCAGCTGGACGACCACCTCGCCGCCGGAGCCGGGCTGCCAGGGGATGTCGGCGTTGTCGAGGAAGGTGCGGAGCGCCACCGGGTCGACGGCGTCGAGCCGCCAGCCGCGGCTCACCGAGGCCGGCTGGGCGGCGGTGGCGAGGTCGACCGTCCGTCCCTGGGAGAGGAAGACGGCGTGGTCGTAGACCTCTTCCAGCTCGCTGAGCACGTGGGAGGAGACCAGCACGGTCTTGCCCTGGGCGGCCAGATCGCGCAGCACGTCGCGCAGCTCGATCCTCGATCGCGGGTCCAGACCGGATGCGGGCTCGTCCAGCAGCAGGACGGACGGGTCGTGCACCAGCGCCCGGGCCAGGCCGAGGCGCTGCTTCTGGCCCCGGCTGAGCACCCGGGCCGGACGCGGCGCGAACTCGCTGAGGTAGACCTTGTGCAGCAGGTCCAGGGCGC
>CAZLWS010000201.1:0-4451 GCA_964563205.1 uncultured Propionibacteriaceae bacterium | reverse complement strand
CGGTACAAGTAGCCCGCCGGGCCGGGGGTGGTGGCGGTCGAGTTCCGAGCGGTCACCGTGGTTCGCCACCGCAGCAGGGTCTGGCCGTCCTGGGACAGCCAGGGCGAGGCGTCGACCACGATCGGGATCTCCTGGTAGATGAACCCCACCATGGCGATCGGCGCGGCCACCTCCACGCCGGGGATCGCCTTGACCGCTTCGACCTGTTCCAGTGTGAGTCCGCCGTAGGTGCCCGAGAGGTAGTTGGAGCGGACCAGGCCCTCGACTCGCTCCTTCTCCAAGGCGCTGCCTTTGGGGCGCACCAGGATGTCGTAGGCGGCGCGGTAGTTCTCCTCGGCGGTCTCGGTGACGGTGGCCTGCTGGGTGGCGGTGCTGGCGGCCAGCACCACGAAGCTGGTGACCGCGATGGCGACCGCGGCGAAGGTGGCCAGCGAGCGTCGCAGGTCGCCGCGGATCCGGGCCCAGGCGAGCCGGAGGAGCTCCATCAGCCGGCCGCGGCGCGGCGCGGGGCGGACGCGGCCACCGGCTCATCGACGGCCTCGCTCAGCACCCCGTCCGAGATCCGGTAGGCGACCTCGCAGGTGGCGGCGACGTCCAGGTCGTGGGTGGCGAGCAGGACGGTGGCGCCGAACTCGGCCTGCAGCCGGGCGAACAGCTCCATGATCTCGGCGGCGGTCGCCGAATCCAGGTTGCCGGTGGGCTCGTCGGCGAGCAGCAGCCCGGGGTGGGCGACCAGAGCGCGGGCGATGGCGACCCGCTGCTGCTGGCCGCCGGAGAGCTGAGAGGGCAACGCCCGCGTCCGGTCGCCCAGGCCCACCGCCTCCAGCAGTTCACGCGCGCGTTCCCGCTTGTCACCGTCGAACGGACGCCCGGCGAGCGGGGCGTACACATTGTCCAGCAGCGACAGCCCCGGCACCAGGTGGAACTGCTGGAAGACAAACCCGACCCCGGCGCGGAAGTCGGCCAGCTTCCGTTCGGAGAGGTCGGTGACCACCGTCTCCCCCACCTGGATCCGGCCGCTGTCGGGACGGTCCAAGGCTCCCACCAGGTGCAGCAGGGTGGACTTCCCCGAGCCGGAGGCGCCCAGCAGACCGACCCGGCTGCCCGGCTCGACCGTCAGCGAGACGTCGTCGACGGCCTGCAGGCGCGACCCGTCCCCGAGCCGGTAGCTCTTGCTGACCGACTCCAGGACGACCGCCGCGCCCGCCATGGGTCAGACGATCCGGCGCAGCCAGCCGTGCGTGTCAGGCACCCGGCCGTACTGGATGTCGAGCAGCCGGTTGCGGATCGCGAGGGTGCGCTCGCCAGCCGGGTTGGCCAGCTGGTAGACGTCGCTGGCCGTGCGGAAGCTGCCGATCGGGGTGAGGACGGCGGCCGTCCCGCAGCTGAACGCCTCGACGGCGACGCCGTCCGAGATCAGGCCGAAGAAGTCGGCGGGGGTGATCCGGCGCTCCTCCGGGGTGAGGCCGAGGTCGCCGGCGACGGTGAGGATCGAGCTGCGGGTGACGCCCTCGAGGATGGTGCCAGTGAGCTCCGGGGTGATCAGCCGGCCGTCGCCGGTGACCAGGAAGACGTTCATGCCGCCGAGTTCCTCGATGCGGTCCTTGCCGGCGGCCTCGATGAAGAGCACCTGCGAGCAGCCGTGCTCGTAGCCCTCGTACTGGGCGATCAGCGAGGCGGCGTAGTTCCCGCCGCACTTGGCCGAGCCCGTCCCGCCGATGCCGGCGCGGGCCCAGGCGTCGGTCACCCAGATGTCCACCGGCTCGACGCCGCTGGTGAAGTAGGAGCCGACCGGCGAGGCGATCACCGAGAAGGTCACCCGCTGCGAGGCCCGCACACCGAGGAAGACTTCCGAGGCGAACATGAACGGACGCAGGTAGAGGCTCTGCTCTCCGCCGCCGGCGGGCACCCAGCGCAGGTCGGCCTTCACCAGTTCCGTGATGGCGGTGAGGAAGTCGGCCTCGTCGATCGCCGGCAGCATCATGCGGGCCGCCGAGGCGTTGAGCCGGGCGGCGTTGGCCTCCGGCCGGAAGAGCCAGACCGAGTCGTCGGCGTGCCGGTAGGCCTTCATGCCCTCGAAGACCTCTTGGGCGTAGTGCAGCACGGCGGTGGCCGGGTCGAGCTGGAACGGCCCGTAGGGCTGGATGCCCGCGTTCGTCCAGCCCTCGTCCTTCGTCCAGGTCACCACGGCCATGTGGTCGGTGAAGAAGTCGCCGAAGCCGGGGTTCGCCATGATCTCGTCGAAACGGGCCTGGGAGGCCGGCGACGGGTTGGCGATGACGGGGAACGAAAGAGACATGAGCGCATGGTACCGGCCCGTCCGGTACCCTCACCTCTCGTGACCGCCACTGAATCCAGCAAGCCCGTCATCTCCGTCATCGCCGGCGACGGCATCGGCCCCGAGGTCGTCGCCGAAGGCCTCAAGGCACTGACCGCCGCCGTCGGGCCGGACGCCTTCGACTTCGTCCACCACGAACTCGGCGCCGAGCACTGGCAGCGCACCGGCGAGGTGCTCCCCGACTCCGTCCTCGAAGAGCTCAAGGCCAGCCAGGCCATCGTGCTGGGCGCGGTCGGCGCCGCCCCGGGCTCGAAGGCGATCCCCAGCGGCCTGCTGGAGCGCGGCCTGCTGCTGAAGCTCCGGTTCGCCTTCGACCACTACGTCAACCTGCGGCCGTCCAAGCTCTACCCGGGCATCCCCACCCCGCTGGCCGACTCGGTGCTCGCCCGCGGCCCGGTCGACTTCGTGGTGGTGCGCGAGGGCACCGAAGGCCCCTACGTCGGCAACGGCGGCAGCCTGCGCACCGGCACCCCGCACGAGGTGGCGACCGAGGTCAGCCTGAACACCGCCCACGGCATCGAGCGGGTCATCCGCGACGCCTTCGGCCGTGCTGTGAAGCGCCGCAACAAGGTCACCCTGGTGCACAAGCACAACGTGCTCGTCCACGCCGGCGGCCTGTGGAACCGGCTCTTCCAGACCGTCGCCGCCGAGTTCCCCGCGGTCGAGACCGACTACCTGCACGTGGACGCCGCCACCATCTCGCTGGTGGCCGACCCGCAGCGCTTCGACGTGATCGTCACCGACAACCTCTTCGGCGACATCCTGACCGACCTGGCGGCCGCCGTGACCGGCGGCATCGGGCTGGCGGCCAGCGCGAACATCAACCCCGAGGGCGCCTTCCCGTCCATGTTCGAGCCGGTGCACGGCTCCGCGCCGGACATCGCCGGCCAGGGCATCGCCGACCCGACCGCGACCATCCTGTCGATGGCTCTGCTGCTGGATCACCTGGGACGCACCGAGGACGCCGCCCGCATCGAGGCCGCCGTGGACGCCGACATCGCCGAGCGTGGCGCCACCAAGCGCCCGACGTCCGTCGTCGGCGACGAGATCGCCGCGCGCCTCTGACGGCTGACCTGAGCGCGGGCTGAGGTTCGGGCAGCCGGAGTCTCGAAGCCCCGGCCTCTCAGTCAGTCGGTGACTGCTCTCGGGCGTCTCCTCTGAGGTAGGTCTCCACGAGGTCGCTTTCCGGGTGTCCACGCCCGCGCCGAAGAAGTCCCCGTCCTCGCTCCAGATCGGACAGTCCAGCGCAAGCCGCGACTTCACTAAGCTAAGCGGCGGCTTCCCGCTATGCCCTTCGCGCCGCGTCGAACTCGGCCACGACCTCGTCCTCGTCGATGCCATGTTCAGCCATCATTTCGCGGGCACTTTTCGTGAGTCTCGTCGCCGACTGTGCAAACACGATCTTGAAGCCTACGGTGAGTATGTGCGCCTCACGGTGGTGGTCCTCGGCTGGGTGATGCTGTGCGTCGGCTGCTCCGGGCTGCCGGAGGAAGTCGAGCCGAACGCATGCCAGAGCGGCGAGTTGAGGGTGGTCGCCGACGGTCAGGAGTTGCCCTGGGTCGAGGGGCCGGTTCCGGCGGACGACACCACCGCCGCCGGACAACGGACGCTCACGCTGCTCGCGCAGCACCATCACGTTGCCAACAGCCCCTATGTTCCCGTCGGCGAGGCAGTCGACGTGGTGGTGGGCAGCGTCGCTTCGGCGGCGATCCAGGATGCGCCGATCACCTCTGACGGCGCCGTCCGCTGGAAGGGCTGGCAGGACGTTCCCGTCAGTTCTGTGGACACCTCAGTGCGCTACTTGGTTCCGGAGAATTGGGCGACGGCGCTTTCCTCCGATCTGGCCGACTACGAGCCGGGCTCATCCATCCGCGGGGTCGTGCTCACTATCTCCTGCGAGACGGGCACTCGACAGTTTGGCTTCGCGTTCCGCACCGACCCGGCAGTCAGGTCGAGGGCGTAGTTCGATCATCGAAGGAGCGAGGTTCTGTACCGGCTGCGGGCCTACGTCACCAACCGGTGACCGCGACCACCTCGTCGAGCAACCGGCCCTTGTACTTTCTCCGAACGCCATGCGTACTCCCGGGGATACTTCCCATGATCTGGCTTGACG